>JBAVFD010000001.1:0-17570 GCA_049588075.1 Thiobacillus sp.
GGAGCCAGGCGCTGCTCAAGGCTTATATGCGCGGTGTCGTGCCGCTGCTGGCCCGCCTGATCGGCTGCAGCGCCGAATCGGCCAAACTGTGGCGCTACTACTGGGACACCATCGAAGCCTGCGTGCCACCGAGCGGGGTGATTGATACCTTGGTCGAGGCTGGGTTTACGGGTGCCAAGCGGCACATTGAAACCGGCGCGCTGTCGATTCTGGCGGAGTATCAGGCGGTCAAGCCAGGTTGAGCCGACGAGCGTTGGCGGTTTGGTTGAGAACTACGCTGGACTACTGACTGTTGGCCGGGGGTAGCCCGGCCAACAGTCAGCGCTCTAACCAAAACCTTCACTGCTATTGACAGCCCCCTTCGACAAGCTCAGGACAGGCTTCGGCAGGCTCAGGGCGAACGGTGGTGAAGCATATCGAATGCGCATCAATGCCGCCCCGCCACCGCCACCCCCATCTTCGGCAACCACCGCCGCAGCCCCGGGGTCGTAATCACCGTGCTGAAAATCGCCATCAGCACCAGCATGGTGAACACCTGTTGCGAGATGACGCCGAGGTCAAACCCGACGTTGATGACGATGAGTTCCATCAGGGCGCGGGTGTTCATCATGATGCCAATCACCTTGCCCTCAACATGCGACATCCCGACCCAGCGCGCAGAGACGTAGCTGGCGCCAAATTTACCAAGAGTGGCCAGCACAATAAGCAAGCCGCACCAGCCCCACGCCTCCATTGAGTCGAGGCTACCGATGTGGGTACGCAGGCCGGTATAGGTGAAAAAAATGGGCAGGAAAAACACCATGACGAAGTGGCCGATGCGTTCTTTCCAGGCTTCAATCAACTCGTGCTCGTCGTGCAGGATGACGCCCATCATGAAGCCGCCGAAGATGGCGAAGATGCCGATCTGATAGGTAGCCATCGCCGAGATGAAAATACCGGCGAGTAGGATGCCGAGCATGTTGTGGGTGAGCTTGCCGCGTCAGGATTTTTCGCCGGCGGCCGCTGGGCTCGCCTGACTGGCGCGGATGATGCGCTTCATCAGCGGTCGCACCACGAACCACCAGAGCAGAAAAAACGCGCCGACCAGCGCCACTTTGATGGCGAAGGCGATGGCACTGAACTCAGCCAGGGTGAGCGCGGTGATGAGGGCGAGCAGCAGCCAGCCGATCACGTCGTTGATGGCGGCGGCGCTGATGGCGATGACGCCGATGGGCAGGCGGGTGATCCTGAACTCGATCATGATCCGACCGAGGATGGGCAAGGCGGTGATGGAGAAGGCGGTGGCGATGAACAGCGCCGAGGCGAGCCGGTCAATGCCGGGCGACAGCAGCGGCGCGCTGAACCAGCCAAAGCCGAAGCCGAGTGCAAACGGTGCGATCATGCTGGCGCTGGCGATGTAAGTGACGGCGCGGCGGTTGTGGCGCTCGGTCAGGTGCGTGAAATCGAATTCAAGGCCGATCTGGAACATCAGCAGGATCAGGCCGATTTGCGACAGCATCTGCATCGGCGCTGCGGGTGTCGAATGAAAAACGTATTGAAAAAGCTCGGGGGCGAGCAGGCCGAACAGCGACGGGCCGAGCAGAATGCCGACGATGATTTCGCCCACCGCGGGTGACTGCCCGACACGCAGCGCCAACATGCCGCCGAGGCGGCCGGCCAGGACGATCAGCGTCAATTGCAGCAGGGTGAAAAACAGCAGCGTCTCGGTTTGATGGAACGCGAGGGCGTGCGCGGGCGGGCGGGATCAAATCATGCCGCCGTTCACCGAGATGATCTGGCCGGTGATGTAGCTGGCCTGCTCCGAGGCGAGGAAGCTCACCAGGTTCGCCACTTCTTCCGGCCGCCCGGCGCGCTTCATCGGCACCATGCCTTCGATGGTCTTGGCATCGAACACGCCGTCGATCATGTCAGTCTGAATGATGCCCGGCGCCACCGCGTTGACCGTCACCCCGCGGCTGGCGAGTTCCAGCGACAGCGATTTGGTTGCGGCGTGCAGCGCCCCCTTGGCGGCGGCGTAGTTGACCTGGCCACGGTTACCGGTGAGACCGGCAATGGAGGTGATGGTGACGATGCGCCCCCAACGACTGCGCAGCATGACCATCGTCAGCGGCTGGGTGACGTTGAAGAAGCCGTTGAGCGACACATCCAGTACGCGCTGCCACTGCGCCGCGCTCATGCCGGGGAAGACGGCGTCGTCGTGTATGCCGGCGTTATTCACCAGTACCTGGATCGGCGTGTCGGCGACCAGCGCCTCCAGCGCGGCGCGGCTGGCGTCGGCGTCGGTCACGTCGAAGGCGATGGCCGCGGCTTGTCCGCCTTCGGTGTTGATTGCTTCAACCAGCGCCTGCGCCTTGGCCAGATTCTGGTTGGCGTGAACGTAAACAAAATACCCGTCAGCAGCGAGGCGGCGGCAGATCGCCGAACCGATGCCGCCGCTGCCGCCGGTGACCAGGGCGCGCTTCATCTGGGTTGAATTCATACGGGATCCTCCAATTTTCCGGCATCCAATACGGCTGCATCCAATACAACCGTAGCGCGACCGCTCAACAACAGCCGTTCGCCGGCGGCCACGCTGAAACCATACAGAATGATGTTGTCGTCGCCGGATAGACGTTCCGCCTCGACCACGAGATCAGCAGCGACATCATCCAGCCGCGCGACCTGCAAATCGACGCCGCGCACGCTGGTGAGATAACCAGCACGCGGCGCGCTGTCGGCGGCGACCAGCAGCGCGCCATGGGCGGCCATGGCCTGGGCGGCGTACTCGATGCCGCAGGCCGCACCCAGGCGATCATGGGCACGCAGCGGATTGTCGGCAAGACGGTGACTGCTCGCCGTGCAGCGGATGCGCTGGGTGTCCCACCCGGTGACGGCATCGAGCAAACACATGCGGCCCTGATGCGGGAGGTGGGCGAGCAGCCAGGCGTGGTCGCGTGCTAACGGCATGGTTCGATCATCACGTCCAGACGCAATGGCTCCAGATAATCCAGCACCACCCGACCACCCTTCCCGCGCGCCACGCATTGCAACACGGGCAGCCCGCGCGCAGCGGGAATGGCGCGGCACAGGGATTCGAGTGCGGGATCGGCCAGCGCATCGGGCGCGGCGTCGGTGAGGCTGACTTCAATCCGCGCCAGTGATTGCGCGCTGCGTTCGGGCATCAGCGCCAGCGCAATGCCAAAGGCAGCGGGGAGCGGGCGCTTGGCGTGCAGCGGTTCGGGATAGGGCGTGTCGTAGGTGACCAGCAGCGTGCCCCAGCCCTCGACCGCGACTTGGGTCAGCGCCTCCAGGAGGCCGGCGCCAAAGCTGCCGTCATGGGCGCATAGCACGGTGGCCGGGGTCATCGCGCCGGACGCGATGCCCCAGTAACCCGCCGGGGCGTTGTGCACCGAGTTGTGAAAACGGGTCGGCGAGATGTGGCGGTCATCGGAGGCCAGCGTCTTGCAGATGGCATCGCAATTGTCGTTGTCGGCGCCGGAGGAGGCGAACACCGCGGCCAGTTGCCGGGCATCGAGTTGCCCGGCGGCGACGGCCTCCTGCGCCACGGCCAACGCGACCTTGATTGCGAGGCCGGTGCGGCGACGCTCGGCAGGCGGCAGCGATTGCGGCGCGGCCACCGTGAGGGGACGGGATTCGTAGGGAGTGACGCCCGCCAGGATGGGCCGCGCCGCGAGCCAGTTGTCGAGCCCCGGACCGATCAGGCCGATGCCGTCGAGGTAAGCGGTGAGCTTCATTCCGCACGCCCCAGCACCAGGCTGCAGTTGGTGCCGCCAAAGCCGAAGGCGTTGCTGAGCACCCGGCGCGGCGCGCGCTCCAGGTTCGCGGTCAGGTACTGAACGGGAATGTCCGGGTCGACGCACCGGGTGTTGACCCCGCCCGGCAGGAAGCCATGCTGAAGCGCCAGCGCGCTGATGATCGCCTCCAGCCCGCCGGCCGCGCCCAGGGTGTGGCCGGTCGCGCCCTTGGTTGAACTGCACGGCACTTGGTTGCCGAACAGCGTGACGACTGCGTGTCCCTCGGCCGCATCGTTGCTCGGCGTTGCGGTGCCGTGCAGGTTGATGTAGTCGATGTCGGCCGGCTGCAGGCCGGCCGCCTTGAGCGCGGCGGCCATCGCCATGCGCGCGCCCAGGCCTTCCGGGTGCGGCGACGACATGTGGTGGGCGTCGCTCGATTCGCCCGCGCCCAGCAGCAGCACGGCATCGGCGTCGAGGCTGTCGGCCGGGCGCTGCAGCAGGATGAAGGCCGCCGCCTCGCCGATTGAGAGGCCGTTGCGATCCGCGTCATAGGGCCGACAGGGTTCGGACGCAAGCAGTTCCAGCGAGTTGAAGCCGTACAGGGTGGTCAGGCACAGCGAGTCGACGCCGCCGACAATGGCGGCGTCGATCAGGCCGGCCGCGATCATCCGCGCCGCCGATGCGAACACCTTGGCGCTCGACGAGCAGGCGGTGGAGACCACCACGGCCGGGCCTTCCAGATTGAAGGCGCTGCGCACGAAGTCGGCCACCGAATAGGTGTTGTGCGTGGTGCGATAGTTGAAGTCGTCCGGCAGGGCGCCCGTCACCGGATCGCGGCGGCGAAAGGCCTGTTCGGTCTGCAGAATGCCGGAGGTGCTGGTGCCGAGCAGCACGCCGACCCGTCGCCGGCCGTAGCGGGCGGCAGCGGCGCCGACGGCAGCATTGAAGCCATCCTGGCGCAGGCCCAGCAGGGCGAGGCGATTGTTGCGGCATTCGTACTCGGCGAGGCTGGCCGGCAAAGGCGCCTGGTCGATGCCGGCCACTTCACCGATGTACGTTGGCAGGTCGGTCACCGTCTCGAAGGCGCAGGGTGCCAGGCCACCCTTTTGCGCACGCAAGGCAGCCAGCGTCGCCTCCAGGCCGTGGCCAAGGCAGCTTGCAGCGGTGAAATGGGAAAGCCAGAGCGAATTCAACAAATAAACCCATCCAGATGTAGTGCGTTAGTAATCAATTCCACAGGCCGGTTTCCTTCAAATCCGGCCGGGTGTGAGCTCTGCGTATGCACGGCGGCGCAATGACAGCCAGGCCGCCACCCCCCCCAGCGCAAGGCCGGCCCACACATCTACCGCAACATGCTGGCGGGTGGCGAGCGTGGAATAAATGATGCCGATACACCACATCCAGTTGAACAACCGACTCCACCACGGCGCGCCGAATCGACGCAGCAGGTGATCCAGCCAGATACCCGAAAAAATGGCCGTGGCGACATGCAGCGAAGGGAAGGCATTGCCTGCGGCATCGACGTTTTTAAGAAAACTCACTTCAGGATACCGGGCCCAGTCAATGTCGGCTGCGGGGACCGCGGTAGGCCAGAAGTAAAAAGCAATCAGCCCCGCCAGGCAGGTTGCGGCCATCGCCATGCCATAACGATAGAGTTCGCGTCGCGTCGCGAGCAATGCCGGGGGCAGGGAAACATACACCCACAATGAAACATACAGCGGCATCGCCCGCGGCTGAAAACTGATCATCTGATCCAGCCAGGTAAAGGGCATCACCGTGGTCGGGTAGGCCGGATCTTTGAGCACGTAGAAATACGCACCGAAAAACAGGCCGATAAAAAGCGGCGTTCCTATCCCTTTCAGAACCCCATGCTGGGTGATGACCGCTGCAATCTGTCGATACCAGGGCGTTGGCTGACTGTTTTTCAAGGCCTGTTCCCCGGGGTGCGGCAGGGCCGGCTCATGCGTAGTGTGCCGGTCATGCAAGAGCGTCCCGCAAGCTGACAAAACGCAGCCCGGCGGCGGCCGCCGACTCCAGCACGGCGGGCAGCACATCGAGAATCACCGGAATGCCCCGGGATGTCCGTGCAGCATTGCCATCGTGCAACAGCAAAATAGCGCCCGCCCGCAGCTCACGCAAGAGTGCATCCTTGACCCGCGCGGCGTCACCGGTCCGGGTGTCGAAACCCCGCGCCGACCAGCTGGCGAGCGTCAAGCCGAGTCGCGCCAGCACCGGGTCGAGAAAAGGATTGCGCAGACCGGCAGGGGCGCGAAAAAACACGGGGCGCTGACCGGTAATCTGGCTGAGGGTGCTTTGTGCGGCCTGCAATTCTCGCAGGTAACCACGCGGGCCCAGCAGGGAAAAATAATGACTGTGGTGCTGGCTGTGGTTTTCCACGGCATGGCCACGGCGGACGATTTCCCGGCATACATCCGGATAGCGCGCCGCTTTTTCGCCGACACAGAAAAAGGTGGCGTGGGCGGCATATCGATCCAGAATATCCAGCACCTGCGGGGTGACGAGGGGGTCGGGACCATCGTCGATGGTGAGGGCGATTTCATGTCTGGCCGCGGCGGCGGCGGGCAGCCGCGTCCAGTTCGGTCCCAACCAGTTGCTGCGCGGCCACAGGCCGACGGCGGTCAGCAACAGGTGGTTGATGACCACGGCACCCAACGCCCAGCGCCATTGCGCAGGTTCGGCGATCACCGCCACCCACGCCAGACCATGCAGCGCGAGGGATGCGCGGATCAACCGGGTGGGGTGCCAGGCTGGGTCACGCACGGCTGGATTCCGCATCGGATGGGCGGGCAAAAATCGCCGAGTAAATCAGCGCCAGGATGACGCCCGGTGCGACGGTCACGCCGAGCGCCTGCAGGATGGACACGTTGGAAAACGCAAGCAGGCCAAAACCGGCGACGGTGGTGAGGTTGGCAAACAGCATCGAGGCCAGCGTGCGCGGCAGGATGGGCGTGCGCGGATCGGGCCGATCAAAAAACAGGGCGTAATTGGAGCCCACGGCGACCACCAGCAACAAACCCACCAGATGCAGAATAATCATTTGCTGGCCAAACAGGCTTAATCCCGCGGTGACGGTCATGACCGCCGCTGCCAGCGGCGCGATGATGCGCAGCACGCGCATGGGTGAGCGAAAAACCACGAGCAGCAAGCCGATAATGGCAACCAGCCCGCCGAGTGACAGCACAATGGCTTCATGCAGGTAGCCGGAATACAGGCGATCCGATTCGGCTTTCATGTCCACAAACAGCACATCGGGCATTGCGCTCAATGCAGCGCGAATAGGATCCGCGTTGATGCTGACCCCCTCGGGCGCGGTCAGCGGCAACAAGGCACGCCATTGCCCCCGTTGCTGGATGAGCAAGGCATCGACCGCCATCGCCATGGAGGTCTGCTGCAGATCGCTTGCCTGCAGCAAAGGCTGGCTGCGCGCGGCGGCAGTATCGGCCAGAAACGGCGTAAAAAGTTGCGCGCGCACCGGCAAGCCTTGAACGGCCTGCGCCAGGCGTGTTTCCAACAGGGGGCGAGGGGGCAGACTGGCCTGGCGAGCGCGTTGCGTTGCCATGCTGGGAAGATAACGGCTGGGGCTTTCGAACCCGGCGAGCTGGCCTAGCTCGACTTGTGTTTGCAGCAGCGCGGAAACGCGCTCGGAGGCGCGCAATACGGATTCCTGATTCGCACCTGGCACAACGACCAGGTAGCGCACATCCGGCGCGCCCATGTCGGCGCGCAAACGGGTATCGAGATCCACATCGGCTTGCGACACCGGACTGAGTGACACGATTTTGTCATTCCACAAACTGGCGCGGTTAGCGACCACGATTGCGCAGGCCGCCAGCAACACGATCGCCCCAGGCCAGCGCAGCCTTGCAGCGCGTTGCACTGCACGCGACAGGGTGAGACCGACAGCCGACACATCATGAATACGGAAGTTGGCGGGCAGCAGCGAAGGCAGGACGAAACGTGTCACCGTTGCGGCCACAATCAGCCCGGCAATGGCATACAAGCCGAGTTGTGCCAAACCCGGAAAGCCGGACAGCAGCAGCGAAGCAAAGCCGGCTATCGAAGTCAGCACACCGAGGCGTATGGTGGGCCAGAAGCGCTTGATCCAGGTTTGATGATCCGCATGGTTCTGTTCCGATTGCACAAACAGGTAGATTGAATAATCCACGGCTTCGCCGATCAGGGCGGTGCCAAATCCCAGGGTGATGCCGTGCACCGCGCCAAAGCCCAGGCTGACCGCCGCAATGCCCGCCAGCGCACCGCTGACAACGGGCAACAAGCCCAATGCCAGTGCGCTGAAGGAACGATAAACGAGTAACAGCAGCGTTGCGATGAGTGCAAGGCTGATGACGGACAGGCGGCTGACCTGGCGCTCGATGGTGTCGCGTGACGTCACCGAAAACACGCCCGGACCGGTCATCACCAGTTTGGTGGATGGGGTCGCGCTGGGTGCCTGGTCGAACGCCTGCCGAATGGCGACCATGGCGTGTTGCTGGGCATCGGTATCGCTTCCCGCGGCACGCGTTTGCATCAGCATCAAGGCGCGCGTGCCATCGCGTGACGCCCATGCCCCCTCCACCAGTTTCGGCTGGCTGCCGCTGTTGAGCTGCTCCAGCAATTGCACCATTTCCCCGGTCGGGTCGCGCGGTAACAGGGACTTGACCAGCAATCCGGCAGGCGAGGCCAAGAGATCGATACTGTCGCTTAAGGCCGCATGCAGGCCGTCTACGCTAAAGCGTTCAGGCGTCACTGCCGGGCTCAACAGGTAGCGATTGTCGAACAGGAAAACACGGTCGCGCTCGGTGTTGACGGGCTCGCCATTATTGACGCTGACAAACGTACGGTCGGCCCGCAGACGCTGGGCGATCTGCTTGGAAAGCCGGGCGCGGGTGGGGGCATCGGCGCCTTCTATGCCCACCAGAATCAGGCGCGAGGCCAGGCCGTCGCTGAGTTGATCCATGAGCAGTTGCTGCTCGGGCGTGGGACTGCGCGGCAAAAATGCCGACAAGTCGGCGGTGAAGTGGGTGCGGCTGATGATGCCGACACAGGCCAGCAAAAAAACCAGCCATAGCACGATGGCGGTGATGCTGCGGCGGCGCAGGTGGGTCATTGCGGCGGCGCCCGTTTTTCGATGGTCATCAAGGAACTGTCGCCATCCGCCTGGAGAATCTCGACGCTGCGCACCACGTCCTTGACCCCCTCCATCCGGATACGCGCGATGATGGCGCCGACCTTGGGGTCGAGAGGAGTGAGCACCAGGGTCCAGTGTTCAGCGCTGCCGTCCAGCGCCAGGTGGTACACCCGCTCCAGCGCCTGGCGGTCACCCGCCAGCGTGGCACGGATGCTCTCGATCATGCCGGCCACCTCCGGGTAGTCCCTGAGTTGCAGGGTACGCGTGCGCTGCCCGCGTTGCAGGGTGAGTGTGTCGCCGTCGAGCACCATGGTTTCGGGCTTCGGCTTCAGGGTACGTTTTTCCAGCCGCGCCGGGGCGATGAACAACAACTCGCCGGATGACACGACGGGTTCATCAAGCATGGCAATGAACTTCTTTTCACTGAAAGTGGCCGCGCCTTGCGGATGCTGCGCCAGGCTGGCCATGAGCTGGCTGATGCTAAGCGGCGCGGCATCAGCGGCTTGACTACACACCAGCGCCAGCGCGGCGGCGGCCCAATAACGTCGCATAAATCGCCTCATGATTCAGGTTGCTTCGCGCGCCAGAAATCAAAGAAGTTGAACCAGTTGTAAGGCGCAGCGCGGCAATGCCGCTCCAGGCAGGCTGCGTAGGCCGTCACTGCGGCCTCGATGGCGGCATCGCGCCCCTGGCGGTCAATGTCGCTGAAATCGGCCAGCGGCTCGAAGTGAATGGCGTAGCGATTACCACCGAGATACAGACCGCTCATGAACAGCACCGGCCGCCTGAGCATGGCAGCGAGACGCATCGGGCCCAACGGAAATTCGGCGTCCGTCCCCAGAAAAGGCACCCGCAAGGTCGGCTCGCCGCCGAGGCTGCGGTCACCCAGCACGCCGAGCACCATGCCGTCGTCCAGCGCAGACTGCACCCGCAGCATCGAATCGATCTGCCCCAGCGGGATGGTTTCCTGCACCGCCGCCGGGTTGATCGCCGTCAGCGCGGCATTGAGCTTGCGGGCATTGTCCGGGTACATGACCATGACCACCTTGAGGCCGGGCTGCTGGCGGCCGATGGCGCGCACCACCTCGAAGCTGCCCATGTGCGCGCCCATCAGAAACGCCCCGCGCCCGGCGGCCAGTATGTTCTGGATGACGGCCTCGCCATGCACCTCCAGCTGAAACAGGTCGAGGCGCACGTTGAGCAAAAACACCCGGTCGTGGATGGTGGAGGCAAAGCTGTGAAAGTGGCGAAACAGATCGGCGAAGCGGGGTTCCCGCCCCAGCGCCCGGCGCAGATAGGCGCGCGAGGCCGCCCTGGCAGCGGGCGCGAACAGCAGGAAGTAGAGGCTGATGCCCGCCAACACGGCTCGCGCAGGCGCGCGCCCCAGACGCAACGAGATCCAACTCATCAGCCGCAGCATCGTCCGATTGCTGCGCTCCGGGCGCTGCACCCACTCTGCTTGCGGCGCAGCCGCACGTGAAGCTTCCGGTGCAGCCGGACGCGATATTCCTGGTGCGCTCACGCTTGCGCCCCCGGCGAAAAAAACAGGACGCCGCTCGCCACGCTGCGCTCGCCGCCATGGTTATCCATACAGCGAATCTCGAAACGAAAACCGCCGCTCGGCGCTTCCGTGTAATGCAGGATCAGCGCTTCGCCGGGCTGAACCGGGCTATGGAATTTCGCCGACTTGAATTGTCCGCTCTCAACCTCGATGCCGTGCTGCATCGCCAGCGCGTGCAGCACGGCATCGAGCAGGACAACACCGGGAAGGATCGGCCGACCGGGAAAGTGCCCGGCATAGGCCGGGTGATTGGCCGGGATGGCCAAGGGCATGACCGAGTCGCTCATGTCGGCATCCCGTTCGCGGATCGAGCCTGCAGGGTGGTCAGCAAATCCTGGGCAAGCTGGCTGGGCAGCTTGCCGGTGGCGTTGCGTGGCAAGGCATCGACGAACAGCAGCGGACGCGGCAAAAACACCGGGTCGATACGCTCGCGCAGCGCCTGGGTCAGGGCGGCCGGAGTGAGACCGGGTGCGACCACCAGCGCGCTGAGGCGGCCGATGCCCTGCGGATCGTGTTCCCTGGGCAGCAGGAACACGCCATCCTGCACCCCCGGAATAGCATTCAACTGATGGTTAAGATGGGCCAATGAAGTGCGCTTGCCGGCGATGTTGACCTGGTCGGCATCGCGGCCATGCAACAGGAAGGTGGTCGATTCTGCGTCATCACCGCAGAGTTCGATGACATCGTTGAGGCGGGTTGGATGGTCGATGTGCCCGCCTTCGGCCCACAGCGTCTGTCCGTCGCGGCGCAGCCGAGCCTCGCCCAGCGTCCGCCATTCGTTACCCGCCGTGGTGCGGCGCGATGCCAGTTGCCCGGTCTCGGTGCAGCCGTAAATCTCGTGCAGCGGCGCGCCGAAACGGCTTTCCGCTTCCCGCGCCAGTTCGAGCGGCAGAGGCGCGGTGGCCGACAGCAGTTGATCGACCGCGGGCAATGTCACCTGATCCGCGAGCAGGGCGCGCAGGTGGTAGGGGGTGGTGACCAGCATGCGGGGGCGCGGCAGGCTTTCCAGCGCGACACAGATGTCCGCCGGATAGAAAGGGTGGCCGGCATGTAGCGCAGCACCGCTTTGCAGCGGCATCAGGACCGTGGATTCCAGGCCATACATATGCTGCGCCGGAACGGTGCCGAGAATGGCATGGGCAGCGCTGACCCCCAGACGGCGCGCCTCCGCCTGCACGTTGCGCACCAGGCTGCCCCACCGTTTGATATGGGGAACAGGCGCCCCGGTGGAGCCGGAAGTGAAGACCTGGGCGATAACCTGTTCGCTATCGATGCCGGGGATGATCGGATGAGCCACGAACGGAGGCACCGATTCGGGATAACGGAAGGTCGGCAGATCAACGCCCACCGCATCCTGATCGACGATGCAAAAAACATCCGCAGCGATGCGCCGCATCTGCCGCACCATTTCCGGGGTGTGGGTGGAAGGCAACAGGCTGATGCGGCCGCTGACGATGCAGGCCGCCAGGGCGACGGCAAAACGGTAACGATCACCGCACAGGTTGAGCACATGCCGTCCCGGCGGCAACTGGCTGGCGAGATACTCAACCTCGCTCAGAAACTGTTGTGCGCTGACTGGTGTGCCGCCGCGCCAGGCCACCATGGCATCAAGACTGTGGTGGGCAATCAGTGGCAGGAGCGGCATGGGCAACAAAACCGCCTAGTTGGCGCGCGGGCATGCACCCGCAGGCGTGACCGGTTTTTTCCGGAAGGCGCGAACGCCATCCATGATGCTGTGCTTTTTCTGATGCGGCAGCTTGCGTCGGCGCACCCAGAATTCGACGACAAACATCAGCAGAATCAGCGGGAAGGAGAGGAAGTTGGCGAAAACCGACCAGGCCCCGATACCCACGAAAAAAAACAGGGCGCTGGAAACCAGGCTGACCGCCAGAAAAAATACCACCCACGCCAGCGTGACCTGGCGCGAATAACGCACCTCCTCAGGAGAGAGGCTGCCATGCACCGCTTCGGCAAAACGCGTGCACAAGGCTTGCCGCCCGCGCGCCAGGGTGACGCCAAACACGGCGGCCAGCATGAGATTGGTGCCGACGTGCTGAATGAAATACACCCAGTTGAAATGGCGTTGCAGCGTGCCCCAGCATCCCCACAGCAGCGCGCCCACCACGGCACACAGGAGCAGCATCCCCGGCCGTCTGGGCGATCGCCAGGTCAGCCAGAGCAGAATGGCCAGCGCAGGCGTCAGCGAGACCGCCACGCCCAAAGACGGCGAGGTGGTGGCCGCCGAGGTGGCCGCGCTGTAATGCGCCAGCACGGCATACCCGATTCCTCCGGCGGCAATGGCGATCCAGCGAGCCGCGCGAGCCAGTGTCAAACTCATGGGGGCAAACTCACTTTGTCCGGTTGGCCGCAATGTGCTGGGTCAGTTTGACCAGGGAACTGAAGATGCGGACGTTGTCCGCGTTATCGGCGCGCAACTGGAAACCAAACTGCTTGGACACCACCAGCGCCACTTCCAGAATATCGATGGAATCAAGCCCGAGTCCCTCGCCGTAAAGCGGGGCGTCGGGCTGAATGTCATCCGGGCTGATCTCAAGATTGAGGGCGGTGACGATGAGTCCGGCGACCTCGTTCTGTAATTCTTGATTGGCTTCGGGCTGGGGGATTTCAGGCATGACAAGTTCACAACGATAAGATGATTGGATGAGCCGACCCAGTATCATTGAGTCGGCGCCCATTATATTCGGTAAGCCAATCAACACCGCTTGGCTTATTCCTGTTCCGGCTTGCGGGTCACCATGCGGGTCTGGGCAGAGGGATCAAGGGTGTTTTCCCGGGCGCGCGTATTGGGCGATCTTGGCCTTGCGGTCTTTCGCCACATTCCGTTCCTGGCTCAAGTCTCCCGCGCTCCGGACACGACCATCATCCAGGCCAAGCGGATACAGGATTGAATTTGTTACGCTTTTTCACAAAACCCCGCTTTCCCGGACGAGTGGTGAACCCGGTCAGGCTGGCGCACCCCCCCGGTCTTGTCTAATACGGCATCGGAGACGATCCAGGTGGGGCTGGAAAAAAGTGCGCAGGCTTGCTATCATTCTCGTTTTTCCCCGTTATCCCGGAAGCCATCTTCACATGCCTCACGTCAAAATCAAGGAAAACGAACCGTTTGATGTCGCCCTGCGCCGCTTCAAGCGTTCCATCGAAAAAGTCGGCCTGCTGACCGAACTGCGCGCCCGCGAGTTTTACGAAAAGCCCACCGCCGAACGCAAGCGCAAGCTGGCTGCTGCGGTCAAGCGCCAGAGCAAGCGTCTGCGCGGCCAGCAACTGCCCCCCAAGATGTATTGATTCTGCCGCCCGGCAGAATCTTCACCGCACATGTCGCTCAAGCTACGCGTCACTGACGACATGAAGTCGGCCATGCGCGCCAAAGATTCGGCGCGCCTCGGAACGATTCGCCTACTCCTCGCTGCGATCAAGCAGAAAGAAGTCGACGAACGCATCGAGCTGGACGATGCCTCGGTGAGCAGCATCGTCGAAAAACTCATCAAGCAGCGCAAGGATTCGATCAGCCAGTTTCAGGCTGCCGGTCGTGACGACCTGGTGGCGGCGGAGCAAGCCGAACTGGTCGTGCTGCAAGCTTACCTGCCCGAGCAACTCTCCGCCGCCGAGGTCGAGGCTGCGGTGGTTGCTGCGATTGCCGAATCCGGCGCAGCCAGCGCCAAGGATATGGGCAAGGTCATGGGCTTATTGAAATCCCGCCTTGCCGGCCGTGCCGACATGGGACAGGTTTCCGCGCTGATCAAAACCCGCCTCGCGGGTTAAGCTCCACCAGTCTCCCGCGCAGCCGGGCCTAACATGCGGCAACCAGCATATCCAGGATGATCCCCCGCGATTTCATCGACACCCTGCTCGCCCGCGTCGACATTGTCGACGTCATCGACCGCCGCGTGCCCCTGAAGAAAGCCGGGCAGAATTACCAGGCCTGCTGTCCTTTCCACAGCGAAAAAACCCCCTCCTTCACCGTCAGTCCGACCAAGCAGTTCTACCATTGCTTCGGCTGCGGGGCACACGGCACCGCGCTCGGCTTTCTGATGGAATACGAGCACATGGGCTTTCCCGACGCGGTGGCGGCTCTGGCGCAGGATGTCGGCCTGCCGGTGCCGGAATCAGCGCAGCAGCCCGACCGCCCCAAACCGCCGCCCGCCTTGTGGGACGCGCTGGAGCAGGCCGCGCAATTCTACAAAAAGCAGCTGAAACAGACGCCGCGCGCGATCGACTACCTGAAACGGCGCGGGCTCACCGGCGCCATCGCTGCCCGCTACGGCATCGGCTACGCGCCGGACGGGTGGTCGCCGCTGAAGCAGGTGTTTGCCGATTACACGGCTGACGCCCTCGCCGCCTCGGGCCTGGTCATCGACGGCGACAATCGGCGCTACGACCGCTTCCGCGACCGCATCATGTTCCCCATCAAGAACGTCAAGGGCCAGATCGTCGGCTTTGGCGGGCGCGTCCTCGATCAGGGTGAGCCAAAATACCTCAACTCACCGGAAACGCCGCTGTTCCACAAGGGATCGGAAATCTATGGCCTGTTCGAGGCGCGCGCGGCGATCAAGGCTGCCGGGCGCGCCATCGTGGTCGAAGGCTACATGGACGTGGTGGCACTGGCGCAGCACGGGGTGGAATTCGCCGTCGCCACCCTCGGCACCGCCACCACGCCGATTCACGCCCGTACCCTGCTGCGCCACACCGACCGCCTGATCTACGCCTTCGACGGCGACAACGCCGGCCGCAAGGCCGCCTGGCGCGCGCTGGAGAACACACTGGAGGCGCTGCAGGACGGCAAGGAGGTCAGCTTCCTGTTTCTGCCCGAAGGCGAGGATCCCGACAGCTACATCCGCACCCACGGCCAGGCAGCTTTCCTGCATCTGCTGGATACCGATACCCTGCCCCTCTCGGCATTTCTGGTGCGCGAACTGTCGCGCGGTCGCAAGCTCGACAGCCAGGAAGGCCGGGCTGCGCTGATCAAGGACGCCAAGCCGCTGCTGGAAAAAATAGCCGCGCCGCTGCTGGCCAGCCTGATTCAGCGACAGATTGCCGAACTGGCGCATTTGCAGGCCGACGAACTTGGCCTCGTTGGGCTGAAGCCCGGCGCTGCCCGGCGCGCGCCCCCACGCCCGCAGCGCCGCCCGGCTCCTTCGCGTGTACGCAGCCTGGCACGCACGCTGCTGATGAACCCGCAGCGCGTTTCCGAAGTTGATGCCTGCTGGCTGGACGCGGACGACCCGCTGAGCAGCCACATGGGCGAACTGATGGCCTGGCTGCGCGAGGTTGGCCCACTCAAACCGCAGACTCTCAGCGAAACCGCCAAAGGCAGCCCGCTGGAACCGTTGGTCGATGAACTGATGACGGATTTACTCGACAAAGATGACAGCTGGGACTGGAACGCCGAGTTTGATGGCGCGGTCAAACAGTTGCGCGATGACTGGCGACGCCGGCGCCAGCAGGAATTGTCGATGCGCCCACTGGGCAGTCTGAGCGTCAGCGAACGCCAGGAATTGATTGAACTGGCACGCACCTAGCTTGCCAGAAACGGCAAGACAAAGCCCCGGTTTGCGGTATAATTGCCGGTTTTTGAACGACTTTTCTGTCCGTGCGCGCTGCGCGGCGTGAAACCTGAGCGGAGAAAATCCTGTGGCTGTACGTGGAAGAAAACCAGGCGGTAGCGCCAAAAAAACCGAAGCACTGCTGCCGCTAAAAGAACTGACGCCGCTGGAAGCCGAGGCGCGCCGCACTCAGCTTAAAAATCTGATCGTTCTGGGCAAGGAGCGTGGCTTCCTGACCTACGCGGAAATCAACGACCACCTGCCCGACGAGGTGCTGGACGCCGACCAGATCGAAGGCGTGATCGGCATGATCAACGACATGGGCATTCAGGTCTATGACGAAGCGCCGGACGCCGAAACCCTACTGATGCAGGAGGCCACGCCGGCCGTTGCCGACGAAGACGCGGTTGCCGCCGCCGAACAGGCGCTGACCACGGCCGACTCCGACTTCGGTCGCACCACCGACCCGGTGCGCATGTACATGCGCGAAATGGGCACTGTCGACCTGCTCACCCGCGAAGGCGAAATCGAGATCGCCAAGCGTATCGAGGAAGGCCTGCGCCACATGGTGATGGCGATTTCGTCCTGCCCGCTCACGATCCAGCAAATTCTGGACATGGCCGCGCAGGTCGAAAAGGATGAATTGCGCATCGACGAACTGATCGACGGCTTTGTCGAAGTGGAAACCGAAGCCGCAGCCGTCGTGGAAGACACCGCCGGCGAAGTCGATGAAAGCGAGGAGGACGATGAAGAAGCCAGCGCCAAGCTGGCTGCCGCCAATCTGGCACAGCTGAAAGCCGAAGCGCTGGCGCAGTTCGACTTCATCCGCAAGGCCTTCAAAAAAGCGCAAACCGCCCAGGCCAAGTATGGCCTCGGCACCCCGCAGCACATGAAAGCGCAATCCGAAGTCACCGAACTGCTGATGGCGATCCGCTTCTCGGTGCGCCAGGTCGATGGCCTGTGCGAACAAATCCGCAATGCAGTGGAAGAAGTCCGCTCGCACGAACGCAAGATCATGGATTTCTGCGTCAACCGCTCCGGCATGCCGCGGGCGCATTTCATCAAGACCTTCCCCGGCAACGAAACCGCGCTGGCCTGGGTCGACAAGGAAATCGCCGCCAAAAAAGGCTATTGCTCGACGCTGGCCAAGGTGCAGTACGAAGTCAAGGCGCACCAGGAAGCCTTGATCGCGATGCAGGATCGCGTCGGCCTGCCGATCAAGAACCTGAAAGACATCAACAAGCAGATGTCCACCGGCGAAGCCAAGGCGCGCCGCGCCAAGCGCGAGATGATCGAGGCCAACCTGCGCCTGGTGATCTCCATCGCCAAGAAATACACCAACCGCGGCCTGCAGTTCCTCGACCTGATCCAGGAAGGCAACATCGGCCTGATGAAGGCGGTCGACAAGTTCGAATACCGCCGCGGCTACAAGTTCTCGACCTACGCCACCTGGTGGATCCGCCAGGCGATCACCCGCTCGATCGCCGACCAGGCGCGCACCATCCGCATCCCGGTGCACATGATCGAAACCATCAACAAGATGAACCGCATCAGCCGCCAGATCC
>JBAVFD010000002.1:0-22352 GCA_049588075.1 Thiobacillus sp.
CCGTCGCCTGTTACGAGCGTGCGCTGGCAGCCCTGCCTGCCCGCGCGCGCCGTGCGCAGCGTGCCGGGCTGGTGATGGCGGCGATTTACCGCACCCTGCTGGACGAAATCCGGCGTGACGAATTCCCCGTGTTGCGCGCGCGCGTCTCGCTCACGCCGCTGCGCAAATTGTGGCTGGCCAGCACAACCTGGTTGTTTCCGTGACCGCCCGTGTTGCCGTGATTGGTGGCGGCTGGGCCGGCTGCGCTGCCGCGCTGACGCTGGCCGAGGCGGGCGTGACCGTCACCCTGTTTGAGGCCAGTCGCACGCTGGGCGGGCGGGCACGGGTGGTCGAAGTCGATGGGCTGTCGCTCGACAACGGCCAGCACATCCTGCTTGGCGCCTATGAACAGACCCTGCAATTGATAGCCCGGCTGCATTCCACGGATGGCTTGTGGCGACTGCCGCTCACCCTCAACCAGCCGCCGGATTTCAGTCTTGCCTGCCCGCGCCTGCCTGCTCCCCTGCACTTGCTGGCGGGGCTGCTCGGCGCACAGGGCCTGAGCTGGCGCGAGAAACTGGCCGCCGCACGCTGGGCCCACGCGCTGCTGCACGATACGGAGTCGACGGACCAGCTGACTGTCAGTCAACTCAGCCGCAGCCAACCCGAAAAATTGAGCCGCCTGCTGTGGCATCCGCTGTGCGTATCCGCCCTCAACACGCCGCCGGAGCTGGCCAGCGCCAGGGTCTTCCGAAACGTGATCCGCGCCGCTTTCGGTGGGCGCAATCATCACAGCGATCTGCTGCTGCCACGCCGCAATCTGACCGATTTGTTCCCCACGCCGGCCGCCGCGCGGGTAGTCGAGCTGGGCGGCACGGTGCGCCCATCCTGCCGGGTGACCGCGCTCGACGCCACACCGGATGCCGTCACGCTGCGCACGCGCGACGAGTCGGCCCCATACAGCCACGCCATCCTCGCCGTCGCGCCGCAACACCTGGGGAGTTTGGCTGCACCCATTCCGGCACTCGAATCGGTGGCGCGTGACGTGGCGGCCTACACCTATCAACCCATCGCCACCGGCTATGTGCAATACGATCCGGATTTTCGACTGAGCCAGCCGCTGTTTGCGCTGGCCGACGGCCCCGCGCAATTCGTGTTCGACCGTGGGCAGAGCCATGGGCAAGCCGGTTTGCTGGCTTTCGTTGCCAGCGCCGCGGCGAATTTGCCCACTAACTGGCTGGATCAAGCAGAAACCCAATTACAGCGGACCGTTCATCCCGGCGCTGCGCGCTGGCGCAAAAGCATCGCCGAAAAACAAGCCACCTACGCCTGCGTCCCCAACCTGGCGCGCCCCACCCACCGCACCCCGCATCCGCGCATTTTTCTGGCGGGCGATTACACCGCCGGGGCTTATCCCGCCACGCTCGAAAGCGCAACATCGAGCGGGGTACAATCAGCCAACACCTTACTCGAACAGCTATGAAAGACTATTCTCCCCGCCCTGACCTGCTCGCAGGCCGCGTCATTCTCGTCACCGGTGCCAGCTCCGGTCTGGGCCGTGCCGCCAGCCTGGCGTTCGCGCGCCACGGCGCCACCGTCGCCCTGCTGGCGCGCGACGAAGCCAGACTCGAAGCGGTATACGACGAAATCATCGCTGCTGGGGGGGCAGAACCGGCGATGTTTCCATACGACCTCGCCGTCGCCGACGACCGTAGCATGGAAACCCTGGCCGGCACCCTCCTGCATCACCTGAAACGGCTCGACGGATTGCTGCACAGTGCGCACCAGTTTTACAACCTCAGTCCACTGAGCTTGCAAACGCTGGACCAGTGGCAGGCCCTGATGCGGGTCAATCTGATCGCCCCGTTTGCGCTCACCCGCGCGTGTCTGCCCTTGCTCCAGCAGGCGCCGGACGCCTCGGTGGTGTTCACGGGCGAAACGCATGGCCATCATCCCGCTGCATTCTGGGGCGGGTATGCCGTGGCGAAATCGGGGCTGGAAACCCTCACCCGCATCTGGGCCGATGAATTGAGTGCGGAGGAGAACCTGCGCATCAACACCCTGATTCCCGGCCAGGTGGCCACCACCCTGCGTTCGCGCACCCATCCCGGGCTTTCTCCCGAGACCCTGCCCAGCACGGACGACCTGATGCCCTGGTATCTCTATCTGATGGGTGCGGACAGCCGCGCGTTGCGCGGCCAAATCGTTGAGTGCCAGCGCTGAGTTTCAGCCGCACCATGAAAATCGGCCGCTACGAAATACTCGATGAACTGGGCCAGGGCGCGATGGGCACGGTGTACCGCGCCCGCGATCCGCTGATCGAGCGAACGGTTGCCATCAAGACCGTATCCATCGCCCTCCTGCAGCAGGAAGGCGCCGATGCAGAATCGCGTTTTCTGCGCGAGGCGCAGAGTGCCGGGCGCTTATCGCACCCCAATATCGTGACCATCTATGACGTGGGTGAGGCCAACGGACTCGCCTACATCGCCATGGAATATCTTACCGGCGCGACCCTGCGCGATGTCATGTACACAGGTCCGATCCCGCTGGACCTGGCGCTCGACACCGCCATGCAGATGGCCGAGGCATTGGCGTTCGCGCACGAACATGGCGTCATCCACCGCGATATCAAACCCGCCAACGTCGTCGTCACCGGCCAGCGTGGGCGCGTCAAACTGACCGATTTCGGGATCGCCCATCTCGTCAACAGCAACCATACGCAAACCGGACAGATGCTCGGGTCGCCGCGTTACATGTCGCCGGAACAGGCGATGGGGCGTGAGATCGATGGGCGTTCGGACATTTTTTCGCTCGGCGCCGTGCTGTACGAAATGCTGACCGGACACTACGCCTTCGACGGCGACAGCCTGCCCTCCATCGTATATCGCGTCATCAGCGAAACCCCGGTTGCGGCCGAAGTGATACGCCCGCACCTGCCGGCCGAACTGGTCAGTTTGCTGGCGCGCATGCTGAACAAGAATCCGGAAGCCCGACCGGATGCGCGTACCTTGGTCAACGCCCTGCATGCACTGGCGACCGCCGCAGCGCCCACGCCCGTGCCGGCGCCCCCCCCACCGAACAGGACACCACGCCTGTTGCCCATTCTGGCATTTGGTACGCCTGTCGGCGTGCTGCTGCTGATCGGACTGGGCATCATCGTCATCGAGCATTTCCTGCCCCCTTCTGCTCAAGATGCGCCTACCCTAACGCTGCCAAAGGCCGGCATGGCGCAGAACCTCCTGCCGCAGTCGGCAACCGAAACGGCACCCATCAGCCCCTCTCCGGCCGAGGTCGGCCGTTCCACGCACGAGCCGCCCGTGGAACCGGCCAAAGTTGCCCGCCCCGCGCGCAACAAATCTTCTGTGGAATCGGATGCCTACCTCGCAGGCCTCGACAAAAAACGTGTCGAGTTGCGCATCAAGCGAGCCGAATTGTTGCTGAAATACACCGAGCAACATCCCGACGTGGTGCTGGTGGACCGGCAACTCGAACAGCTGCAAATCGAGCGTCGCGCACGCCTGCGGCAACTGCAGAAAAACTAGACGGCTACCAGCTGGTCTCGCGTTCGGCAGTCGCCGACACCTTGTGGATGCTGAGATCCGCGCCGTTGAATTCAGCCTCCGGATCCAGCCGCAGACCCACCGCCTGCTTCAGGATGCCATACACCACCGTGCTGCCGGCCAAGGCCACGGCCACCCCGCCCAGCGTGCCCATCACCTGCGCCGCCAGGCTGACCCCGCCGATGCCGCCGAGCGCCTTGGCGCCAAAAATGCCGGCGGCGATCCCGCCCCACGCGCCGCACAGGCCGTGCAGGGGCCAGACGCCGAGCACATCATCGATCTTCCATTTGTTCTGCGTCACCATGAACATCCATACGAACAACGCGCCGGCAATCACGCCGGTGGCCAGGGCACCGAGCGGATGCATCAAATCCGAACCGGCGCACACAGCCACCAGACCGGCCAGCGGACCATTGTGGATGAAGCCGGGGTCGTTGCGGCCCACCACCAGCGCCGCCAGTGTGCCGCCCACCATTGCCATCAGGGAATTCACGGCCACCAGACCCGACACCGCCTCGATCAACTGCGCCGACATCACGTTGAATCCAAACCAGCCCACTGTCAGAATCCACGCGCCGAGCGCCAGAAACGGAATATTGGACGGCGGATGCGCAGAGACCATGCCGTCCCTGGTATAGCGTCCGCGCCGCGCGCCCAGCAGCAACACTGCAGGCAAGGCGATCCAGCCGCCGACGGCATGCACCACCACCGACCCGGCAAAGTCATGGAATTTGGCGCCTGCAGTGGCCTCCAGCCACGCCTGAATGCCGTAGTTGCCATTCCAGACGATGCCTTCGAAGAAGGGATAAACCAGCCCGACCAGCGCGAACGTCGCCGCCAGTTGCGGACTGAAGCGTGCACGTTCGGCCATGCCGCCCGACACGATGGCCGGAATGGCCGCCGCAAACGTCAGCAGGAAAAAGAACTTGACCAGGTCGTAGCCATTTTTTGCCGACAGCACCTCGGCGCTGGAAAAGAAGCTGACCCCGTAGGCAATGCTGTAACCGATGAAAAAATAGGCGATGGTGGAAACCGCGAAATCGGTGAGGATCTTGACCAGCGCGTTGACCTGGTTCTTCTTGCGCACCGTGCCGAGTTCGAGGAAGGCAAACCCTGCGTGCATGGCCAGCACCATGATGCCGCCCAGCAGCACGAACAATACGTCACTGCCTGTTTTTAAAGCCTCCATGTTTGCTCCGAATCTTGATATTGAATTTTTGGTTTATTTGGGCACGCCGTCTTCCGACTCGATGCGATCCAGCTCGGCATCCATTTCCTCGCCACTCATGGGCTGGAAGTCCGAGGCAGGCTCGACCGGTGGCTTGACGAGCATGGCGGCCGCGAGTATCCCGGCCTCATACAACAACCACAGCGGCACTGCCAGCATGAACTGGGAAATGATGTCGGGCGGGGTGAAAATCGCGCCGATGACAAACGCGCCCACAATCATGTAAGGACGAATCTCGCGCAGCTTGGCCACGCTGACCATGCCCATCTTGACCAGCAGGATCACCACGATCGGCACTTCGAACGTCACCCCGAAGGCGATGAACATGGTCATCACAAAATCGAGGTATTTGCCGATGTCGGTCATCACCGCGACCCCCGCGGGCGCGACCCCGACGATGAAACCAAACACGATGGGGAATACCAGAAAATAGGCGAACGCCATGCCGGTCAGGAACAACAGCACGCCGGCAATCAGCAGCGGCACGCCCAATCGCTTCTCGTGCTGATACAGGCCGGGGGCGATGAACGACCAGATTTGATACAGGGTATAGGGCAAGGTGATGAGGAACGCCGTCATCATCGCCACCTTGATCGGCACCAGAAAAGGCGTAATCACTTCGGTGGCAATCATCTGCCCGCCCTTGGGCAGCACGGCCAGCATGGGGCGCGCCAGCAATGCATATAAATCCTGCGCCCAGTGAAACAGCCCCAGAAACACCACAATGAAGGCAATCACGACGCGCAGCAAGCGGTCGCGCAATTCGATCAGGTGGGAGATGAAGCTTTCCTGGGCGGCGTTGGTATCACTCATGCGGAGGGCGGTTTCCCGGAATCGGGCCGGCTGGTATCACCCGCGTATTCAGCCACACTGCCCGGGCGTGCTTCGAGGTCAAGACTTTGTTGCGGGTGGGGGGCAATTGCTGGTTGCACGACGGACTCCTTTGCCAGCGATGCCACTGTGCGCTCGGGCACCGCGGGTTCACCTCCGGTGATCGCCGTTAATGCTCGGTCGACCTGGCTGATTTCATTTTTCAGGTAATCGTCCACCACGTTGGCTTGCGCTTCAACCCCGCTGGCAGCGGACTCGATGGACTCCTTGAAACTCTGCCCGGCCTTGCGCAACTCGTCCATCTGCATTTCGCGGCTGATGTCCGCCTTGACGCTGGCGGCATAACGCTGAATCCGGCCCAGCAGATGCCCCGCCGTACGGGCGACCTTGGGCAGCCGCTCGGGGCCGATGACGATCAAGGCCACCACGCCGACGACAACGAGTTCGGAAAAACCGATATCGAACATAAGAAACAGGTCTAGGGGCTGGGTGCCGGGAGAACACGCACGCCCACAAACTCAGGAATGTTGCTTGTCCTTTACTTCGGCATCGATGGTGTGACCCTTGTCGGCCGACTCGCCCAGCTTCGGCGCATCGTCCTTCATCCCTTCCTTGAAGCCTTTGACCGCTCCGCCCAGATCGCTACCGATGTTGCGCAGTTTCTTGGTACCAAAAATCAGCAGCACAATCACCAACACAATCAGCCAATGCCAGATGCTAAAGCCACCCATGATGTCTCTCCTAGTGAATCAGTTACGCGGCACGGGATCGCCGCCGCCGAATACGTGAATATGAATATGGAACACCTCCTGACCGCCACCGCGCCCGGTGTTGATCAGGGTTTTGAATCCGCCATCGAGGCCTTGTTCCCTGGCAAGCTTCGGTGCCAAAGCCAGCATCTTGCCCAGGATTTTCTCATGTTCCGCCCCGCACTCGGCGAGGGACGCAATATGTGCCCTGGGAATAATCAACAAATGCACCCTGGCAAACGGGTGGATGTCATGGAACACGAACACGTCATCGTCTTCATAGACCTTGCGCGACGGAATGTCACCTGCAATGATTTTGCAAAAGATGCAGTCGCTCATGTTCGTGACGCCTTCTCGTCTATCCCCGAAACGCCTTCGCGCCGTGCCAGTTCATCCAGCACATCCTGCGGCTTCAAACCAGCATGCGCCAGCAGCACCAGGGTATGGAACCACAAATCGGCGACTTCGTAGATGATCTTTTCGGGCTGGCCGTCCTTCGCCGCCATCACGGTCTCGGTCGCCTCCTCGCCGATTTTTTTCAGGATCGCGTCGGTGCCCTTGGCGTACAGCCTGGCCACGTAGGAACTGTCGGGCGCGGCCGTTTTGCGCGCTTCCAGCGTATCGGCCAGGCGATCCAGAATGTCGCTCATTTGTGGTAAATCTCGTCGGGGTTTTTCAGCACCGGGGCAGTCGTCACCCAGTGGCCGTTATCCAGTTTCTGAAAAAAACACGAGCGCCGCCCGGTATGGCAGGCGATACCGCCCACCTGTTCGATCTTCAGCAGCACCACATCGTTGTCGCAATCGAGGCGGATTTCGCTGACATTCTGCACGTGGCCCGATTCCTCGCCCTTGCGCCACAAACGATTACGCGAACGTGACCAGTAGACGCCGCGCAACGTGCGCGCGGTTTCCTCCAGCGCCTCGCGGTTCATCCACGCCACCATCAGGATTTCACCCGTGGCGGCATCCTGCGCAATCGCAGGAACCAGACCCTGCGCATCCCACTTGACGGCGTCAAGCCAGTCGCTCGCCGTCCCTGAACTCACAGCCGCACCTCGATGCCATGCTGCTTCATATAGCGTTTGGCTTCGTCCACGCCATATTCGCCGAAGTGGAAAATGCTCGCTGCCAGCACCGCGTCGGCGTGGCCTTCCTTTACGCCGTCCACCAGGTGCTGCAAATTGCCGACGCCGCCGCTGGCGATGATCGGGATATCCACCGCGTCGGAAATCGCGCGGGTGAGCTCCAGATCGAAGCCACTCTTGGTGCCGTCGCGGTCCATCGAGGTGAGCAGCAGTTCACCCGCGCCCAGGCTGGCCATTTTTTTTGCCCACTCGACGGCGTCGAGGCCGGTGGCCTTGCGTCCGCCGTGGGTGAACACTTCCCAGTGGTCGCCGACGCGCTTGGCATCGATCGCCACCACGATGCACTGACTGCCGTAGCGGTCGGCCGCGTCCTTCACCAGTTGCGGATTGAGCACCGCCGAGGTGTTGATCCCAACCTTGTCGGCGCCCGCGTTCAACAGGCGTTGCACGTCTTCGACCACGCGCACGCCACCGCCCACGGTCAGCGGAATGAACACTTCGGAGGCAACCGCTTCGATGATATGGAGGATCAGATCGCGGTTGTCCGACGTGGCGGTGATGTCAAGAAAAGTCAGTTCATCGGCGCCCGCTTCGTTGTAGCGGCGCGCAATTTCAACCGGGTCGCCGGCGTCTTTCAGCTCGACGAAATTGACGCCCTTGACCACGCGGCCGTTGGTGACGTCGAGGCAGGGAATGATGCGCTTTGCCAGCATGGTTATCTTGTCGAATCAGACGCCGAACACGCCGCCCGCCAGTTCGTCGGCGAGTTTCTGCGCCTCGGCGAAGTCGAGCGTGCCCTGATAGATGGCGCGCCCGGTGATCGCGCCGATGATGCCGTCCTTGGCGACGGTGGACAGTGCCCGCACGTCGTCGAGATTGGTGACGCCGCCACTGGCGATGACCGGAATCGACAGCGCCTGCGCCAATCTTTGCGTGGCGTCGACGTTGACGCCGGTCAGCATGCCGTCGCGACCGATATCCGTGTAGATAATGGCTTCGACACCATAGCCTTCGAAGCGCTTGGCCAGATCGATGACATCGTGGCCGGTGATCTTGGACCAGCCCTCGACCGCAATCTTGCCGTCCTTGGCATCCAGCCCGACCATCACGTGGCCGGGGAAGGCATCGCAGGCCTCGTGCAGAAAGCCCGGGTTTTTCACCGCAGCGGTGCCGATGATGACGTAGCGCACGCCGTCGTCGAGATAGCGCTCGATGGTGGCGAGGTCGCGAATGCCGCCGCCCAGTTGCACCGGCATGTCGTCGCCGACCGCATCGACAATCGAACGGATGGCCGCGTCGTTGACCGGCTTGCCGGCGAAGGCACCGTTGAGGTCGACCAGATGCAGGCGGCGGGCGCCCTGCGCCTTCCAGTGGCGGGCGATGGCCGCCGGATCCTCGGAAAACACCGTGGCCTTGTCCATTTCGCCTTGTTCAAGGCGCACGCAGTGGCCATCTTTAAGATCAATCGCAGGAATAATCAGCATGGTCGTACAGGAAAAATATAGGCGGGAAAATTAGGCGCACGCTGCGCCGGACATATCGCAGGCGGCTTCGTGCTCGCCTGGATTCCAGGTTACAAAATTACCCAGCAGCGTCAATCCGTCATTCTGGCTTTTTTCCGGATGAAACTGCACGGCAAAGATGTTCGCCGTTGCCACCGCGCAGGTGAACGGGAACGGGTAATGCGAAAACCCGGCAATCACCTCGGGCGAGGTCGGCTGCACAAAATAACTGTGGACGAAATAGAAACGCGCACCATCCTCGATCCCCGCCCACAGCGGATGTGGGCCAGTCTGATGGACGTTGTTCCAGCCCATGTGCGGCACCTTGAGCTTGTTGCCGGTCGCGTCAACCATCGCATCGGCGGGAAAGCGCTGCACCGTTCCGGGCAGAATGCCCAGACACGCGGTGTCGCCTTCTTCGCTGTGTTCGAACAGCACCTGCATACCCATGCAGATGCCGAGAAACGGCTTGTTGTGCGCCGCGTCGACAATCACCTGACGCAGGCCGCGCGCATCGATTTCGCGCAGGCAGTCGGGGGCGGCGCCCTGGCCCGGGAACACCACCCGTCCGGCCGCAGCAATCACTGCGGGGTCGGACGTCACCACGACCGACATCGCCGGGGCGACATGTTCGATGGCCTTGGATACCGAACGCAGATTGCCCATGCCGTAGTCGATGACGGCGATGTCAACGCTCACAGGGAACCCTTCGTCGACGGCAGCACGTCGCCCATCCGCGCATCGGTTTCCACCGCCATGCGCAGCGCGCGGCCGAACGCCTTGAAAATGGTTTCGGCCTGATGGTGCGCGTTGATGCCGCGCAGGTTGTCGATGTGCAGGGTGACGCCAGCGTGGTTGATGAAACCACGGAAGAATTCGAGGAACAGATCGACGTCAAAGTCGCCGATGCGCGCGCGGGTGTAATCGACGTGATACTCCAGGCCCGGTCGACCCGACAGATCGATCACCACACGCGACAACGCCTCGTCGAGCGGCACGTAGGCATGGCCGTAGCGACGGATGCCTTTCTTGTCGCCGAGCGCCTGCGCGAAAGCCTGGCCGAACGTAATCCCGGTGTCCTCCACCGTGTGGTGGGCGTCGATGTGCAGATCACCCTGAGCCTGGATATCCAGGTCAATCAGGCCGTGACGTGCAATCTGGTCAAGCATGTGATCGAGAAAGGGCACGCCCGTGGCGAGTTTGGACACGCCAGTCCCGTCGAGATTGAGGCTGACGGAAATCCGGGTTTCCAGGGTGTTACGGGTGACTTGGGCGGTGCGCATGGCGTCAGGTAATAAAGCTGAATAGGAATTCTAGCAGGCCACAATCGCTTTCAACGCGGCGAGCAGCGCATCGCATTGCGCGTCGGTGCCGACGGTGATGCGCAAAAACGGCGCGATGCGGGCGGGATTTTTGAAATGGCGCACGATGATGCTGCGTTCGCGCAGTGCAGCGGCCAGTTCGGCACCGTCGTGTGCCGGGTGGCGCGCCAAAATGAAATTGGCCGTTGATGGCAGCACCTCAAAGCCCATTTCGGCCAGTGCGGCCACCAACCGGGTACGGCTTGCCACTACCCTGGCGCAAATGGATTCAAAATATGCGTGGTCTTCCATCGAAGCCAGCGCGCCCGCCTGGGCCAAGCGGTCGAGCGGATAGGAATTGAAGCTGTCCTTGACGCGATTGAGCGCCTCGATCAGATGCGGCTGGCCGATGGCGTAGCCGACGCGCAGGCCCGCCAGCGCATGCGACTTGGACAGGGTGCGCGTCACCAGCAGTTGCGGATAGCGCGCCACCAGATCCACCGCCGAGTCGCCGCCGAAATCGATATAGGCTTCGTCGATCACCACCACGGAATTCGAATTTCCCGCCAGCAGGCGCTCGATTTCACTTAAGGCCAGCAGTCGCCCGGTCGGCGCATTGGGATTGGGGAAAATCACCCCGCCGTTGGGCGTCAGGTAATCATCGACCTTGATCTCGAACGATTCCGTGAGCGGAATTGAGCGATAGGCGATTTCATACAGCCCGCAATACACCGGATAAAAACTGTAGCTGATGTCGGGAAACAGGATCGGCGCGTCGTGCTTCAGCAGCGCCATGAACGCATGTGCCAGCACCTCGTCGGAGCCGTTGCCGACAAACACCTGATCGGCCATCACGCCGTGATACGCGGCAATGCCTGCCCGCAGGCGGTCGGAGTTGGGGTCGGGATACAGGCGCAGCGTGTCGGCCGCCTCGGCACGCACGGCGTCGAGCACCCTGGGGCTGGGCCCATATGGGTTCTCGTTGGTGTTGAGCTTGACCAGGTTGGCCAGCTTCGGCTGCTCGCCCGGCACATAGGGCGTCAGGCCGTGCACCACGGCGCTCCACAATTGGTTCATTGGGACAGCGGGCTCATTGGTGAATCAGGCGGTATTCAGCGGAGCGCGCGTGCGCCTGCAGCCCTTCACCGTAGGCCAGGGTGGCGGCGATCTTGCCCAGCGTCTGCGCGCCGGCCTGCGACACGTGAATCAGGCTGCTGCGTTTCTGGAAGTCGTACACGCCCAGCGGCGACGAAAAGCGCGCGGTGCGCGAAGTGGGCAGCACGTGATTCGGCCCGGCGCAATAATCGCCCAGCGCCTCGCAGGTGTTCTTGCCCATGAAAATCGCGCCCGCATGTTTGAGCAGCGGCAGCAGCGCGTCGGGGTCGGCCACCGCCAGTTCCAGGTGTTCCGGCGCGATGGCGTTTGAAATGGCAGCCGCATCGGCCAGATCGCGCGTCCTGATCAGCGCGCCGCGGTTGGTGAGCGAGGTGCGGATCACTTCGCTGCGCGGCATCTCGACAATCAATCGATCGATCGCCGCCGCCACCGCCTCCAGATAGGCCGCGTCCGGCGACAGCAAAATCGACTGCGCCATTTCGTCGTGTTCGGCCTGCGAAAACAGGTCCATCGCAACCCATTCCGGCGGCGTGCTGCCGTCGGCGATCACCAGGATTTCCGACGGGCCGGCGATCATGTCGATGCCGACGGTGCCGAACACGCGGCGCTTGGCCGCCGCCACGTAGGCGTTGCCGGGGCCGACGATCTTGTCGACCTGCGGCACGGTCGCGGTGCCGTAGGCCAGCGCCGCCACCGCCTGCGCGCCGCCGATGGTGAACACACGGTCCACCCCGGCAATCGCGGCGGCGGCCAGCACCAGCTGGTTCTGTTCGCCGCCCGGGGTCGGCACCACCATGATGAGCTCGCCCACCCCGGCCACCCTGGCCGGAATGGCATTCATCAGTACCGATGACGGATACGCGGCCTTGCCGCCCGGCACGTACAGCCCGACTCGGTCGAGCGGGGTGATCTGCTGACCCAGCACAGTACCGTCGTCTTCGGTGTAGGTCCACGACGCCTGAATTTGCTTCTCGTGATAACGGCGCACGCGCTCGGCGGCCGCTTCCAGCGCCTGGCGGGTGTCGGTGGGCAAGTGTTCGAGCGCGCCCTTGAGTTGGGCCGCGTTCAGTTCCAGACCGGCCAGCGTGGTCGCCGACAGACGGTCGAAACGCTCGGTGTATTCGAGCACCGCCACATCCCCGCGCGTTTTCACGTCTTGCAGGATCGCGGCAACCGTCTGCTCGATGGCGGCATCGGCAGCATCGTCGAATTGCAACAGGCGGGTCAGGCGAGCCTGAAAGTCAGGCTGCGTGCTATCGAGTCGGGTAAGCGTAACCACGGGATTCCAGCTTCCAAAAATCTGATCGAAAATCTGGTTCGGATTGTACCGTTATTTGGGCTCGCGCCATGCCCGGCTGTCATTTCCAAACAGCAGTCATACCCATTCCGGGAATTAGACAAAGTCCAGATTGCTGATTATCATGAACGCATGCATTACACGCGCGACAACATGGCCGGCCTTTTGCGCGGCCACGACATCAATCCGACCCATCAGCGGATCGAGATTGCGCACGCGCTGTTTTCACGTCAGGAACACCTGTCGGCCGACCAGGTGATGGCGATCGTCAACACCCGTCACTCCGAAACCTCCAAGGCCACGGTCTACAACACGCTCAAGCTGTTCCTGGATAAGGGGCTGGTGCGCGAAGTCATCGTCGATCCCAGCAAGGTGTTCTACGACCCCAACACCAGTCCGCACCACCATCTCTATGAAGTCGACAGCGGCAAGCTGTCCGACATCGACGCCGGACCGGTGCGCATCTCCGGCCTGCCCCCGCTGCCGGACGACATGGTGACCGAAGGCATCGACCTCATCGTGCGCGTCCGCCGCAAGGCCTGACACCTTATTGCCCGTCGATGAAACGGGTTCACATCGCCCCCACCCTGCTCGACGCCCAGCTCGCTGCCGATGCGTTGACCAGCCTGGGTATCCCCACCCACATCTTCAACGCCCATGCCGCCGGTGCGCTGGGCGAAGTGCCGTTCATGCAGGCACAGCCCGAGGTGTGGGTCGATGACGACGCACAGGAACTGCGCGCGCGCGAAACGCTGGCAGATTTTTTGAACGTCAAACCGGGGGAGGAAAAGACCTGCCCACGCTGCGGCGAGCGCAATCCCGGAAATTTTCTGAGTTGCTGGCAATGTGGAGGCGCATTGCCAGCCTGAATCCCCGCAGGGGTCAGGACAGCGGCAGGTCCTTGGTCAGTGCGTCGAGATGCGCCTGATACCGCCGCGCAAAGATCTGTTCCAGTTCGTCAATGACTTCGATGGCCGGCACGCCGTGGATCAGGTGACGGGTCATCTGCGCCGACGCCTCATGAAAAACCTGGTTGCGCTCCAGCATCGGATAGGTCTGCGTCAGACGCTGGATCGCCTTGACCACGTTTTCCTGCTCGGGGCGCGGAATCGGCAGCGGCTCGGTGGGGGGGGCCGCTGCGATTTCGGCGCCTTCCTTGCCCGCCAGAAACTCGGCGTATTCCAGCAAGGCCTGCTGCCTGGGTTCCGACAGCGACCGGAAAATCGATACCAGACGTTTACTGTCACGCATCAGCGAGCGCGCCCCTTGAGCGGACGTTTCAGCTGCACAATATCGACGTTGCACTGCTGAAACTTGTTTTCGACAAAGCTGATGAAGGCGTCGAGCAGCTTGCTGCGGAATTTTTCCGGCGCGTAGACCATGGACAGCTGCCGCGTCAGGCGCGGATTCAGCGGCACCGCGACCAGCGTGCCGAGCTGGATTTCCTTGGTGACGGTGGACGCCGACATGATGGCGACGCCCAGATTGGCCTCGACCGCACCCTTGATCGCCTCACGGCTGCCAAGCTCCATTTCGATATGCAGGTCGTCGGGGTTGATGCCATGGTTCTTGAAGAAATCGTCCACCACCTCGCGCGTGCCCGAGCCATGCTCGCGCGACACATAAGGCTGCTCGGCAATATCGTGTGCATTCAAACTCGCATGCGAAGCCAGCGCATGGTTCGGCGCACAAATCATCACGAGCTCATCCTCGCAGCACGCCAGGGTAGTCAGGTTGGGGTTGTGCGACGGCGCTTCGATCAGGCCGATATCGAGCGAATGGTCCGCCACTTTGGCCGCGACGGTTTCCGAGTTGGCAACGGTCAGGCGCGCCTGCACCTGCGGGAAGCGTGCCTTGAATTCGCCCAGGATACGCGGCAGCTGGTATTCGGCGATCGTAGTCGACGCACCTATCATCAAAGGCCCGGTCACCTGCCCGGTCAGCTCGCCGACACGCGCCTCCATCTCGCCGGTCAAGGCCAGAATACGCTCGGCATAGCCCAGCACCAGATCGCCCGTCGGCGTCATGGAAATCTTGCCGTGGCTACGCTCGAACAAGCGCGTATTGAAATGCTCCTCCAACTGCTTGACCTGAAAGGTCACTGCCGGCTGCGTCATGTATAGGATGTCGGCCGCTTTGGTGAAGCTGAGCTGTTTGGCAACGGTATAGAATACTTGCAGTCTGCGGTCGGCCATAAAACTATATCTTCGGGTCAAAAAAGAATTTTATTCAACCACAAACCCTTCCTCCTTGAAACCTGTGGCTCACCAAGTTGCTGTAATCTCACGCGTTTGATGACGGCGGCCACCGTGCAAACCCACACTTCCCGCCTCACTCAGCCCGATCGCACACTTTGAACCGCGCGTTTTACATCATCCTGCTGGCGCAATTTCTGTCCGCGCTGGCCGACAATGCCCTCTTGTTTGCGGCCATCGGCCTGCTGGTGTTTTTTGACGCACCGAGCTGGCATTCGCCGCTGCTGCAAACCGTGTTCGTCATCGCCTATATCGTGCTCGCGCCGCTGGTGGGGCCATTTGCCGACGCCCTGCCCAAAGGGCGCGTCATGCTCATCGCCAACGCCGTCAAGTTCGTCGGCTGCCTGACCATGCTTGCCGGACTGCACCCACTGCTGGCCTACGCCCTGGTCGGCATCGGCGCGGCCATGTATTCGCCTGCCAAATACGGCATCCTCACCGAGCTGCTGCCGCCTGAGAAGCTCGTCGTCGCCAACAGCTGGATGGAAGGCACCACCGTTGCCGCCATCGTGCTCGGCGCCATCATCGGCGGCGCGCTCATCAATCCGCAACTGGCCGAGGCCACGCTCCTCAGCCTCGGCATGGGCGGCCTGGTCATTGCCCCCAAGTTTGCCATCGTCGCCACCACCAGCATGTACCTGGGCGCCGCCGTCATCAACCTGTTCATCCCGCGCCTGCCGATCGACCACAAACTCCCCAACAAATCGCCCCTGTTCATCCTGCACGACTTCTGGCACAGCTTCACCCTGCTGTGGCGCGACCCGCTCGGCCAGGTCTCGCTCGCCGTCACCACCCTGTTCTGGGGGGTCGGCGCCACCCTGCGCCTGCTGATCATCGAATGGGCTTCGCTCAACCTCAAATACAGCCTCGGACAGGCCACCCAGCTCACCGCCGCCACCGCAGTCGGCATCGCGCTCGGCTCCATCCTCGCCGGCAAATACATCCGCCTCGAACACGCCATCCGCACCCTGCCCGCCGGCATCGTTCTCGGCCTTATTCCCGTCACCCTGATCTGGGTCGACAACCTCACCCTCGCGGTGACGCTATTGATCCTGCTGGGTGTCCTCGCCGCCTTTTTCGTGGTGCCGATGAACGCCCTGCTGCAACATCGCGGGCATCTGCTGATGGGCGCCGGTCACTCCATCGCCCAGCAGAATTTCAACGAGAACATCAGCATTCTGCTGCTGACCGGCACCTACGCCCTCATGGTGCGTTCGGATTGGCACATCCACACCATCGTCTGGGTGTTCGGCCTGTTCATCAGCAGCGTGATGACGGCGATCTGGTTACGCCATCGGAACGATGTCGTCCATTGAACGGATTCAGGGAATGGCTAGGATGAGATACACAGGGCTTTGAGTTTTTGACTCTTGCCGCGTCGTCGCCCCGTCTGCAGTGAGAAATTTAATATGGTCACAGCCACAAAAAGAGGCGCTGCCACCCACGGCCAGGTTGCCCGGAAAGTTGCTGGCGTCGACGCGATCGAGATCAAGGTGACGATTCCGGACACCCAGATCGATGCCGCGCTGAATCGTTACAACCTGACCGTCGACAATGACGAGGAACGCTATATCTATTTTTTCGACACGCCGAATCTGGACTTGTTCACGGCCGGCATGATCGCGCGGGCGCGGCGCATTGTCGGTGAGGAGGACGACAGCACCGTGAAATTTCGTCCGGTGGTGCCGAATGAGGTGCCGGCGAGCTGGCGCAAGTTCGCTGGCTTCAAACTGGAAGCTGACGCCAGCGAGACCGGTGTGGTCAAGTCCGCCTCGCTGACCATGCCGATGGAAAAAGGGCTGATCAATCAGGTGGTCGCCGGGGAAAAAACCATTGCCAAGCTGTTCACCCGGGAACAGGAAGACTTCCTGGCATCCATTGGCAAACAGCACATCGACTACAACAAGCTGAGCGTGCTCGGACCGCTACAGGCTCACCGCTGGAAATTCGAGGATCCGGCCTGCCCCTGGCGCATAACCGCCGAGCTGTGGAAACGGGAGGACGGTGCGCGGCTGATGGAAGTTTCCATCAAGACGCCCGTGATCCAGGCGGCAGTCGCCATTGCCGGTTTCATGGCCTTTCTGGCCGAAGTGGGAGCCGAGCGGGACTTGAAGCAGCAGACCAAAACCCGCTGGGCGATGCAACACTACGCGGATCTGCTCCGCAAAAAGAAAAGCTGAAACAAACAGCAACAGGCTCAGCCTTCAGGGCGAGCGGGCTCGATCAACACCGCTGCTCCCACATTGCGGCCTTCAGCCGCAAGAATGTTGTAGGTACGGCACAGCGCGCCGATGTCCATGACTTCCAGCCCGATGCGCGCTTCCACCAGCGCACGCGTGAGCGAAGGATGGGGAAAGCGCAGGCGGGTGCCGGTGCCCAGCAGCAGGATATCCAGTTCACGATGCGCGATCCACTCGAAATGCGCGGCGACCAGCGCGTCGAAGCCCTGTCCTGCCCACGGCGCGATCTCGACGCCGCGCGCGGTGAGCAGCAGGCTGGCATCAAAGCGATGGCCGTTGATGAGGACGTGATCGTCGCCATAGCCGGTGAACAGCAACTGGCTGGCGTCGGTGTTGAGATGCAGTTTCATGCTGAAACCTTACCAGATTCCGGCCAGGCAGCGAGCGGCCCGCTTGCCCGCAGCCGCGCCACGGCGCCCGGTTTAGTTTGCCGGGGCAGAGCGCCTCCGGTAAAATCGCGCCTTTTACAGGGCGTTGTTTTGCCTTGCTTGCTGCCCTCATTTCTGTTCACCGGGAAAACACCGTGACGGCCGATACCACGCCACGCTTACGCACCATTCACAAATCGTCCAAGCTCGACCGCGTCTGCTACGACATTCGCGGGCCGGTGATGGCGCGCGCGCGGCAGATGGAGGAGGAAGGCCAGCGCATCATCAAGCTGAACATCGGCAATCCGGCGCCGTTCGGTTTCGAGGCGCCGGAGGAGATCGTGCAGGACGTGATCGTCAATCTGCCGAATGCGTCGGGCTACAGCGATTCCAAAGGCCTGTTCGCGGCGCGCAAGGCGATCATGCACGAGACGCAGCGCAAGGGCATCGCCGGGGTGCAGATCGACGACATCTTCATCGGCAACGGCGTGTCCGAGCTGATCGTGATGTCGATGCAGGCGCTGCTGAACAACGGCGACGAAGTGCTGGTGCCGGCACCGGACTACCCGCTGTGGACCGCGGCGGTGAGCCTGGGCGGCGGCAAGCCGCGCCATTACATGTGTGACGAGGGCGCCGGCTGGCTGCCCGATCTGGCTGACATTCGCGCCAAGATCACGCCGAACACGCGGGCGATCGTCATCATCAACCCGAACAATCCGACCGGTGCGCTCTATCCGACCGAGCTGCTGCTGGAAATCCTGGAACTCGCACGCAAGCACCAGTTGATCGTGTATGCAGACGAAATCTACGACAAGGTGCTGTACGACGGCGTGACGCACGTCTCGATGGCCTCGCTGGCCGACGACGTGCTGATCGTCACCTTCAACGGCTTGTCGAAAAACTACCGCGCCTGCGGCTACCGTTCCGGCTGGCTGATCGTGTCGGGCGACAAGCGCCATGCCCGGGATTACCTGGAAGGCCTCAACATGCTGGCGTCGATGCGGCTGTGCTCCAACGTGCCGGGGCAGTATGCGATCCAGACCGCGCTCGGCGGCTACCAGAGCATCAACGACCTGGTCGCGCCGAGCGGGCGGCTGACGCGCCAGCGCGATCTGGCGCACGAACTGCTGACCCTGATTCCCGGTGTGACGTGCGTCAAACCCAAGGCGGCGATGTATCTGTTCCCGCGGCTCGACCCCAAGCTGTATCCCATCCACGACGACCAGAAGTTCATCCTCAACCTGCTGGAAGAGGAGCGCGTGCTGGTGGTCCAGGGCAGCGGCTTCAACTGGCCGCACCCGGACCACATCCGGGTGGTGTTCCTGCCGCACGAAGAAGACCTGACCGAAGCGATCGGTCGCATGAGCCGGTTCCTCGACCGCAACCGTGCGCATCGCTGATTTTTTTACCCGCGAATGCCCTTCAGGGCATTCGCGGACACATGACTTTTTGACTGAGAACTCTCGATGAAACCCATCAATGTCGGCCTGCTGGGCCTGGGCACTGTCGGCGGCGGCACACTCACCGTGCTGCGCCGCAATGCTGAAGAAATCACCCGTCGCGCCGGACGCGAAATCCGCGTGATCCGTGCGGCGGTGCGCAATCTGGAAAAAGCCAAACTGCTGGCGGGCGACCTGCCGCTGACGACCAACCCGTTCGACGTCGTCGACGATCCCGCGATCGACATCGTGGTCGAATTGATCGGCGGCCTGGAGCCGGCGCGCGAACTGGTGCTGCAGGCGATTGCCAACGGCAAGCACGTGGTCACCGCCAACAAGCACCTGGTTGCCAAGTACGGCAACGAAATCTTCGCCGCGGCGCAGGCCAAGGGCGTGATGGTCGCGTTCGAGGCGGCGGTGGCGGGCGGCATTCCCATCATCAAGGCGCTGCGCGAAGGCCTCACCGCCAATCGCATCGAATGGCTGGCCGGGATCATCAACGGTACCAGCAACTTCATCCTCACCGAAATGCGCGACAAGGGTGCGGCCTTCGAGGATGTGCTGAAGCAGGCGCAGGACCTGGGCTACGCCGAAGCCGACCCGACCTTCGACATCGAGGGCATCGACGCCGCGCACAAGCTCACCATCCTGTCGGCGATCGCCTTCGGCATCCCGATGCAGTTCGACCGCGCCTATACCGAGGGCATCTCCAAACTCACCCGCGAAGACGTGCAGTACGCCGAGGAGCTCGGCTACCGCATCAAGCTGCTGGGCATCGCGCGGCGCGCCGAAAACGGCATCGAACTGCGCGTGCATCCCACGCTGATTCCCGAGCGTCGCCTGATCGCCAACGTCGACGGCGCGATGAACGCCGTGCTGGTAATGGGCGATGCCGTCGGCCCGACCCTGTATTACGGCGCGGGCGCCGGTGCCGAGCCAACCGCTTCTGCGGTGGTGGCCGATCTGGTCGACGTGACCCGTCTGCACACCGCCGACCCGCATCACCGCGTGCCGCATCTGGCGTTCCAGCCGGATCAACTCGCGGATACACCGATTCTGCCGATGGACGAGGTGCGCACTGCGTACTACCTGCGCCTTTCCGCCTTCGACCGCCCCGGCGTGCTGGCCGATATCACCCGCATCCTGGCCGACAGCAATATCTCCATCGACGCCATGGTGCAAAAAGAACCGGCCGAAGGCGAAGAGCAGGTCTCCATCATTCTGCTGACCCACATCACGGTGGAGAAGAACATCAATGCCGCAATCGCCAAGATCGAAGCACTCGACACCGTGGCGGGACAGGTGATGCGTATCCGTCTCGAAGAGCTGGCATCCAAGTAAATTAAGGTCAGGCAATGAACTACCTCAGCACGCGCGGCCTCGCCCCGCAACTCCGCTTCTCCGAAATCCTGCTCGGCGGGCTGGCCAGCGACGGCGGCCTCTACGTGCCGGAGGCCTACCCGCACTTCAGCGAGGCCGAACTGGCAGCGATGCGCGGCATGAACTACCGCGAGCTGGCGTTTGCGGTGCTGTCGCGCCTGATCGACGACATCCCGCACGACGACCTGCGCGCGCTGATCGACAAGACCTACACCGCCGAGGTGTATCGCTACACCAGCAACGACGAAAACGCGGAAGACATCACCCCGCTGAAAACGCTGGAACCCGGCCTGCACGTGCTGGCGCTGTCGAACGGCCCGACGCTGGCGTTCAAGGACATGGCGATGCAACTGCTCGGCAACCTGTTCGAATACGCGCTGGCGAAAACCGGCGGCGAGCTGAACATCCTCGGCGCCACCTCCGGCGACACCGGTTCGGCCGCCGAATACGCGATGCGCGGCAAGCGCGGCGTGCGCGTGTTCATGCTGTCGCCCGAGCACGGCATGACGCGCTTCCAGCAGGCGCAGATGTATGCACTGCAGGACGCCAACATCCACAACCTGGTGATCCGCGGCGTGTTCGACCAGTGCCAGGACATCGTCAAGGCGGTGTCGAACGATCTGGAGTTCAAGACCAAACACCACATCGGCGCGGTCAACTCGATCAACTGGGCACGCGTCGCGGCGCAAAGCGTCTATTACTTCAAGGCCTATTTTGCGGCCACCCACAGCAACGACCAGCAAGTGTCGTTCTCGGTGCCGTCGGGCAACTTCGGCAACGTCTGCGCCGGCCATATCGCGCGGCAGATGGGCCTGCCGATCAAGCAGCTGATCGTCGCCACCAACGAAAACGACGTGCTCGACGAGTTCTTCAAAACTGGCGTGTATCGTCCACGGCCGGAAACGAAACATACCTCCAGCCCGTCGATGGATATCTCGAAGGCGTCCAATTTCGAACGTTTCATCTTCGACCTCAGCGGTCGCGACGCTGCGAAAATCCGCAGCCTGTGGAGCGCGGTCGAAGCCGGTGGCAGCTTCGATCTGAATGCAGACGGTCTGTTCAAGCGCGTGGCCGGATTCGGCATGGTCTCGGGATCGAGCAACCACGCCAACCGCCTCGACACCATCCGCACCGTATACGAGATCTACGGCACCATGATCGACCCGCACACCGCCGATGGCCTGAAGGTGGGGATGGAACATCGCGAACCCGGCGTGCCGCTGATCTGCATGGAAACTGCGCAGCCCGCCAAGTTCGAGGACGCGATCCGCGAGGCGCTCGGCATCGATCCGGTGCGCCCGGCCGAACTGGCAAATCTGGAGGCGCAGCCGCAGAAAAAACACGTCATGGATGCCGACGTCAATGCGGTCAAGCAGTTCATCGTCGACCACGTCGGCTGACGCCGGCGCAACCGAAACCTTTGCCGAACTGCTGGCGCGGGTACTGGCGTGCACCGTGTGCGCCGCGCACCTGCCAAATCCCCCGCGTCCCATCCTGCGTGTTTCTTCCACCGCGCGCCTGCTGATCGTCGGCCAGGCGCCGGGGCGGCGCGTGCACGAGACCGACATTCCGTGGAACGATCCCTCGGGCGACCTGCTGCGGCAATGGCTGGGGATGACACGCGAGCAGTTCTACGACGTCTCGCGCATCGCCATCGTCCCCACCGGCCTGTGCTATCCCGGCACGGTCAGGGGCAGCGACCTGCCGCCACGCCCGGAATGCGCGCCGCTGTGGCATCCGCCGCTGCGCGCGGCGATGCCCGACATCCGCCTCACCCTGCTGATCGGCGCCTATGCCCAGGCGTATTACCTGGGGACGCGCCGCGGCCGCACCCTGGCCGACACGGTGCGCGCATGGCGCGATTTCGCGCCGGATTATCTGCCGTTGCCGCATCCCAGCCCGCGCAACCGCGGGTGGCTGAAACGCCATCCCTGGTTCGAGGCCGAGGTTTTACCCGAACTGCGTGAGCGGCTTGGAACGCTGCTAACAGCGGGCGATAATGGCGGCGCACCCAATGCAA
>JBAVFD010000003.1:0-10304 GCA_049588075.1 Thiobacillus sp.
AGCTTGGCGTGCCGGAGGATCATCCCGAGGTAGGCCATCTGGCTGTTGCCTTTCTGGCGATCGTCGCAGCGGTCAACCCGTTGGTGGTGGTTCTGGAAAACGTGCCCCAGTATCGGGATACGGCCAGTGGCGCCATCATCCGGTCGCAGTTGCGGGACCTTGGCTACGCAGTCCATGAAGTGGTGCTGTCCGGCGAGTCTTTCAATGCAGTCGAGGACCGAAAACGCTACTGCATGGTGGCCGTGACCAATGGGGTGAGCTTTTCGATGAACGACCTGGTGGTGCCGGAAAGGATCCCGGTCACCCTGGGAGATGCGCTGGATGAGGTCGGCGACGACGACCCAAGATGGTCGGCCATGCCGGGTTTGAAAGCCAAGCAGGAACGCGACAAGGAGGCCGGCAAGGGATTCATGATGCAGGTTTTCGATGGCGGTTCTACCCGGATCGGGACTGTCACCAAGGGTTACGCCAAGGTGAGAAGCACTGACCCGAAGATCCGCCACCCGCGCAACCCTGATCTGCTTCGTCAGTTGACCGCAGGAGAGCACGCCCGGGTAAAGCAAATTCCCGAGCGTCTGATCGATGGGCTTTGCGAAACAACTGCTCATGAAGTTCTTGGCCAGTCGGTGATCTATGGGCCGTTCATGGCGATCGGCGCCTTGATTGCACACGCGCTCAAGCGCTGGGCAATCGAAGGGCCAAGCGGTTGCCAACAAGGCGATGCAGCACTGCTGATTGCTTGCGGTTAGTTTTTGCCCTCCCTCCGGGGGGCTTTTCTCGAACGCACGGGCTGATGCCAGCGTGTTGGAGAAAGGCTCCGGGCCTTTGAAGTGTTCCACTGCTGGCTGTCAGTCACTACAGCCCGACCGATGCGCGTCAGTCATCGCCATATGAGTCCGGTCAGTCCCTGAGACCGGAACGCCTCGATGTCCCCACAAGGGCATGGAGGCCGGGATTCAATTCATCAACCCAGCGGGGTGCATCCACCCCGCAAGGGGACGGCTGCCTCCGCGTTTTTCAGGAGAGCAGCAATGAGATGTATCAACGAACAACTGACCAAGGCAAACGACTGTTTGCGATTTGCGACCGATGATCTGCGGAACGCACTGGCTGGCTCTAACGCGGTGCAAGCACTTGTGCTGTTGCCGCTGATTGCCGACACGGCCAGATTGATGCAGCAGGTCAGCGCACTGATCGTAGCGATGGGGGCTTGCGAAAGTGAAGCGCAGCATAAGTTTGACTGGGAACTGATCGGGAAAGTGATGGCGAAGCACGGTATTCCGGGTGACATCGCGCCACTGGAATCAGAAAGCGGGTTCATTGCCAGGCTTCTTGATGAGGCATGTTCCAGATCCTCGTGGACTCAACATGCATCAAATGAAGTGGACGGCATGATATCCATCGAGATGAAACGCCATGTCCTGCATCTAGACGACCTTGAAGAGGCGGTGTCCCTTTACGCAGATGATGTTGATCCCGTGCAAGGTGGCGTTCTTCAAGGAAAGCTGAGGGACTTTTCCGGATGTACCCATGTGTTGTTGATTCGGAGTGACTGGACCACCGTGGCAGCCAGTCTGCGGTATGCTGACAATCACAGCGCGGCGGCATATATCGAGGAAATTATCGATACAGGCGCAGGCAATTAAGTGGGCGGAGCCAGGCTTGTAAAGGCTCTTGAAACGCGCATAATTAACGCAGTTGCACCTGCTGGCTGTCAGTATCAGCCCGAGCGATGCGCGTCATGCATCGCCCTTGAATGCCGTTCAGTTCCTGAAAACGGCGGGTCTTCAGACCTGGAATTCCATCGCAGTTCAACCACCCCATGGGGAGCCACGCTCCCTTTGGGAAAAGTGCTCCCCTTTTTTCCAGGAGCACGCCATGCTTTACAAAATATCGGAACTCTCTGACCTGTATGCGGATGCTTGCATCCGGGACGAATCGGGCGAGTTGATGTTCCTCTCCCTGTACGGTCGGGACACTGCGATTCAGCAGCTTCTTGCCGCATTCACCCTGAAGGAAAGCTGCGGAGGCTTGTCTGGATTCCGCCTCACGCCAGTCAATGACGGCGATGGCCGATCGGTCGAGCAAGTCTATGTACGCAGTCCGGACCGGCTAACAAAATTCAGCGGACGATTACCCAGGGACACCCTCTTTGGGAACCTTGTCCATACCTGGATTTACGATGCAGTCCTGCTAAAGCCTGACAGGTCTACCAAGACCGCTTGGTTCATGCTGGACGAGCCATTCACACCGGAAGCAAGGCCTCGATTGCTGCAGGGGGTATGGTCTTTGTACAAGACCCTCTCACCTGTGCCGTTACTCGATAGCTGGAGGGACGTAGTCATGCGGGCAACCCATGCCGAGTGCGTGAGTTTTCTGGAAGACAGCGACCATCCACCGATCGGAAAGGTAACGGCTGCCAAAGTCATGTTGACGGAATCATTTTCGGACGACGTGTCGAGAATGGTTCAGGCGGGCATGATCGGCCTGAATGGCGAGGAAGCTGTATACCTCGAACAGGCTCGAAGCGCCAATTCCATTGCAGCTTAGCGTCATCGATTTATCAACCCAGCGGGGTGCAACCACCCCGCAAGGGATTTGGCTGCCTCCGCACTATATAAGGAGAGCAGCATGTTGTTAAAGACACTGGTAGTTACTGAGTGGGACCAGCCGGAAAGCGAGGTGCCGGCATGAGCCTCATCTTTCCGCGATTGGCCCAGAACTTTATCAAGAACGGATATTTCCCGACGGATGAGGTAACGCAGGCCCGGATTCTCCAGGCGCTTGACATTGGTGGTGGGCAACTGCGTATTCTTGACCCGTGCTGCGGCGAAGGAACGGCAATGGCTGAAGTTAAGCACCACCTGGTTCAGTGCGGAGCGTCTGTCGTGGCCAACGGCATCGAGTTCGATGCGGAGCGCGCGTGGCATGCCAAGGGGATACTCGACACAGTCGCGCACAGCGATGTGAACGACGTGTTTGTATCGGCTCGCAGTCAGGGGCTGCTGTTCCTGAATCCACCGTATGGCGATGTCGTATCGGACAAGGCGGCCACGGGAGATCGTGCCCGGGGTGATCGTCTTGAGAAAGTGTTCTATCGCAAGACGGTTGCCTGGCTGCAGTTCGGCGGTGTCATGGTGCTCATTGTTCCGCACTACGTTCTGGACAAGGAGTTCTCCGGAATGATTGCCCGGCACTTCGAGCAGGTTCAGGTCTTCATGGCGCCGGAAACACGGTTCAAGCAGTGCGTCGTGTTTGGCGTCAAGCGTCGTGCAGACGGAGCGGATCCAGGCGTGCAGAAGCTGCTTGAGGCCTGTGGTCGCGGGGAAGTGCCAGCCGTATTGCCGGAGTATTGGCAAGGTGAGCAGTTCCTGGTTCCACAGATCAAGGAGGCCGAAGCACGCTTCACGTCAATTCGCATTGACGGTCCCCAGCTCCAGGCTGAGCTTGAGCGTGTTCGCAAGAATACGCTCTGGCCGATGTTCGGGACGCACTTTGTGCGTGCTGACGACACGCACCGCCGGCCCTTGCGCGCGCTTTCTGACTGGCATTTGGCGCTGGCGCTGGCAGCAGGACAAATCTCGGGAGTGGTGGAGTCTGGCAATGGAAGGCGTCTCCTGATCAAAGGTGACACCTTCAAGGAGCGTGATCTCAAGACGACATTCGAGACCCGAGCCGATGGCTCCGTGTCGGAAATCCTGACCTATACGGACAAGTTTGTGCCAAGCATCACCGGCATCGACTTCACCCCGGGTCCGGGTTTTGGGAAAGTCGTTTCGATTCGTTGAGTTTTATCAAATCGCCTTGCGGGGAACATTCCCGCAAGGGGTGTTCCGCTCTTGGCATATTCAAGGAGAAACACCATGCGTTTATTTGAAGACAACATTCATATTGAAATACCCGGACGGCCGACTCCATCGGCCCGTTCTCCCGAGGCAGAGCCCAGTCTTGACGGAAAAGTGAACTCTGTCAGTCGTCGTGAGGCCGTTGAAGCATTCCTTCGTCTTCGGCTGTTCATGCCAGAGAGACAGAAGCGAATCGTGGCCACATGTATGAATGGCGAAGAACGGCAGTATTTCTTCGACAAAATGGTCGAGATTGCGGCCACTGTCGAAGGTATGCCGGTCACGTACCAGCAAGATGGCAAGGGCGACGAGGCCATTGCACACCTTCACTACTTTCTGGGTGATTGCCACTGGTACATCACCGAGAAGGACAGGGAAGGGGAGGTCGAGCAGGCTTTTGGATATGCCATCCTGCAAGGCGACTTGATCAATGCCGAGTATGGATATATTCCGATCACAGAGCTTGTTGATACAGGTGTCGGCGCCGAGTTGGATTTCCACTTTAAGCCTACCCCCATGGCTCAGATCAAGCAGGCGCTGGAGGATCGGTATGGTTGATTCTTCGCAGGCAATGTTCTGAATCTTAACTGCCCCCTCCGGGGGCTTTTCTCGAACGCGCAGGCTGATGCCGGCGTGCTGGAGAAAGGCTCCGGGCCTTTGCGGTGTTTCACTGCTGGCTGTCAGTTACAGCTCGACCGATGCGCGTCACGCATCGCCGTTTGAGTCCGGTCAGTCCCTGAGACCGGAACGCCTCGATGTCCCCACAAGGTCATGGAGGCCGGGATTTAATTCAATTCAACCCAGCGGGGTGCATCCAGCCCGCAAGGGGACGGCTGCCTCCGCGTTTTTCAGGAGAGTCGTCATGGAAGCAGTCATTGAAGTATCGCAGCAGGAAGTCATTCCTTTGAGCGATTTCATTCACGAGTTCGGGGAAGGGCTACTGAGCGCGGTTCAGCAGCAGAATCCGCCAATCTACGATGGTGTGCCGAATTCCAGGCATGCCATCCTGATGGAAGCGTTACTTCGCAAGCCTTTTCCGCCTCAGCAGGATGCTGTCCAGGCTGTAACGCGCCTTCTGGTCGACGAAGCCCAGCCCGCAGCGATTATCAACGCTGAAATGGGTACGGGTAAGACCATGATGGCGATTGCCGCCGCGGCAGTCATGCACGAGGAGGGCTATCGCCGCACATTGGTGATCGCTCCACCGCATCTTGTCTACAAGTGGCGGCGCGAAATCAAGGCGACGGTGCCTAATGCACGGGTCTGGATTCTCAACGGCCCTGACACGTTGCGCAAACTCCTGCAGCTACGGGAGATGCGTGAGAAGCCGGTCGTTCCAGAGTTCTTTGTCATGGGACGTGTGCGCATGCGCATGGGATTCAACTGGAAGCCGGCCTACACCCATAAGCGGACTATCGTGGGTGAAGGACAGGACAAGCAGGTGAGAACCTATGCCGCCTGTCCGAAGTGCGGCGCTTTGCTGGTGGATGACGAGGGCAACCCCTTGCCAGCGACCTTGGCTGAAAGCAGGCTCAATCAGACGCGATCCTATTGCACCAATCAGCAGTCGGTGAAGCGGGTAGTGGATGGAGCGCTGTTGGAAGGCAGGGTGCCGTGCGGAGAACGCCTTTGGACGCTGGTGTCGAAACGTGGGAACACCCAATCCCGGCGTGAGCTGGTTATGGAGAGTCTGCGTCAGATACCTACCATCGGTTCCAAAACGGCCGACAGGTTGCTAGATCGCTTCGGCGAGGACATGCTGTCCGGGATGCTTGAGGACAACGTCTACGAGTTCATCAATCTGATGGATGACAAAGGCGACCTGTTCTTTACAGACCGGCAGGCGCGCAGAATGGAGCGCGCAATGGCCAACACCGAGTTCTCCTTCGGGCAGGGCGGCTACCAGGCAACCGAGTTCATCAAGCGCTACCTACCGCAGGGGTACTTCGGCCTACTCGTGGTTGATGAGGGGCACGAGTATAAGAACGAGGGGTCCGCACAAGGGCAGGCGATGGGGGTTCTTGCACGCAAGTGCCAGAAAACCCTGCTCCTGACCGGCACTCTGATGGGCGGCTATGCCGACGATCTGTTCTATCTCCTGCACCGACTTAACCCGGGTCTGATGATCGAAGACGGGTTCGGCTACAACAACCGCAATTCTCTTGGGCCTGCCGGCATGTCGTTCATGCGTGATCACGGCATCCTGAAGGATGTGTTCAAGGAGACTGAAAGCGAGTCGCATCGTACGGCGCGCGGCAAGAACATCACGCACCGCACCTCCAAGGGACCAGGATTCGGCCCGAAGGGCATCATGCGTTATGTGCTGCCACAGACGGTGTTCCTGAAGCTCAAGGATATAGGCGGCGATGTTCTGCCGCCTTACCGGGAGCATTTCACGGAAGTCCCGATGACGGAGGCAATGTCCGGAATTTACCGCGAGTTGAGCATGAGCTTGCGCGAAGATCTCCGTGAGGCGCTCAGGAAGGGCGACACCAGCTTGCTGGGCGTTGTTTTGAACGTGCTGCTGGCCTGGCCGGATACGTGCTTTCGTGACGAGCTGGTTCGCCATCCCCGATCGAAGCAGCAACTCGCTTTCGTGCCGGCGTTGATGAGCGGCACCGAGGCAAGTCCGAAAGAGCTGGAACTGCTGCGTATTTGCAAAGCGGAGAAGGCACGCGGCCGGAGGATTCTGGTGTACTCGACCTACACCGGCACTCGTGACACCACCACCCGACTGAAAAACTTTCTTGAAAAGGAAGGTTTCAAGACAGCGGTGCTGAGGGCAAGCGTCGATGCGTCAAAGAGGGAAGATTGGCTGTTCGATCAGGTTGACCGCGGTGTGGAGGTGATCATCACCAACCCTGAGCTGGTCAAAACCGGGCTCGACATGCTGGAATTCCCGACCATCGTGTTCATGCAAAGCGGTTACAACGTCTATACCCTGCAGCAAGCCTCCCGTCGCAGTTGGCGGATCGGCCAGAAGCAGGACGTAGATGTGCACTTTTTGGGCTACGCAAGATCGGCCCAGATGGGATGTCTGGAACTCATGGCAAAGAAGATCGCCGTGTCTCAGTCGACATCAGGCGACATGCCGGATTCCGGCCTGGACGTTCTAAATCAGTCGGGGGACAGCATTGAAGTCGCCCTGGCCAAGCAGCTGCTTGCTTGATCACGTACTGTAGCCACCTTTCGGGGTGGTTTTTTTTAACGTCTGTAAGAATGCACGGAAATTAACTGTAGGAGTTCAGACTTGACCTGAACAGAGGCAGTATCAGATTTACTCTGTTCGATTGGCTCAAATCTGACCCATGCCGGTCAGTCGATATGATCGTCGAGTATGGCTGATTGTCGGCCGAAGGCGCCGCCGCCCTCTTAACCTACTGCGTCCGCTGTATCCGCAAAACCGGCCGTTGACGTGCCTCTCGTTCCTGAACGACTGCTTTACCCGGTTCAGACGTCAGAGCCCGACCCGAAGCAGCCACAAAGTGTGTCGAGTGATGCCACCACAAGGCGGCCATTCAGGGCCAGAGCTTTGCCACGGAGCCTGTCTTGGCCCGAGGCCGGATACTGACGGCGAGCCTCCAACGAGGCCCGGAGGTGGTTCAGCATTGCCCTAAATCGCGCTGTCATGCTTTGGCGTTGGTGTTTCGAGGGCACTTATTCAGTGAAGCCCCCAATGCCTCACGGCACGGTGGAGTCGCCGAACCGCCCCAGCCCCATTTCCACCAGCCCTTCGGGACGGCGCAGCAGAAACAGTGCTTCCAGTCCCATGCGCTGTGCCAGGCCCAAGCCTTCTCCAGGGCCGGCCACCAGCAGTGCGGTGGCCCAGGCGTCCGCGTGCATGCAGGTGCGCGCCAGCACGGTGACCGATGCGACGGCATTGTTCACGGGCGCAGCGCGACGCGCGTCCATGGTGTGTGCGAGGTGTGCATCACCCACCTGTAGATAGCGCCGGTAGTCGCCTGATGTGGCCACGGCCAGGTCCTGCAGTTCGATGACTCCGTGCACCGCGCGACGCCCAGCCTCGGGCTGCTCCAACGCCACGGCCCAGGGCGCACCGCTGGCCTGGCCGCCCATTGCGCGCAACTCACCATCAAGCGCCACCAGTGCATGCTGCACTCCGTGCTGCTGCAGCACGGCGGCCATGCGGTCTACCGCGTAGCCCTTGGCAATGCCGCACAGGTCTAGCTGCAAGGGGGCGCGCTTGCGGGCGCGGCCTGCGGGCCGGTCGAGTTCCAGGCACTCGTGCGTAGGGCGCGGCGCGCGTTGGCGTGCGGTGCGGATCGCCTCTGCGTCGGGCGCATCGCGTACCGCGCCAAAGCCCCAGGCATCGACCAGCGCGCCGACGCCCGGATCAAACGCGCCGGCACTGAGGCGGTGGATATCGAGCGCGCAGGCCAGCACCTCCAGTATTTCGGCGGGCAGTTCGACCCAGGCATCCACGGGCGCACGGTTCAGGCACATGAGGTCGCTATCAGGCTTCCAGGGAGACATCTGCTCGTCCACCTGCTGCACTGCGGCGGCGAGGTCCCGGCGCAGGGCCGCCAAGTCCAGGCTGGCGTCGGCGTCCACACTGGCGGACCAGCGCGTGCCCATGGTCGGGCCGTGCAGGGCGGTTCTCCTGCAGAGCACAGCAGGTTCAGAAGACGTCTTCGGCATAGCGCTCCTTCGCTTTGAGCTGCGATATGCTCAACTGCAGCGGCGCCAGCACGGCGTCCAACGTGTCGGCCACGTCGCGCGCCATAGCGCGGCTGCCGCAGACACGCACGATGGCGCCCTGGGTCACCAAGTCGCGCAGGCGCTCGGCATCGCGGCGCAGGGCATCCTGCACATAGCCACCCCCCTCCGGTATGCGCGAAAACACCGTTTGCATACTGGCCAGGCGTCCTTCGCCGAGCCAGTGCTGGAGCTCGGGGCCGAAGTAAAAATCCCGCTCAGGGTCGCGCCCACCAAAGTACAGGTGCATAGGGGTGTGCCGGTCGTTGCGGCGGATGAAGCCTGCCAAGGGCGCCACCCCCGTACCCGCCCCGATCAGCAGCACGGGCCGCCGCGTGCGCGGCAGCGCAAAACCGGGGTTGGATCGGATGAACGCGGCGACGTGGTCGCCCGGCTGCAGGCCCAGCAGGTGCGTCGAGCACAGGCCGCCGGGCATCTGGCGCACGCAGATTTCCAGAAACCCGTCTTCCCAGCCCGACGCCAGCGAGTAATAGCGGGGCACGGCCGAGCCCGGCGGCACGATGCCCACGAGGTCGCCTGCTGCAAAGTGCGCCAGACCGTGCCCGTGCAGGCGCTCCCCACCGCTCTGCGCGGGCCACGCAAAGCGCAGGATCGCCGTGGGCTGATCGACTAGCCCTGGGTAGCCCTGGCGCGTCACAAGCGTCAGTTCAGTAGTGGGCGGCATGCGCGGCACATGCTCCAGCACCAGGGGCTCGCCGAGCGCCTGCGCCAGGGCCAGGCCCCAGCGAGCGAACTGCTGGCTCGATTGCTGGTGGATGCATTCCAGCGGCAGCAGCGCGGGCCAGCCCTGTGCACGCAGGGTCTGATCCAGCGCTTCGGCAAAAGCGCAGAAGGCCGGGAACTGCCGGTCGCCAAAGCCCAGTACCGTCACCGGTGCGGAGCTGGCGCCGAGCTTTGCCATGCGCTCCAGGGCGTGGCTGGCGTGAGCCGGGGCCTGGCCCTCGCCATAGGTTGCGGCGAGCACAAACACCTGCCGCGCGGCGGTCGTGATCTGGAAAAGCTCCAGTGCGCCGGTGTACACGCGGTGACCGTTGCGGCCCAGCGCATCGTGCAACGCCTGGGCAAAGCCCCACGTGCTACCACCTTCGCTGGCAACGAAGATGAGCACGTCGGCCTGTGCCAGCGGGTTGTTGCCCGTGATGTGCGGCACCTGGCGACGTGCCTGCCACCAGATGAAGACGCCCGACAGCCAGAACAACAGCACGCTGGCGCCCACGAGCGCAAGCACCACGGCCCAGGGCCAAGCCCCTTCACCCGTGTGCAGCACCAGAGCCCAGTCATAGATGCGCTGCGCCAGGGTGACGTCCTGCCAGGCCAGTGTTTTCCCTGAGTAGCGGTCGATCCAGCCTTCGCCCTGACTGGTGGCCACCTTCCAGGTGTCTTCAGGATCGGCAGCGTAGGGAAAATTCAGCTTGCGCAAGTCCTGCACGGAAAGGTTTTGCAGCATGGAAAGCTGTCCCACGGGCAGAGCCGTCTGGCCGGTGGCCACGGAGATCACGTCGGGCTCGGTCCCGGCGTCCAGCGCCACCAGTCCCAGGGTCGAGGCGCTCATGGTCAGCGCCGTGAGCGACGTCAGGCACAGCACCGCCAGCACCACCCTGCCCGTGACCACGTGGATGCGCTGCGCCAGCGAGCCACGCACCCGCGCCGCCAGTCGCCGCCAGCCGCCCATGCGTCGCAGCAAAAGCACCATGGCAGAGACGCACAACAAGCCCATGGCCA
>JBAVFD010000004.1:0-21003 GCA_049588075.1 Thiobacillus sp.
ACGCGGATCAGGCGCAGCAGCGCGGGCAGGCTGGCGCCCGTCAGTGCCAGCAGGCCGCTGACGACGGCTACCCCGACCGGCGCCAGGCCCAGCGACGGCAGACGGGTGGCGGCGTCCGGCAGGATCAGTCCCAGCAGCGCCTGTTGCATCACTGCGCCGAGCGCCACGCCGAGCAGGCTGCCGAGCAGCCCGAGCGTCAGCAGCTGGACGGCATAGAGCGTGCGCAGTTGCGCCATGGTGGCGCCGAAGCAGCGCAGCAGGGCAGCCTGGTCGTAATGGCGCAGCGCGTGGTGGTGGGCGGCGATGGCGATGGCCGCCACCGACAGCAGCAGGCTGATGAGCGCGGTGAGCTGGATGTAGCGGTCGGCATGGGCGAACGCGCCGCGCAGGGTTTCGACGCCTTCGCGCGAGCCGATCAGGCGCTGGGTGCTGTCGAGCCGGGGTTTCAGTGCGGCGCTGAAAGCCGCGAGCGGTCTGGCGTCGCCCGCGAATTGGTAGAGATAGCTGACGCGGCTGCCGGGCTGCAGCACGCGGGTGCGCGCGACTTCGTCGGCGCGCAGGAAGACGCGGGGGGCGAAGCCGAACACGCCGCCGAGCTGGCCGGGTTCTTCGACCACCACGCCGGCGATGCGAAACGTGGCTTCGCCGATGTGCACGGCGTCGCCGACTTGTGCGTTGAGCAGGGGCAACAGGGATTGATCGACATACACCGAACCGGGTGGCGGCTGGGCCGGGCGCGGTGTACCTGCGACGAAGGCGCGGTCGGCGATGCGCACGCTGCCGCGCAAGGGATAGGCGGCATCGACCGCGCGCAGCGTGGCAAGCTGAAAGGCGTCGCCGTAGCTCAACATGCTGGCGAACTCGAGGGCGCGGCTGGTTTGCAGGCCGCTGCTGGCGGGCCAGTTCTCGATCGGCCGCGGGCTGCTGACCAGCAGGTCGGCGCCGAGAAAGCTGGCACCCTGTTCACCCATGGCGCGCTTCAGACGGTCGCCGAGAAAGCCGGTGGTGCTGACGCTGCCGACACCGATGATCAGCGCGAGCAGCAGCACGCGCCATTCGCCGCTGGCACGTTCGCGTCGCAGCAGCCACAGGCCCAGCCGCAGCACCCGTAAAGGGGACGCCGGTGGGTACCCCGCTGCTGCGCAGCGACCCGGGATGGTCATGCGATGCGCCCCGCGACCAGATGCAGCCGGCGCTGGCAGCGCGCCGCCAATGCCTCGTCGTGGGTGACCAGGATCAGCGTGGTGCGGGCGGAGGCATTGAGTTCGAACAGCAGGTCGATGATGTGCGCGCCGGTGTCGGCGTCGAGATTGCCGGTGGGTTCGTCGGCGAACACGATTTCGGGGTCGGTGGCGAAGGCGCGGGCGATGGCGACGCGTTGCTGTTCGCCGCCGGACAACTGGCGCGGCGTATGCGCGGCGCGCGCGGCGAGGCCGACGCGAGCGAGCCAGTGGGCGGCGCGTTCGCGCGCGTACCCGCGAGGGGCAGGCCGTGGCTGTAAACCCGCTGAAGCGGGTACAGCCACGCTCTCCGCCCAGCCGGCCAGTTCCAGCGGCAGCAGGATGTTCTCCAGCGCGCTGAGCGCAGGCAACAGCTGGAACGACTGGAACACGAAGCCGATGCGACCGGCGCGCAGGCGGGCGCGGGCGTCCTCGTCGAGATCGTTCAGGCGCTGGCCGAACAGAAAGAGCTCGCCCGCGCTGGGTTGATCGAGCCCCGCCAGCAGCCCCAGCAGGGTGGATTTTCCGGAGCCGGACGCGCCGGTGATCGCCAGCGTCTCGCCGGCTTTGACGGCAAGCTCGACATCGCTGAGGATGGCGAGCGAGCCGTCGGCGGTGGTCACGCGTTGCGACAGGGCGCGTGCCACAACGACGGAAGCGGGGAACTGGGCGCTGTCTGGGGGCGTCATTGGGATAGGATCAGATCAGGGTGGATGAATGAATTATCGTGTGTGGATGCTGTTGTGGCTGTGGCTGCCGGGTTGGGCGGCGGCCAGTTCGTGTTCGTTGTTGATTGTCGGCGATAGCCTGAGTTCCGGCTATGGCCTCGCCAACGGTTCAAGCTGGGTGGACCGGCTGGGCGAACGCCTGAAGAAAACCGCGCCGGACTGGCGCGTGGTGAACGCCAGCGTCAGCGGCGACACCACGCAGAACGGCCTGCAACGCCTGACGCCCGCGCTGAACCGGCACCACCCGCAAGGCGTGCTGATCGAACTCGGCGGCAACGATGCCCTGCGCGGCACGCCGCCGGAGGTGATCCGGCAGAATCTGCAAGCGATGATCCGCCAGGCTAGGGCGGCGGGTGCCTGGGTGGGCTTGCTGGACGCGCCGGTGTTGCCGAATTACGGCCGTGCCTATGCCGACGCGGTGGCGAAGATTTATGCCGAGGTGGCGCGTGCAGAGAAGGTTGTTCACGTGCCGTGTTTTGTCTGCGGCGTCGGCGTCACGTCCGGCATGATGCAGGCCGACGGCATCCATCCGAACGAACAGGCGCAGGCGCAAATGCTCGATGCCGTGTGGCCGCATATTCAGCCGAAGCTGCGCTGCCCGGCGAAGCAACCATGAGCGGCGCGACGTGTCCGTGCGGATCGGGGCGGCTGCTTGAAGCGTGCTGCGGTCCGTTTCATGCCGGCACCCCCGCACCCGATGCCGAATCCCTGATGCGCTCGCGCTACAGTGCCTACGTGCTGGGGCTGGAGGCGTATCTACTGGCGACCTGGCATCCCGACACCCGGCCCGCGGCGCTGGCACTCGACGCCACCCCGCGTCCTCAATGGCTGGGCTTGGCGATCAGGTCGCACACGCCAGTGGATGCAAGCCATGCCACGGTGGAATTCGTTGCGCGCTACAAGCTGAATGGCCGCGCGTTCAAACTGCACGAAGTGAGCCGTTTCGAGAAGGTGGACGGGCGCTGGCTGTATGTCGATGGCGAGATTGGCGAATGAAGGGGCGCAGCATGCGTGTAAGCAGGCTTGTGTTTAGTCACGCTCAGCAACAAAACGCGCGATGAATGCCCCCTCATAGCCCGCTGGCAGGGGAATGCTGACACGATGGCCGCTGCCCGGTGCGACGTCGACCGGGGTGCTGTTTTTGCCCTGCATGCTTGTAATCGTCAGCTCCAGGTTGCCCTTGGGGTGGATGAGCTCGATGCGGTCGCCGACCGCAAACCTGTTCTTCACGTCAACTTCAGCCAGGCCGTCTGCGTCATACGCCTTGACGTCGCCGACATACAGGCTGCGGTCCGACTCGGAATGGCCGGTCAGATAGCTCTGGTATTCGCGATCCGGGTGGCGTTCGTAGAAACCGCCGGTGTAGCCGCGGTTGGCCAGGCCGTCGAGTTCGCGCAGCAAGGCCGGATCGAGCGGGCGGCCGGCAACGGCATCGTCGATGGCCTGGCGATAGGTTTGGCAGGTGCGTGCCACATAGTAAGGCGACTTGGTACGGCCTTCGATCTTGAGCGAGTCGACGCCGATTTCCGTCAGACGCTGTACGTGTTCGATGGCGCGCAGGTCTTTCGAGTTGAGGATGTAGGTGCCGTGCTCGTCCTCTTCGATCGGCATGTAGCTGCCGGCGCGTTCCTTTTCTTCCAGCAGGTACACGTCGCCATCCGGCGCCACCTTGCCGGGCTGGACATCGTATTCCCAGCGGCACGAATTGGTGCAGGCGCCCTGGTTGGGGTCGCGGTGGTTGAAATAGCCCGAGAGCAGGCAGCGGCCGGAATACGCGATGCACAGCGCGCCATGGACGAAGACTTCCAGTTCCATGTCCGGGCATTCCTGGCGAATCTCGGCGACCTGGTCGAGCGAGAGTTCACGCGACAGGATAACGCGGCTGATGCCGAGTTTTTTCCAGAAACGCACCGCAGCGTAGTTGACGGTGTTGGCCTGTACGGACAGGTGGACGGGCATCTCCGGCCAGGTTTCGCGAATCATGTCGATCAGGCCGGGGTCGGCCATGATCAGCGCGTCCGGCTTGAGGGCGATGACCGGCGCCATGTCAGCCAGATAGGTTTTCAGCTTGCTGTTGTGCGGGAAGATGTTGCTGACGACATAGAACTGCTTGCCGCGGCTGTGCGCGTATTCGATTCCGACCCCCAGCGCACCTTCGTCGCGGAAGCTGTTGTTGCGGACGCGCAGGCTGTAGCGCGGCTGCCCGGCATACACCGCATCGGCGCCAAAGGCGAGCGCCGTTTCCAGCATGGTTTGCGAGCCGGCGGGTGCCAGTAACTCGGGTTGGCGTAGCCTGGAGTGTTTCAAGTGGATTTACCGGGGTTTGCAGAAGAACAACATCAATTTGGTGCTCATGTTTTTCTTGAAAAGTGAACAGGGGACTGCGATTTCCAGCCTCGATGATCGTCTGTGAAGGCCGAGCGATAGACGGTCGTACGATGGTGTTTGAATTTCCGCGATTGGCCGATTGCGGGCGAAGTTGTTTCGCCTCGATTGTCCCGCCTGTGTCCCCTGAAAGAAAAAGCACCTAGGCGGGTTAAGCGCTAGGTGCTTGAATATATTGGGGTGGACGATGGGGCTCGAACCCACGACAACAGGAATCACAATCCTGGACTCTACCAACTGAGCTACGTCCACCATTGGTCTTGCCAGCAACACTGACAACGAAAAACTTTGGCCTGCCCGACAGGAATCGAACCTGTAACCCCCAGCTTAGAAGGCTGGTGCTCTATCCGGTTGAGCTACGGGCAGAGATTCTATCTTCGGGCGGCATCTTCGGGTGCTGTTTTTTAAGCATGGGGGGTGGTCGGGGTGAGGGGATTCGAACTCCTGACATCCTGCTCCCAAAGCAGGCGCGCTACCGGGCTGCGCTACACCCCGAAATCCTGTCCATGCATACCATCTACATTTCGGAGAGGCGAGACTATACCTTGGCAAAACGGCCGGGTCAATTTTCGCTTGAGTAAGGGGGTGGGTTCCGGGAAAATCGCGCTTTTGCTTCAGGGTTGTTTTGATGAGCGCACGCATCCTCGACGGCAAGGCCATGGCCGACACCATCCTCGCAGTCGTCCACGACAAGGTGGCCGAACGCGAGGTGCAGGGCAAACGCCGCCCCGGCCTGGCGGTGATTCTGGTGGGCGACGATGCTGCCTCGGCGGTGTACGTGCGCAACAAGAAACGCGCCTGCGAACGGGCGGGTGTCACCAGCGTGGCGCACGACCTGCCGAGCGCCACTACGCAGGAACAGGTGCTGGCGCTGATCGATACGCTGAACGCCGACCCTGCCATCGACGGCATCCTGGTGCAGTTGCCGCTGCCCGCGCACATCGATGCGGAGACGGTGATCGAGCGCATCCGGCCGGACAAGGACGTCGACGGTTTTCACCCCTACAACATTGGCCGTCTGGCGGTGAAAATGCCGACGCTGCGGCCGTCCACCCCGCGCGGCATCATGACCTTGTTGCGCGCCACCAACGAAGAATTGCGCGGCAAGAATGCGGTGATGGTCGGTGCGTCCAACATCGTCGGTCGGCCGATGAGCCTCGAACTGTTATTGGCGGGCTGCACCATCACGGTCTGCCACAGCGCCACCCGCGATCTGGAAAGCTTCGTGCGATCCGCCGAGGTGCTGGTGGTGGGAGTGGGGCGGCCGCACATGATTCCGGGCGACTGGATACGCGAAGGCGCGATCGTGATCGACGTCGGCATCAACCGCCTGCCCGACGGCAAGCTGGTCGGCGACGTCGATTTCGAATCCGCCGCACAACGCGCCAGCTGGATCACCCCGGTTCCCGGCGGCGTGGGGCCGATGACGGTGGCGACCCTGCTGGAAAATACGCTGGAAGCGGCGCTGATGCATAACCCCTGAACCGGGCGAGCAGCAGGCCGTGAGCGGCAAGCAGCGTCAGCTCTGGTGCAGCGTCCTTAGATAAGCCACATCGACGAACGGCCGGCCGAGGTCGGGGCCTGCGATGCGACGGTTGGGCGAACCGGGGTCGCCAAGGTCGGACAGCACGACGGCTGCACCCGTGAAGTCGTGATCCAGCGTGTAGTCATTGACCGTCACCAGCGTTTTCAGGTTGGCTCCCAGACTTGCGCGCAGGCCGTTTTCCGAGTCTTCGAAAGCCAGGCAGACGGCGGCATCCAGCCCCATTTTTTCCAGCGCGTAGTGGTAGATGTCGGGTGCGGGTTTCTTGGCGGGCACGATGTCGCCCGCCGCGATGACATCGAACCAGTCCTGCGTGCCCGCGCCCAGACTGTGTTCCAGCAGCACGGTGACGTTTTCCGGGGTGGTGGTGGTGGCGATCGCCAGCCGCAGGCCGGCGGCCCGCGCCTCGATCAGCAAACGCTTGACGCCGGTGCGCATCGGGATGCCGCCACGCGCGGCGAGTGCGCTGTATATGCGGGTCTTGGACTGGTGGAGTTCCGCCACCATCTGGTCGAAGTTGGCGGGCTTGTTATAGTCCGGACGATAGTGGTCGATATAGTGTTTCATCCGCTCCTTGCCGCCGGTGACGGCGAGCAGCTTGCCATAGAGGGCGACATCCCAGTGCCAGTCCAGACCAGCGTCGGCAAAGGCCTGATTGAAGGCGGGACGGTGGCCGTCGCGCTCGGTGTCGGCAAGGGTGCCGTCGACGTCGAATAGTAGGGCTTGTAGGGTCATGTTGGCGGGGTAAGTAAGAGGGTTGCGGTGTAAATGGGATTCTGATATCTAATCGCGTTGGGTTTTTCGCCCGGCGCAATTATTTTCGAAGAGAACGAGATGGCTGAAAATCTGAAGCGCTTTGTGCCATACAAGGCTAAAAAAGGCGAAGAATACATGAACGCAAAACAGCTCGCGCATTTTCGCGAAATACTCGATGCCTGGAAAACCGAGCTGTCGCAGGACATCGATAGCACGCTGCATTCCATGCAGGATGAAGAGACCGTGTTCGCCGACCCCAATGACCGCGCCACCCAGGAATCCGACATGGCGCTGGAACTGCGCAACCGCGACCGTGAACGCAAGCTGATCAAGAAAATAAACGACACGATCGCCAGGATCGACAGAGAAGAATACGGTTATTGTGAGTCCTGCGGCGTCGAAATCGGTCTGGAACGCCTGCAGGCGCGCCCGACTGCAACGCTGTGCGTTGAATGCAAGACGCTCGAGGAAATCCGCGAACGGCAGGTCGCCAAATAACAGTTGGCACGGCAGGTCGCCAAATAATGGCGGGCACGGCAGGTCGCCAAATAATGGCGGGCACGGCAGATTGCAAAATAATGGCGGGCACGGCAGATTGCAAAATAACAGTTGGCACGACAAGGTCGCCAAATAATCATCCGGAGAACACGATGGCCAACACGAACGAATTCGATGCTTACTACAATGGGCTGCTATACAGCGTAATGCGCTGGGATCAGTTGACGGCGTTCTGGCAAAAGGTCGATGCCGATGCGTCCTGGTATCTCTATGCGGTGGGGCAACCGGTTCCGCAAGAACCTTCTGCTGCCGACAAGGTGCAACAGTTCATGCGCGAGCTGGATGAATTGTTGCGGCGCGAGCATCACGAGGATTACTGTGCGATTGTCTATGCAGACAATCTGGATGCGCCCAATTTCATCAAGATTTACGACCCGAGCCATCTCGGCAGTTCGTGCGGTTCCAGTTCCATGAAATCGACAGTGCTGCCGGGTTGGCTGATGAGCAGGATGCCGCCCCGCGAGCTGGAAGTGCACGGAGTGGTGACGGGCCAGCGCAAGCGCTGGTGGCAGACGTTTCTGGACGGTTCAGCATAAAAAAACCGCGCCCGAGAGCGCGGTTTTGAGTGACCCGTAAGAATTACTTCTTGGCGGGTTCAGCCGGCGTAGCAGCAGCGTCAGCCTTCGGAGCAGCCTTGGCGTCAGCCTTCGGAGCAGCCTTTTTGCTGGATTTCTTGTGAGCTTTTTTGGGTGCTTCAGCGGGCTTTTCAGCTGCGCCGGCGGCAGGTGCAGCCTTGGCGGCTTCGGTTGTGGCGGGAGCGGCCTTGGCTGCGTCAGCAGCAAAAGCGGACATGCTGAAAGCGCCGACGATGGAAGCGGCAACCAGGGAAGTCATCAGTTTGTTCATCAATTTCTCCAAGTGTTCAAATGGGTCGTTATGCAATTGCGGAATGCAGTTACATGGCCTGCACTATGCGGTGCGATGCTTACACGAACCTTACGGACACAAGCTTGATCAGTTTTTTTCGTGAATCCCGTCAGGTGGGATGGGCGCACTTTGTGTCAGACTTGAATCATGAAAATTCTACTCGTGGAAGATGATCCGACGCTCGGCGAGGCAGTCATGCTGGCCATCCGGCAGGCCGGGTTCGCGGTGGACTGGACACAGGATGGCGTGCAGGCGGAGAACGCATTGTCGGGATACGTATACGACGCGATGTTGCTCGATCTGGGGCTGCCACGGCGCGAGGGTCTGGAAGTGCTGCGCCGCTTGCGCAAGCGGGGCGCCACCTTGCCGGTCATGATTCTGACTGCACGCGATACAGTGGAAGACCGGGTGCGGGGGCTGGATGCGGGGGCTGATGATTATCTGCTCAAGCCGTTTGCGCTGGATGAATTGCTTGCGCGATTGCGGGCCTTGCTGCGGCGGGCGCATGGCGTGGCCGATGCCCAGAACCGTATCGGCCGTCTCAGTTTCGACAGCGTCAAGCGGCAGGCTCGCGTGGACGATATCCCCCTGGTACTGTCCGCACGCGAGATGGAGGTGCTTGAGATTCTGTTGAACCATGCCGGGCATGTCACCGCCAAGGAGGCGATTGCAGACCGTCTGACCGGTTGGGATGAGGGCGTCGGGGACAATGCCGTGGAGGTCTATATTCACCGGTTGCGTCGCAAACTGGCGGGGTCCGGCGTGCTGGTCCGCACATTGCGCGGCCTGGGCTATCTGCTGGAAGTTGAACCGTGAACGGAGAAAACCAGACCAGTCTGCGGCGGCAATTGATCGTCCGCATGTTGTCGATGATGTTGCCGCTATTCATCCTGCTATGGATTATTGCCTATTTCGCCAGCCAGTATTTCATCAATGCGGCTTTCGACCGTTCCCTGGTGCGGCGAACGTATGCGCTGGCGGATAGGGTTGAAGTGCTGCATGGACAGGTACAGGTCGATCTTCCGGTTGCGGCGCGTGAATTGCTGTTGTTTGACCAGGAAGACCTGTTGTTCCATCGCATCCTCGACCCGCATAACCGGGTGGTCGAAGGCGAGAGCAGAATGCCGCCATTCCCGGAAAGGCATGGCATCAAGCCAGGTCAACTGATTATTTACGATGGCACTCAGGATGGGGAGCCAGTCCGGGTGGCTGCATTTGCGCTTTCGCTCCATGGCACCAGTGCGCATGGGGTGGCGCTGATACAGGTGGGGGAAACGCTGTCGCGTCGTTCGGCAATGGCCGGGCGCGCCACACTGGCGATTGTGATTCCGATGCTGTTGATGACCCTGACGGCGGCAATTGCCATAGCCTATGGGGTGAGTCGGGGGCTTGAGCCGGTGGGCCGGCTGCGCGAACGCCTGTCGGGACGACAGGCGTTCGATCTGAGCCCGGTTCCGCTGGAGGGCACGCCTGCCGAATTGAAGCCGTTCATGGACGAAATCAATTCGCTGCTGCAGCGGCTGGCCGAAGCGGTTGAATCGCAATCGCGCTTTGTCGCGGATGCTGCGCATCAACTTCGCACCCCCATTGCCGGCATCCGCGCGCAGGCCGAAGCTGCCTTGGCGGGCGCAGGGCTTGCAGATGCGCAACATGCGCTGACGCGTATCGCACATTCGGCGCTAACCATGGGGGATCTGGTTCAGAAGCTGCTCATCCTGGCTCGCGTCGAGGCCGCGGAAAATACCCTGCATTTGAACCGGCTTGATAGCGGGGAGGTGGTGAGGGCGGTCGCGCGTGAATGGGCTCCCCAGGCCTTGGCAAAAGGGGTGGAAATCGGCTTCGAGATGGAAGAAAGTGAAGCGTGGGTGATGGGGGATGCGCAACTGTTGCGGGAGATGCTTGCCAATTTGATCGACAATGCCCTGCGCTATGGCGGGACACGCATCACCCTGACTGTGAGCAATTCAGAGCAGGGGGTGACATGGTTGGTGGCAGATAATGGCCCCGGCATCCCTGAGCAGCAGCGAGCAGCCGTATTTGCGCCCTTTCATCGGCTGTCGAGCGGCGTGGATGGAGCGGGGCTGGGGTTGACGATTGTGCAGCGCATCGCGCATCTGCATGGTGCGAGGGTGGATCTGGAGGCAGCCGAGGCCGGTTCGGGTTTGGTGGTGAGTGTGAGGTTTCCACTGGCGTCAGCTTGATTTGGGCCGCCTAAAAAAAACCGCGCCCGAGAGCGCGGTTTTTTAGGGGCAGACTGATTCAGCCTGCGTTTTCCGGTGATTCGCTGTCGATGACAGTAGGTGCGGGCGCATCCAGCAGCGCTTTCATCGACAGGCGCAGGCGGCCTTTCTCGTCGGCTTCCAGAATCTTCACCTTCACGACCTGGCCTTCCTTCAGGTGATCGCCGATGGTGTTGACGCGCTCGTGGGCGATCTGCGAAATGTGCAGCAGGCCATCGCGGCCCGGCAGCACGTTGACGATCGCGCCGAAGTCCAGCAGCTTGAGGACTGCGCCTTCGTAGACCTTGCCGACTTCGACTTCGGCGGTGATCTCCTCGATCCGCTTCTTCGCGAGTTCGCCCGCTTCCATGCTGGTGCAGGCGATCTTCACACTGCCGTCTTCCTGGATGTCGATCTGGGTGCCGGTTTCTTCGGTCAGCGCGCGGATCACGGCGCCGCCCTTGCCGATGACGTCGCGGATCTTTTCCGGGTTGATCTTCATCGCGATGATGCGCGGCGCGTAGGCCGACATTTCATGGCTGGTGGAGACCGATGACTTCATGATGCCGAGGATGTGCAGGCGGCCTTCCTTGGCCTGCTTCAGTGCGGCGTCCATGATTTCCGCAGTGATGCCCTGGATCTTGATGTCCATCTGCAGGGCGGTCACGCCTTTTTCGGTGCCCGCGACCTTGAAGTCCATGTCTCCGAGGTGATCTTCGTCGCCGAGGATGTCGGTCAGCACGGCGAAGCGATTGCCTTCCTTGATCAGACCCATGGCGATGCCGGCGACGTGTGCTTTCAGCGGAGCACCGGCATCCATCAGCGACAGGCAGCCGCCGCACACCGAGGCCATCGACGAGGAACCGTTGGATTCGGTGATTTCCGACACCACTCGCATGGTGTAGCCGAATTCTTCCTTGGTCGGCAATACCGCCATCAGCGCGCGCTTGGCGAGCCGGCCGTGGCCGATTTCGCGGCGCTTGGGGGTGCCGACGCGGCCGGTTTCGCCGGTGGCGTAGGGGGGCATGTTGTAGTGCAGCATGAAGCGGTCGTGGTACGAGCCTTCGAGCGCATCGATGGTCTGCTCGTCGCGGCCGGTGCCGAGCGTGGTGACGACCAGCGCCTGGGTTTCGCCGCGGGTGAACAGGGCGGAACCGTGGGTGCGCGGCAGCACGCCGGTGCGGATGGTGATCGGACGCACGGTACGGGTGTCGCGGCCGTCGATGCGCGGCTGGCCGGAGAGGATGCGGTTGCGTACCACGCCTGCTTCTAGGCGGTGGAACGCGTCCTTGACGTGGTTGGCAGCGACCGTGTCCATGTCGGCGCTGATCAGTTCGGCGAAGGCCTTGTTGCGCACTTCGTCGACCGCGGTCATGCGCGCCTGCTTCTGCTTGATGTTGTAGGCCTGCTGCAGGCCGTCTTCGGCCAGTGCCTTCAGGCGTTCCACCATCGCCGCGTCTTCAGCGAGCGGCTGCCAATCCCAGGCGTCAGCGCCCGCTTCGTCAGCCAGTTCGTTGATCGCGTTGGTCACGGCCTGCATCTGGGTGTGGCCGAATACGACTGCGCCGAGCATGATGTCTTCGGGCAATTCCATCGCTTCGGATTCAACCATCAGCACGGCGGTTTCGGTGCCGGCGACAACCAGATCCAGCGCCGAATCCTTCAGTTCGGAGAGGGTCGGGTTGAGCACGTATTCGCCATTGATGAAACCGACGCGCGCCGCGCCCACCGGGCCGTCGAACGGCAGGCCGGACAGCGACAGCGCGGCGGAGGCGCCGATCAGCGCGGGAATGTCGGCGCTGACCTCGGGGTTGGACGACATCACCGTGGCGATGATCTGCACTTCGTTGAAGAAGCCTTCCGGGAACAGCGGGCGGATCGGCCGGTCGATCAGGCGCGAGATCAGGGTTTCGCCCTCGGACGGGCGGCTTTCACGCTTGAGGAAGCCACCCGGGATGCGGCCGGCGGCGTAGGTTTTTTCCTGATAGTCGACGGTCAGCGGAAAGAAATCCTGGCCGGGCTTGACGTCGTTTTTGGCAACGACGGTGACCAGCACCACGGTATCGTCCATGTTGACAATGACTGCGCCGCCCGCCTGGCGGGCGATTTCGCCGGTTTCCAGCGTGACCTGATGACGGCCGTAGGTAAACGTTTTCTTGATAGCGCTCACACGAGTTCCTTTCAAAATGAAAACGCCCCGCGAGTGCGGGGCGTGGGAAATTCAGGGTGCAACACGACCCGCCCACTGTTCCGAACCGGCCAGTGCCGGCGCAGCCAGCAAAGTGCAGCCAGCAAGGTGCTGTGTCATCACAGTGGTTCGGTCAGGTTTACTTACGCAGGCTGAGACGATCGATCAGGGTCTTGTAGCCTTCGAGGTTGGTTCGCTTCAGGTAGTCCAGCAGCTTGCGGCGGCGGCTCACCATTTTCAGCAGACCACGACGCGAGTGGTGATCCTTCATGTTGGCCTTGAAGTGATCGGTCAGGTCATTGATGCGGGCCGTCAGCAGGGCAACCTGCACTTCGGGGGAGCCGGTGTCGGCGGCGGTGCGCTGGTAATTCTGGACGATTTCAGCTTTTTGAACGACGGTAACAGCCATGGTGTACTCCTTCTAAATCGCGTGGCCTGCGGCTGAGCGGGACACGTTCCGGGAAATCGCGCATTTTACGCTAAATGGGGCTGCCAATTCAAGCTTGCTTGCTGGGTGGCGATCAGGCGGCGTGGTACCAGTTGGTCGGCTTCTGCGTGGGCCAAACCGAGGAAGGCGTGGGTTGTCGTGTATACGCGCGTCAGCCCGGGTTGAGTTGTCGGGTGTGCAACGCTGCGGCCCTGGCACAAGGCCTCGGCGTCGGTCGTGTCGAGTTCTACCGCGGGCAGATGCGCGACCAGGCAGTCCGCGGGCATCAGCAAGGTCTGCCGCTGGCTGGCGTCGAGCGCTTCCAGTTCGGCCAGCGTGTGCGCCTGTTCCAGCTTGAACCCCGCCACGGCGGTGCGCGTCAGCGCGGTGAGGTAAGCGCCGCAACCGAGTTCAGCGCCGATGTCCTGCGCCAGGGTGCGGATGTAGGTTCCGGCACTGCATTGCACGTCCAGCACCACGCGCGGCGGGGCGCATTCGGACATGTCCAGCGAACGGATCGTCACCTTGCGCGGCGGGCGGCCGATTTCGATGCCGGCGCGGGCGTATTCGTATAGCGGGCGCCCCTGGTGTTTGAGCGCCGAATGCATCGGCGGGATTTGTTCGATTTCACCCCTGAAGCGCGGCAGTACGGCACTGATGTCGGCACAGCTGACCGCCACGTCGTGGGTGCTGAGCACTTCGCCTTCCGGGTCGCCGGTGGTGGTGGTCACGCCGAGCTGCTGCACGGCGCGATAGTGCTTGTCGGCGTCGAGCAGATAGGCGGAAAACTTGGTGGCCTCGCCGAAACACAGCGGCAACAGGCCGTCGGCGAAGGGATCGAGGGTACCGGTGTGTCCTGCCTTTTTGGCGTTGAGCAGCCATTTGGCTTTTTGCAGCGCGGCGTTGGAGGTGATGCCGACCGGCTTGTTCAGCAACAGCACGCCGTCTATCGGTTGGCGGGCGGGTTTCACTCGTCTTTCGGGTGCTGGGCGTCTTCGGCGACCGCCGATTCGATCAGGTGGGTGAGCTGGATGCCGTATTCGACCGAGCGGTCGTAGACGAAGGTGAGCTTGGGCACCACGCGCAGTTGCATGCGGTGCGACAGCAGCGAGCGCAGAAAGCCGCTGGCGCGCTGGAGGCCCTGCAGGCAGGCGGCATGCTCGGGCTCACCGCCCAGCGTGGTGAAGTAGACCTTGGCGAACTCCATGTCGCGGTTGACCTCGACCTCGGTGATGGTCAGCATGCCGACGCGCGGATCCTTCACTTCCTGCCGGATCAACTCCGGCAGTTCGCGCTGGATCTGGTCGGCGACGCGGCGCGCCCTCGGGAAATCCTTAGGCATTACAGCGAGCGCGCCACTTCCACCACTTCAAATACCTCGAGGATGTCGCCTTCCTGGATGTCGTTGAAGTTCTTCAGCGACAGGCCGCATTCGAAGTTGGCCTTGACTTCCTTGACGTCGTCCTTGAAGCGCTTGAGCGAATCGAGTTCGCCCTGGTGGATCACCACGTTGTTGCGCAGCACGCGCACGCCGGCGTTGCGCTTGATCACGCCATCCGTCACGTAGCAGCCGGCGATGGTGCCGACCTTGGAAATGACGAACACCTGGCGGACTTCCACCGTGCCGATGACGCTTTCCTTCTTCTCCGGCGCCAGCATGCCGGACAGCGCCGCTTTCACCTCATCCACCGCTTCGTAGATGATGTTGTAGTAACGGATGTCGACACCGCTGGATTCGGCCAGCTTGCGGGCCGACGCATCGGCACGCACGTTGAAGCCGATCAGCACCGCCTTGGAGGCGAGCGCCAGGTTGACGTCGGACTCGGTGATCGCGCCCACACCGCTGTGGATGATGTTGACCTTGACCTCGTCGGTCGACAGCTTGCCCAGCGCGTGTGCCAGACCTTCGTAGGAGCCCTGCATGTCGGCCTTGAGGATGATGGGCAGATGCTGCACTTCGCCCTCGCCCATCTGCTCGAACATCGATTCCAGCTTGGCGGCCTGCTTTTTCGCAAGTTGCACGTCGCGGAACTTGCCCTGACGGAACAGCGCGATCTCGCGGGCCTTGCGTTCGTCCGGCAGCACCATCATGTCCTCGCCCGCCTGCGGCACGTCGGACAGGCCCTGGATTTCGACCGGGATCGAGGGGCCGGCTTCGGTCACCGTCTTGCCGGCTTCGTCGAGCATGGCGCGCACGCGACCGAAGACCTGGCCGGCCAGTACCATGTCGCCGCGGCGCAGGGTGCCGGATTGCACCAGCAGCGTGGCGACCGGACCCTTGCCTTTGTCCAGACGCGCTTCGATGACGATCCCTTTGGCCGGGCCGTCAGCCGTTGCCTGCAGTTCCAGCACCTCGGCTTGCAACAGAATGGCGTCGAGCAGGCCGTCGATATTGGTTTTCGCTTTCGCTGACACTTCGACGAACTGGGTGTCGCCGCCCCATTCTTCCGGGGTGACGCCTTGCGCGACCAGTTCCTGGCGGATGCGCTCGGGGTTGGCGTCGGGCTTGTCGATCTTGTTCACCGCCACCACCAGCGGCACGCCCGCTGCCTTGGCGTGGTGGATGGCTTCGATGGTTTGCGGCATGACACCGTCATCCGCCGCCACCACCAGCACCACGATGTCGGTCGCTTTCGCACCGCGCGCCCGCATGGCGGTAAACGCTTCGTGACCCGGGGTATCGAGGAAGGTGATGACACCTTTTTCGGTTTCGACGTGATACGCGCCGATATGCTGGGTGATACCGCCGGCTTCGCCGCTGGCCACCCGGGTGCGCCGGATGGTGTCGAGCAGCGAGGTCTTGCCGTGGTCGACGTGACCCATCACCGTGACGACGGGGGGGCGGGCGCGCATTTCATGCGCGCTCACTTCGCCCGTGTCGATCAGGAAGGCTTCCGGCGTGTCGAGCGCGGCAGGCTTGCCGATGTGGCCCATTTCCTCGACCACGATAATCGCGGTCTCCTGGTCGAGCACCTGGTTGATCGTCACCATGCTGCCCAGCTTCATCAGCGCCTTGATGACCTCAGCCGCTTTCACCGACATCTTGTGGGCAAGCTCGGCCACGGTAATGGTTTCGGGCACCAGCACCTCGCGCACGACCATTTCGGTCGGCTCGATGAAGTTGGTGTCTTCCTGTCCGGTGCGGGACTTGCCCTTGCGGCCACGCCAGCCTGCGTCAGGCGCCGCGCCGCCACGGGTCTTGAGTCCGCCCTTGCGGCGTGCAGCATCGTCTTTCCAGCTGCCCGCAGGCTTTTTGTCCGGCCCTTTGGCGCCCTTGGCCGCAGCCGGCTTGTCCGGTTTGTGCAGCGTTTTTTCGGTGGGGGCGCTCGGCGCGGCCGGTGCGGCGGCCTTCTCGGCGGCAGCCAGCTTGGCGGCTTCGCGGGCGGCTTCCGCCTGCTTGCGCAAGGCTTCGCGTTCGATGCGTGCTTTGGAGTCCGCTGCCTGACGTTCCTGCAATGCAGTATGACGGCGTGCTTCTTCTTCGCGCGCCTTGACTTCGGCTTCGTTCAGGATCGAGGCTTTTTTGATGCGGGTGGTTTTCTTGACGACCGGGGCAGCTTCGCCTGCGGGCTGCGCAATGGCCTCGGCCGGCGCAGCTTCAGCGGCTACGGCCACAGCCGCGGCAGGCTTGACGGGCACGGGCTCAGGCTCGACAGGCGCAGCGACAGCCGGTTCAGCGACGGGTTCGCTGACAGGTTGGGCGACAGGCGCTTCGGCCCGGGTCTCGACAACAGGTGCAATCTGCTCTTCGGCCTGAGGAGCGGGCCGGGCTTCTGCTTCGGGCTCGACGACAGGCTGGGCCTCGGCCGTCAGTGCGCTGGCATCGCGCTTGACGTAGGTGCGCGACTTGCGCGTTTCCACCGTGATGGTGCGCGACTTGCCGGTGCTGTCGGTCTTGCGGATTTCACCGGTCTGCTTGCGCGTGATGGTGATTTTGGTTTTGCCGGTTTCAGCGCCGCCACCGTGGACCTTGCGCAGATAGTCGAGCAAATGCGCTTTGTCCGCTTCTGTCACGGTGTCAACGACATCATTCTTGCTGACGCCCGCCGCCTTCAGCTGCTCAAGCAGCAGATGGGGCGGCAGTTTCAGTTCCTGGGCGAATTGTTCAACGTTCATGCAATCCTCGTGGCGTATCAGCCTTGGGCGAACCAGGGCGCGCGTGCGGCCATGATCAATTGGTTGGCGCGGTCGGTGTCCATGGTGACCATTTCGGTCAGCTCATCGACAGCCAGATCGGCCAGATCCTCTGTGGTGTGGATGCCTTTGCTGGCGAGCAGACGCGCGGTTTCGGCATCCATGCCGTCGAGCGACAGCAGGTCGCCCGCCGAGGCTTCGACCTGCTCCTCGCCGACGATGGCGGCGGTCAGCAGGGCGTTGCGGGCCCGGTTGCGCAGTTCGTTGACCAGGTCTTCGTCGAAGGCCTCGATTTCGAGCATCTCGTTCAGCGGCACGTAAGCCACTTCTTCCAGCGTGGAGAAGCCTTCGTCGACCAGAATCTGGGCGACTTCCTCGTCCACATCGAGTTTCGCGATGAACAGGGCGAGCGTCTTGCCGCTTTCGGTCGACTGCTTCTCTTCCGCCGCTTCACGCGACATGATGTTGAGGTCCCAGCCGGTCAGTTCGGATGCCAGACGCACGTTCTGGCCGCCGCGGCCGATTGCCATCGCCAGCTGTTCCTCGTCCACCACCACGTCCATGCTGTGCTTGTCTTCGTCCACCACGATGGAGCTGACTTCGGCGGGCGCCAGCGCGTTGATCACATATTGCGCAGGCTCGGCCGACCAGTGAATGATGTCGACGCGCTCGCCGGCCAGTTCGTTGGTCACTGAGGTGACGCGCGAACCGCGCAGGCCGATGCAGGTGCCGATCGGGTCGATGCGCGGATCGTGCGAGACCACGGCGATCTTGGCGCGCAGGCCAGGGTCGCGGGCGGCCGCCTTGATCTCGAGCAGGCCTTCCTCGATCTCCGGCACTTCGAGTTCGAACAGCTTCATGATGAATTCGGGCGCGGTGCGCGACAGCACCACCTGCGGGCCGCGCACGCCACGGTCGATGCGCAGCAGATAAGCGCGGACGCGGTCGCCGACGCGCAGGTTTTCGCGCGGGATCATCTGGTCGCGGTGCAGGAAGCCTTCGACGCGGCCGGATTCGATGATGGCGTTGCCACGGTCGATGCGTTTCACCACGCCGTTGACAAGATGTTCCTTGCGGTCGAGGAAGTCGCTGATGATCTGCTCGCGCTCGGCGTCGCGGATTTTCTGCAGGATGACCTGTTTGGCGGCTTGCGCGCCGATGCGGCCGAATTCGATGTTCTCCAGCGGCTCTTCGATGTAGTCGCCGATTTCAATATCGGGGTGGGTGTCCTGGGCGTCGATCAGCAGAATCTGGTAACCCTCGGATTCGAGTTCGGTTTCCGTCACCACCTGCCAGCGGCGGAAAGATTCGTAATCGCCGGTGTCGCGGTTGATGGTCACGCGCACGTCAGCGTCGTCCTTGAAGCGTTTCTTGGTGGCGGAGGCGAGCGCCTGCTCCAGCGCTTCGAACACCACTTCCTTGTCCACACTCTTTTCGCGTGCCAGCGCGTCGGCCAGCATCAACATTTCACGGCTCATATTTCCTCCAGCCCTGCTTCGCCTAAACCATGGGTTTCAGGCGGGCAGCGTCCACATTTCTCAAATCAACCGACACTTCCGTGCCATCGACGATTAACTTCACTACATCGTTTTCCAGTCCGATCAACTGTCCGCTGAGGCGTCGCCGGTTATCCAGCGGCACCCGCAGCTTGAGCGTCACCTGTTCGCCGGCGAAGCGCACATAGTCCTGTGGCCTGACCAGCGGCCGGTCGAGACCGGGCGAGGACACTTCCAGCCTGTCGTAGTCGATGTTCTCGACGGTGAACAGGTGGGACAGGTGATTGCTCACCGCCACGCAGTCGTCAATCGTGATGCCGCCCGGCTTGTCGATGAAAATCCGGATCAACCCGCGTCCGGCGCGTTCCAGCATCACCAGCTCGTAACCGAGGCCGGCAAGTACGGGTTCCAGGCGGGTGGGCAAATCCATCATCGTGTCGAGCGAAGCACAAATAAAAAATGGGCGAAACGCCCATAAATACAAAAAACAGCCAGATACAAAAATTTCAGCCAAACGGCCAAATAATCAAGCGCCCGAATTATACCACCCGGACGGACGGACCGAAAGCCAGGATGGTGCCCGGAACCGGAATCGAACCGGTACGCCATCGCTGGCGAGGGATTTTAAGTCCCTTGTGTCTACCAATTTCACCATCCGGGCGAAGCAGGCAGCCGATCATTCTGGAGGCGCGAGCCGGAGTCGAACCGACCTACACGGATTTGCAATCCGGTGCATAACCGCTTTGCTATCGCGCCCAATAGCACTTAAGTGAAAAAGGGAAAACGTCCGGACTAAGCCTTCTGTTTTCCCCGGAATTCTGGAGCGGGAAAGGAGGTTCGAACTCCCGACCTCAACCTTGGCAAGGTTGCGCTCTACCAGCTGAGCTATTCCCGCGTTGAAGGCTGCGCATTATGGGGATTCCGTTTTTTGCTGTCAACAGGGCAGCGAATATTCTCATGAAGTTTTTTGCAGCGCGCGTGTAGCCATCACCAGGTAATACGCCATCGACACCAGGGTAAGCAGTGCAGCGATCCAGATCAGCAGCGTGCCGATCGTCGCGATCGGCAGACCGGCGAGCGGGTTGAAATACAGCAGCAGCACGATGGCGGCCATTTGCGCCGTGGTTTTCAGCTTGCCGACGAAGGACACCGCCACGCTGGTTGATTTTCCTGCCTTGGCCATCCATTCGCGCAGGGCGGAAATGGTGATTTCACGGCCGATGATGATGAGTGCGATCAGTGGCGCCACCCGGCCGATATCGACCAGCACGATCAGCGCGGCGGCGACCATCAGCTTGTCGGCTACCGGGTCGAGAAAGGCGCCGAACGCCGAAGTCTGGCCGAGCGCGCGCGCCAGATAGCCGTCGAGCCAGTCGGTCAGCGCCGCCACGCCAAAAAACACGGCGGCCAGCAAATTGGCTTCGGACGCCGTCACCCAGCCGTCGGGCAGGTAGAACACGCCTGCCATCAGCGGTATGAAGAGGATGCGCAGCCAGGTGAGCAGGTTGGGAAGATTGAGTGGCATTAGGGATTAATGCAGGGCGTGATAAAGGGTTTCCGCCAATTCTCGACTGATACCGCTCACGCTGGCAAGCGCGTCGACGCCGGCGTCGCGCACGCCCTGCAGGCCACCGAAGTGTTCGAGCAGCTGTTTGCGGCGTTTGGGACCGATGCCGGGGATGTCTTCCAGCGTCGATTGCACGCGCGCCTTGCCGCGTTTGGCGCGGTGGCCGGTGATGGCGAAGCGGTGCGCCTCGTCGCGCACCTGCTGGATCAGGTGGAAGCCGGGGTGGTCCTTGGCGAGTTTCAGTTCGCGGCCGTCGGCGAAGATCAGCGTTTCCAGTCCGGGCTTGCGCGCCTCGCCCTTGGCCACGCCGAGCAACAGCACCTCGCCCAGTCCGAGTTCGGTCATGGCTTCGACCGCCATCGATATTTGTCCCTTGCCGCCGTCGATCAGCAGCAGGTCGGGCAGCACACCGTTTTCTTCCACGCTTTTGTGGAAGCGCTTGATGAGTGCGGCGTGCATCGCGGCGTAGTCGTCGCCCGGCGTGATGCCGCTGATGTTGTAGCGCCGGTAGTCGGATTTTTTCAGGTCGTCGCCCTCGTACACGACGCACGAAGCCACGGTCGCTTCACCCATGGTGTGCGAAATGTCGAAGCATTCGATGCGATTCAGCTGTGGCAGGTCGAGGGTGTCACGCAGCGCGGCGAGCCGCTGCGACTGGTTGGCGCGGTCGCTGCTGCGGCGTTCGGCCGACAGGCGCGCGTTGGCTTGCGCCATGCCGATCCACACCTTGCGTTCGCCGCTGACGCGATGCAGCAGGCTGACTTTTTTGTGGGCCAGCTCGGAGAGCAGCCCTTCCAGTGACGCAGTCTCGATCGCTTCGCTGACCAGGATGCGTGCCGGGATCGGATGATCCAGGTAATGCTGGGCGATGAAGGCTTCCAGCGCCTCGGCCGGGGTCGCCCCTTCGCCGTGTTG
>JBAVFD010000005.1:0-3406 GCA_049588075.1 Thiobacillus sp.
GCCCGGCCGAAAACGCCAACACCGACGCGCTGGCAGCGCAGTTCCGCAATCTGGGGCTGACGCCGCCGGCCATCGTCCGGCTCTTCCAGTCGATCAACAGCCAGGCACCGGTGTTTCTCGCAGCAGCCGACAAGGTATGCACCGAGTGCAAGCGCCAGGGGTATCCCTGCGTGATGGTCAGCCGCGGCGTCGCCTGCATGGGGCCGGTGACGCGGGCCGGCTGCGGCGCGCTGTGCCCCAGCCTCGGCCGCGACTGCTACGGCTGTTACGGCCCGGCCGAAAACGCCAACGCCGACGCGCTGGCGGCGCAGTTCCGCAGCCTGGGGCTGACGCCGCCGGCCATCGTGCAGCGCTTCCAGTCGATCAACAGCCAGGCGCCGGTGTTTCTCGCAGCCGCCGACCAGACCCGGGCGAGCGGCCATGACTGAACAGAAACGAACGGTGGCGATTCATGTGCCAGTGCTGACCCGGGTGGAAGGCGAAGGTGCGCTCGACCTGCGCATCGACAACGGCGAGATCGCCGAGCTGCGCCTGCGCATCTTCGAGCCGCCGCGCTTCTTCGAGAAGTTTCTGGAGGGCCGCCACTACACCGAAATCCCCGACATGGTGGCGCGCATCTGCGGCATCTGCCCGGTGGCGTATCAGGTCACCGCGGCGCAGGCGCTGGAACAGCTGTTCGGCGCCAAGCTCGAGCCGTGGGCGCGCGACATGCGCCGGGTGTTCTATTGCGGCGAATGGATCCAGAGCCACAGCTTGCACATCCATCTGCTGGCCGCGCCGGATTTCTTCGGCTGCAACAGCGCCATCGAACTGGCGCGCATTGCGCCGGACGAAGTGCGTCGCGGGCTGCGGATCCAGGCACTGGGCAACGAACTGATGGACCTGTTCGGCGCCCGCTCGGTGCATCCGGTGGGGGTGCGCGTCGGCGGCTTCCATGGCGCGCCTGCGCTGCCCAGGATCAGCGCCATCCGCGACAAGCTGCGCGCCGCCCTGCCGGAGGCTGAAGCGCTGGTCCACTGGGCGGCGGCCATTGCGGTGCCGCAGGATGACCAGGCCTTCGTCTCGGTCGCGATGCGGCACCCGGTCGACTATGCCATCGAGCGCGGGCAGATCGGCGCCAGCGACGGGTTGCGCATCGAGGCGGCGGCCTTCGATGCCCACTTTGCCGAACGCCATGAACCGCATTCCACCGCGCTGTTCAGCACTTATCGCCAGCAGCCCTACCTGGTCGGCCCGCTGGCGCGCCTGAACCTCAACCATGAGCGCCTGCCCGAGCGGATCAAGGCGCTGCTGGCGGAAGCCGGCCTGGTGCTGCCCAGCCGCAACCTGTTCCACAGCCTGGTTGCGCGGGCGGTGGAAATCCTGCTGGCGCTGCACGAAGCGCTGCGCCTGCTCGACGGCTACCGGCTGCCCGACTCGCCCTCGGTGCCGGTCACCCCGCGCGCCGGCGTGGCCACTGGCTGCACCGAGGCACCGCGCGGCCTGCTGTGGCATCGCTACGAAATGGACGCTGCCGGCTGCGTGGTCAACGCGCGCATCGTGCCGCCGACCAGCCAGAATCAGGGGCGCATCGAGGAGGATCTGCGGCTGTCGCTGCTGGCCTTCGGGCTCGATCATCCGGACGACGCGCTGCGGCTGCACTGCGAACAAGTCATCCGCAACTACGACCCCTGCATTTCCTGCGCCACCCATTTTCTGCGCATGAAGGTCGAGCGGACGTGAGTGGGGTGCGCATCCTCGGCATCGGTTCGCCGTCGGGCGACGACCAGGCCGGCTGGCTGACCGTCGATGCCTTGCTGGCGGGCGGCGTGCCCCCCCCCGCAGAGGGGATTCTCATTGAAAAGCTGGATCGGCCGGGCACCCACCTGATCTCCCTGCTGGACGACGCGGCCTGGGTCATCCTGATCGATGCCATGCACAGCCACGATGCCATCGGCCGGATACGGCAATTTGGCGCGGAAGACTGGCCTGCCTACCGCCACGGACTCTCCAGCCACGGCTTCGGCGTGCTCGATGCCCTGGCGCTGGCGCGCGAACTGGGCAGCCTGCCGTGCCGGCTCGATTTGTACGGCATCGAAATCGGCCCGGCCAATCCGGGCGAGCCGGCAGGAAACGAAATTCACGCCGCAGCGCAACAACTCGCCCGGCATATTGCCGCCGACCTGGGCGCCGCGCTCGCGCAAGCGCGATCAGGACACCCGACGCACTCTCGGCGGCTCGCAATTGAATAAGGATAGGGGAACTGCGGCATCACCCGAATTGCAGGCCCGGTATTTTCAATCTGAAAGCTTTCATGGCGTGGTGGACCAAAGCCTTGTTTCGCAGATCAGTTATTTGAAGTATGTTTAAAGAGTGCGGCCGCCGCTTTGCCGTAACTGCCATGCAGCGTGATTGATCCATAACTCTCCTGAACAGGAAAACGAGGAAGTGAGCATGAAGGCAAAATTACTGCTGTGCGCAACGCTGCTGTCCAGCGCGAGCCTATTCACCCCATCTGCCGCGCTCGCCGAATACGAACTCTACAACCGCGACGGCACCAAGCTGATGTTCAACGCCGACCTGGCGGTGGTCGGCTTCCTCAGCAACAACTCGTGGTTCGGTCAATCGGAGTCGTTCCTTGGAGCGAACACAGACAACTGGCTGGAACTGGGCTTCGAGCCCCAGCTCGCATTGGAGACGCCGCTCGGCGGGGGCACCTTCTACGGCAAGTTGAGCACCGTCTACACCAACACCTTCGGCGACGACGCAAGCGGGCTCACGATCGGGCTGGATGGCACCCATGACTGGACCCTCGAACAGGGAAATATCGGCTGGAAAACAAGCAACCTCTTCTCCGGCCTGGAAGACGATACCTTGTCCATCACGATAGGCAACCAGGATTACCTCATCGGCACCGGCTTGCTGATTGCCGACGGTACCGGCGACGGCGCCGAACGCGGCGGCTGGTACCTCGGGATGCGCAAGGTATTCAAGAATTCCGCCATCGTCCGTCTCGCGAGCAAGGAACTGCTGGCGGAGGCCTTCTATCTCGAGAACCAGCCGCGCGCAGGGGGGATCGAGGGGAATGTCACCGGGGGAAACCTCGAGTATCACTTCGGCGACACGCTCACCCTTGGCGGCACCTACCTGCTGGCAGACGCGAATATTCCCGGGATAAACACACTCGATGTCTACTCCGGTCGCGCCAACTGGATGCCCCTCACCGGCTTGTCGCTGAGCGGCGAATACGTCTACCAGAAAAGCGACCAGATCAAGGCAGATGGCGGATACGCCCAGGCAGCCTATGAAGCCAAGGACGTGCCATGGTCACCGGTGTTCAGCTATCGCTACGCGCGGTTCACCGGAGACAAACCCGACACGGCCCGCAATGAAGGCTTCCGGCCCATCGCCTATGGCTACACGGACT
>JBAVFD010000006.1:0-10355 GCA_049588075.1 Thiobacillus sp.
GCGGAGGCCGCATGCGAGCGCGCCTTGCAGGCGGCGCTGCGTGAACCCCGCAGCGTGACTACGCTGCCGGGTTCGCAGAAAACCAGGCAGCCGGTGCCGCTTTGGCTGCATCCGCATCCGCCTGTCACGGATACCCCGGCCGCGACCCCATCCGGCGACCCGGATGGCGCAGGTGGCGGCAAGCGTGACCGTGTACAGGACGACAGCCGCCGCCGCAGTGCCGAGCGTGTCGACATGCCCGACGGCAAGGACGGCTTCATGCTGTTCTTCCGCGCGGAAAGCATCCTGAGCTGGGCCGACTACATCCGCGTCAACCGCCCCAACGACGATGACGAAGACAGCGATCCCGCCGCGGCTGCCAACGACTTCAAGCGCCTGAGCGTGGCGCGCGACGGCAAGACCACCGCGGCGCGGGTGCGCTTCGACCTCGATCTGCCGCCGGCGCATGCTGACGACACCCCGCTCGGCCCCGGCATCCTGCTGCCGGAATGGCATCACAAGCAACACCAGCTGCAGCCGAATGCCTGCCGCGTGCAACCGATGCTGGCGACCCGCGCGCCGCCCTGCAGCTTGCCCGCTCACTTGTCCGTCACCGCGCGCCGCATCCGCCGCCAGTTCGAGGCCCTGACGCCGGGTCGCGTCTGGCTCAAGCACCAGCTCGACGGCAGCGAGCTGGACCTGGATGCCTGCATCGAACACCAGACGGACCGCCACCTCAAACGCCCCGCGCCGGAACGCGGGCTGTACAGGGACATCCGCGCCCAGCAGCGCGACCTCGCCTGCCTGCTGCTGGCCGATCTGTCCCTGTCCACCGACGCCTACGTCAGCAACGAGGCGCGGGTGATCGACGTGATTCGCGACACCCTGTTCCTGTTTTCCGAAGCGCTGTCGGTCACCGGCGACCGCTTCGGGCTGTACGGTTTCTCCTCGCTGCGCCGCGACAACGTGCGCTTTCACGTGCTGAAGGATTTTGCCGAGCGCTACGACAACACCGCGCGCGGCCGCATCGCGGCGCTCAAACCGGGCTACTACACCCGCATGGGCGCAGCGATCCGCCACGCCACCCGCATCCTCGGCGAGCAGCGCGCCCAGCAGCGCCTCATGCTCATCCTCACCGACGGCAAGCCCAACGACCTCGACCACTACGAAGGCCGCTACGGCATCGAGGACACCCGCCATGCCGTCCTCGAAGCGCGCGAGCAGGGGCTGCAGCCCTTCTGCGTGACGGTGGACGAAAAAGGCTCGGACTATCTTTCCCACCTGTTCGGCCTCGGCCGCTACGTCGTCATCCGCAAGCCCGCCGACCTGCCGAAACAATTGCCCCTGCTCTACGCCCAGCTGACTGGGTAAGCCGTCCGGTGGGCGACATACGGCCTGGGGGCACGCCCGGCTTTCACGCCTATCCGGTTCCCGCAGCAAACCATGCAGGCTACTCGATCGGCAGGCCGGCCCGTTTCCAGTTGACGAAGCCGTCGCGGTAATTCCTGACGTTTGTGTAGCCGAGCTTGATCAGCGTGTCGGCCGCGAGCGCGCTGCGCTGGCTGACGCCGCAATACACCACGATGGGGGTGGCCTTGTCCGGCACTGCGCCTTCGATCCTGAATTCCAGCAGGCCGCGCGTGATGTTGCGGAAGTGCGGTGCCGCGATGTGGCCCGAGTCGTCCACCTCGGCCGGAGTGCGCACGTCGATGACCACCGTTTCAGGTTGCGCCTTCAGTTGCGTCAGCAGGCCCGCGGTGTCGAGCTGCGGCACCCGCGCATTGGCGGCATCGAGCAGGCGTTGCGCCGCCGGCGTGAGGGCGGGCGCTTCGGGAGGCGGAACGACGATGGCTGATAGATCCTGCGCCTGCGCTGCGAACGCCAGCAGCATCACGACAGGGAAGAGGATTCGCGACCAGCAGGGTGGCTTCATGTCAGTCTCCCGGGCTCCTGAGAGGCCCGCAGGCCCGATGTCAGTCTGACCCCATTCCGACGAAGGGGTTCTCGCGACGCTCGTGTCCGAACGTGGACATGGCGCCATGTCCCGGCACAAAGCGCACGTCGTCGCCGAGCGGAAAGAGTTTTTCGCGGATGGCCGCCAGCAACGCCGCATGGTCGCTGCGTGGAAAATCGGTGCGGCCGATCGAGCCCTTGAACAGCACATCGCCGACGAAGGCGAGCCGCGCGTCCGGCTGGAAGAACACCACGTGGCCAGGCGTGTGGCCGGGGCAGTGCAGCACGTCGAAGCGGAGTGAACCCACTTCGACGCGATCGCCGTCATTCAGCCATTGATCGGGGGTGAACGCCGCCGTGGGCGGAAAGCCGAACAGCGCGGCCTGCTGCGGCAGCATGTCGAGCCAGAACTGTTCCGCGCGCTGCGGGCCGACGATGGGAATGCCGAGCGCATCGCGCAATTCCGCCGCCGCGCCGACGTGGTCGAGGTGGCCGTGGGTGAGCAGGATGCTTTCCAGCGTGAGCCCGCGCGATTGCACTTCCGCCAGCAGGCGCCCGGCCTCGCCGCCCGGATCGATCAGCGCCGCGCGGCCGGCCGCGTCCCACACCAGCGAGCAGTTTTGTTGATACGGGGTAACGGGGAGGATGGTAAATTCCATGCATGCCATTATCGGCTCCCCCCATCAATCAACCAACGACCCATGTCCGCACCTGATGCCCTGCTCCTGCTGTCCACCCATTGCCCGCACTGTCCGGCCGTGCTCGCCGCTCTGGCCGATCTGGTCAAGCAGGGCGTCATCGGCCGGCTGGAAGCGGTCAACCTGGAGCAGCGCCCCGAAATCGGCCAGGCGCTCGGCGTGCGCTCGGTGCCGTGGACGCGCATCGGCCGCATCGAACTCGCCGGCGTGCATTCCAAGGCCGAACTCGCCGAGTGGGCAGCCAAGGCCGACAGCGAAGCCGGCATGGCCGACTGGTTCCACCTGCTGCTGAAGGAAGGCCAGTTGCCCAGAGCGCAGGCGATGATCGAGGCCGACCCCGGCCTGCTGGCGGCGGTGCTGCCCATTGTCGGCAACGTTGAAGCGAGTTTGAATGTGCGGCTCGGCGCAGGCGTGCTGCTGGAGGAATTCGCCGGAAGCGATACCCTGCGCGCGCTGTTGCCGCGCCTGGGCGAACTGTCGCAACATGCCGATGCGCGGGTGCGGGCGGATGCCTGCCACTATCTTGGCCTCACCGAAGATTCCGCTGCGAAGCGTTGGCTGGATGCATGCCTCAACGATGAAGATGCCGACGTGCGGGAAATCGCAGCAGAAAGCTTGCAGGGTATTGCGAATTGACGGCTGCTCGCTCAGCGTTTTGATCGGATGAAAACATTCATGAAGCCATTGCTTGCATCCACGCTGATTGGCTTGCTGCTCGCCAGCCCCTTCGCTGCGGCCAGCTCCGCTATCCGGCAGGAGGCCATCCCTTTCAAGCTGGGCGCATCCAGCGCCATCCTCAAGGGCAAGATCAAGGGCGATCAGACGGTCGATTATCAGCTGCGCGCCCGTGCCGGGCAGGCCATGGCCGTCAGCTTCAAGCCCACCAACCCGTCAGCGTATTTCAACGTTTTGCCGCCCGGTTCGACTGAGGCACTCTTCATCGGCTCCACCTCCGGAAACCGCTTCGAGGGCAAACTGCCTGCCGACGGCAGCTACACCATCCGCGTCTACCTGATGCGCAACGCCGCCCGCCGCAACGAAACGGCACAGTACACGCTCGATGTCGGCCTCACCGGCTCAACACCCGCCACGTTCGACAAGACGCTCGAATTGCAGGGCATCCGCTTCCATGTGAAGATTGCCAATGTTGGCTCGACCAACACCCTGCACATCGTGCCGTCCGGTCTCGAAATCGACAATTCGCCCATCGTTAAAACCATCGACGGCACCGTCAGCGGCGCCGAAGTGGCCGACCTCAATGCCGATGGCTCGCCCGAAATCTACGTCTATGTCACGTCCGCCGGCAGCGGCTCGTACGGTTCGCTGGCGGCGTATGCGGCCAACCGGCGCAAGTCGCTCAGCGAAATCTGCCTGCCGCCCCTGACGGATGACAAGGCTGCCTCGAAAGGCTACATGGGGCACGACGAATTTGCCGTGCTCGAAGGTGTGCTGGGTCGCCGCTTTCCCATCTACCGCGCGTCCGACAGCAACGCGCAACCGACAGGTGGCATGCGGCAGATTCAATACAGGCTCGTTCCCGGCGAAGCGAGCTGGCAGCTCAGGCTCGAACGGGTGGTCGAGTTTTAAGGCGGTAGTGATTGGAGCTGTCATTCAGGCGCCCCCGAATGCCTGCTGCAAGGGTCGATGACAGATAAGTGCTTTCGGCCATAAACAGCCAGTCAAGATGATGGCATTGAGCGGCCGGTTCTCGAATCTTAACGGACGGTTACTGTTGACTTAGGATTGGTGATTTATGGTTATCAGCGAATTTATTTGTCGGAAAATTTTACAAATTGTATAAATGGCTAACCGCATAAACCATTCAAAAGCCCACATGGATAAGGAGAGAAGGGTTTTTACTAAAAAATGGCATGGTAATTGCATGAAGTACTTCCATAACCATAAGTTGCGTTTATCAGTGTCTCCAAGCGCATAAAGTACATTCCCAACAAAGTACTTAATTAATATCTGGAGGAGTCTATGCAATCACAATCTGCTTCACTATTCACCAACCCACAACCTGCCTTTTCATCTCACAGGAGCAGAGTGAGCATACAAAAGCGAGTTGTGAGGCTAGCCCTCGTGGCAGCCATGATGGCCGTTCCGACCATATCAATGGCTACAACGATTTACCAAACTTTTGGCACGCTGCCCGTGACATTCGGCGGCAGCGGAATCCCGAATAACGCAGTCGCTGCCAGTTCTGTCTTTGTGGATGGTTCTACGAACATCACACTTGGCCTTACGGCACATGGGCGCTATTCCAACCCAACGGTCACCAACAACGGTGCTGGCGTTTTCTATGCGGGCACAGGTAGCAACTGCGGTGTTGCCACCGATCCGCTGGGTTGCCCCAGCGCTACCCAGGGTGCTCTGTGGAACTTTGGCTTCTTTGTAGGGGTTTCGGATCCCGCCAACAATAAGCACTTGTCCGACTATGACTTCAAGCTTTACTACGATACCAATCCAGGTGCGAACACGCCGCTGGCGAACCTCGGCGTCATAGACCTTAACGCATTGATCACTCTTGCCGGTGGCACCCCATCAACGATGACGGTGGTTCAGGACTCACAGAACCTGTTGTTCAGTTTTCTTTCGTCCACTATTCCAGGCGTCATCACAGCACCGGGAACTGCATTCAATCCAAATGCCATTGGTCAGTACAGTTTCTATCTGACTGCCACCACCAAAACAGCCTTCCCAGCTGCCGTCGGCACGGTGGGTATCGATGTACAGGCGGTTCCCGAGGCGGATACTTGGGCGATGCTGCTGGCAGGACTTGGGCTGGTGGGTGTGATGGCACAGCGTAGGAAGCAAGCCGTAATCTGAAATTGACGTGTTTTAATTTAAACAATGGGGGCTGCGGCCCCCATTGTTTTGATCATGGCCATTATTTATGTGGCTGTCTCTTAAGGCAGGCAACCGGACACTCGAAATGGTCATCCAAAATGGCCGGAATGGGTCGAAAACGTCAGTTCAGAAATTTACGAAGCGGACATTCAATTCCTCCCTGCAGTGTGACCAGGTCGGCCGAGCGCCGAACCACCGGGATCAGGCGCAAAACTGACTTAAACTTGTCGCCGATGCCGCTAGTAACCGGTCAGAGGATGCAGCACCTGAACTTCGCTGCTGCCTCCGCGGGTGCAATCCCGATTGCCGATTCCATCTAGGTCGGCCTGATTTCAACCCTGGTTCGAGTGCCCCACCATGTCCGTCCCCGCCGCCTACCTGGGCGTCATCCTCATCTGGTCGACCACGCCGCTCGGCATTCAGTGGAGCGCGCAGGGGGCGACGTTCAGCTTCGCGGTGATGGCGCGGATGCTGATCGGGCTGGCGATCTGCCTGCTGCTGTTGCGCGCGACCCGTACGGCGTTTCCGTTCACTGCCGCCGCGCGGCAGCTGTATGCGATCAGCGGGCTGTCGATGTTCGCGGCGATGCTGCTCACCTACTGGGGCGCGCTGCACATTCCGTCGGGGCTGATTTCGGTGATCTTCGGGCTGTCGCCGCTGGTGACCGGGGTGTTCGCCGCGCTGTGGCTGAGTGAGCACACGCTTACGCCGATTCGCTTGACCGGCCTGGCGCTGGCGCTGGGCGGACTGTGGCTGATCTTCGGCCAGCCGTGGCCGGGCGACAGCCGCGCCACGCTCGGTACCGCCGCGGTGCTGGCGGGGATGACGATGCAGGCGCTGGGGCTGGTGTGGATCAAGCGGCTCAACGTGCGCATCTCGTCGCTCGCCATTACCACCGGCTCGCTGGGGGTGGCGACGCCGCTGTTCCTGCTGGCCTGGGTGGTGGCCGACGCCGCGCGGCTGCCGCCGGACATGACACCGCGCGCGCTCGCTGCCATCGTCTATCTCGGGGTATTCGGATCGGTGGCGGGATTCACGCTGTATTACTACGTGATCAAACATCTCGATGCCGGGCGGGTGGCGCTGATCACGCTGGTCACCCCGGTCGCCGCGTTGCTGCTGGGCCAGACGCTCAACGCCGAATTCATCCCGGCGCGCGGCTGGGCCGGCATCGCGCTGATTGGCGCGGGGCTGCTGATGTACGAGTGGCGGGCGCTGCGTGCGTTAAGGCCGGCACTCCCCGGCCGTTAATCCCTATCCTTCCGACGAAACCCCCTATGCGCGCACTGCTGAACAACCTGCTGGCCGGCTTTCGGCTGGCGACGTTTCTCAAGGTCGACGCGAGCCAGTTTCGCGTCTCGATTGCGCAACTGGTGTGGCTGACGCTGATCGAATTCGCCCTCGGCGTCGGCATCGGCTACCTTGGGCTGGAAGCGGGCACGGGCAGCTTCAATCCCGACGTCATCCTGCAATCGCTGGCATCGGTCAGCTTGACGCTGGCGGTCGCCGCGCTGCTGGCGCACTGGTTGCGGACGCCTGCGCTGCTGCCGGGCTATGCCGTCGCGGCCACGGCGATGTCGCCGACGGTGCTGGCGTGTCTGGTTGCCGGCTTCACCGTCTGGCAGCGCGGGGTGGCCGACCCGAATCTGGACTGGATCTGGTCGCTGGGCGTGCTGCTGTGGCTGGGCACCTTGCTGACGCGCGCCGTTGCCTTGTGGGCGCCGCTTTCGACCGGCAGGCGCGTCGCGGTGGAAAGCCTGTTGATTGCGATGCTGGTCGTGCAGATGTGGGGGCTGCCGCAGCACGATGCATGGGATCCGGACACCGTCGACGAAGCGGACAATCCGCTGAAAATCGGCGGCCACGAAGCGCTGCTGTATCAGCAAAGCGGCCTGCTCGACCACAGCCTGAACAGCTTGCAGGCGCAGCGTCCCAAGGTGGCCGATCTGTATTTCATCGGTTTTGCGGGCGATGGCGGGCAGGACGTGTTCATGAAAGAAATGAACACGGTGCGCGCGCTGTTCGACAGCCGCTTCGGCACACGTGGTCGCTCACTGGCGCTGATCAACAACACACACACGACTGCGCCGCTGGCCACCACCACCGCGCTGCAAGCTGCGCTGGCACGCGTCGGCAGCCTGATCGACCCCGACCAGGATCTGCTGTTCCTGTTCGTCACCAGCCACGGCTCGGACGACCCGGCTTACGTGTCGGTCGACGAGGACGGCCTGCAACTTACGCAACTGACCCCCGCCCGCCTCAAGGCCGCGTTGGCCGCCACCCCGATCAAGTGGAAGGTGATCGTGGTGTCGGCGTGTTATTCCGGCAGCTTCATTCCGGCGCTGCGCGACGACAACACGCTGGTCATCACCGCATCGCACGCCGACCGCAGCTCCTTCGGTTGCGACGCGCGCAACGGCATGACCGACTTTGGCCGCGCCTATTTCGTCGAGGCGCTGAAGCAGACAAGATCGTTCACCGCCGCATTCGAACTGGCGCGCACGCGCATCGCCGCACGCGAAACAGCCGAAGGCCTGACCCCCTCGCAGCCGCAAATGGCACTGGGCAAGGCGTTCGCCGCCAAATGGCGCGGCTCTTATGACTGATCGGGCTTGTCCGGCGGACTGAACAGGGCATCCAGCGCCGCGCGGCTGGACTGCGCTACCGCTGCACCGCCGCCGCGATAGGCGTCCGGGCGCGGCACGAACCAGCCGCAGAAATTGGCGCGGGTCTTGTCGGACTCCGGCTCGGCGGCGAGTTCGCGGCATTGCTTGGCGCGCCCGGCATCGTAATGACGGCACATGCGGCAGACGTGCAGATCGGCACGGCAGCTCGGACAGGCCTCGGTGCGCGACAGCGGCAGCAACACGGCCAGCGTCGCGCCGCATTTCCAGCATTGCAGGCTCATGGCGGGCTCTCCGGATCGGCGAAAGTGGGGGCGGGCTTGCGGATGAGCGTGCCCGCTGCGGCTGCGGCAGCGTGGCTTTGTTCGACGCTAGCCAGCACGCTGGGGGCGGGATAGCCATCCGCCGGCAACCGGTGCTTGACCTGATAGCGACGGATGGCGGTTTGCGTGCGCGGGCCGAGCAGGCCGTCCGCCGTGCCGGCGTCGAAGCCCATTTCGTTCAGCGCCGTCTGCATGGCCATCATCTGTGCCGTGCTGAGCGCACCGGCTTCACCTGCCGGTGCCACCACCGCACTGCCGCCCGCCAGCTGCTGCGCCAGCAGCGCCACGGCGAGCGCGTAATTTTGCGAGCGGTTCCACTGCATCACCACGTCGAAGTTGTCGAACACCATGAAGGCCGGGCCTCGCCAGCCTTGCGGCAACACGATGGCGGCGCGCCCGGCGATGCCGGGCAGGGCGCCGGCATCCACCGTCTGCACGCCCAGCGCCGCCCATTCAGCGATTGGCAGGCGATGCGCGACGCGCGCGATGCGCCAGTCGAAATGGGCGGGCAGGCGCACTTCCAGCGCCACCGGTTCGCCCGCCCGCCAGCCCGCGCGCTTGAGATAATTCGCTGCCGAATTCATTGCATCGGGCAGCGATTGCCACAGGTCGATGCGCCCGTCGCCGTCGCCATCGATCGCGTAGGCGCGGAAGGTCGAGGGCATGAACTGCATGTGTCCCATCGCGCCGGCCCACGAGCCGTTCATGTCGAGTGCGCTGACGTGTCCGGCGTCGATGATGCGCAAGGCGTCGAGCAACTGGCTGCGGAAAAACGCGCTGCGACGGCCTTCCCAGGCCAGGGTGGCGAGGCTGGCCGGAATGTTGAGGCTGCCAAGCATCGCTCCATAGTGGGTTTCCAGCCCCCAGAACGCCACCAGAACCGTCTTCGGGACGCCGTATTTCTGCTCGACCGCATCCAGCAGCGAAGCGTGTTCGGCCAGCTTCGCCCGCCCGCGCGCAACCTGGCTCGCGGTGACGCGCCGCCCCAGATAATCGGCAAAGGTATTCAGAAATTCGGGTTGGCGGTTGTCCAGCTCGATTACGCGCTGAACCGGTGCAACGCCGGTGAACGCGGCGTCGAGGGTGGCGGGCGTGATGCCCTGAGCCTGGGCGTCCTGGCGGAAGGCAAGGAGCCAGTTGTCGAAAACGGTCGGCGTGGGCGGCGCAGGTGGCGTGGGCTGTGCCGGTGGGCTTGGCGGCGTCTCCAGCGCTGGGGGCGCCGCGCAGCCAGCCACCAGCACGGCCAGCAGCAGGAAAAATTTACGCATGCTTTTGCAGCCAGTATTCCAGTAAAGCCAGATGCCACAGCTTGCTGCCCTGGATCCGGGTGTGATGCTGCTCGGGCGCATCCAGCAGCTTGTTTACATAAGCGCGTTGATACAGGCCGCGCTCGCGGCAGGCCTGCGAATCGAGGATGTCGCGCATGAAATCGAGAAAATCGCCGCGCACGAATTTCAGCGCGGGCATCGGGAAATAGCCTTTCTTGCGGTCGATCACCGCGTCGGGCACCAGGCCGCGCGCGATTTTCTTCAGCACATGCTTGCCCTCGGAGGCCAGCTTCAGCTCGGGCGGCATCGCCGCCGCCAGTTCCACCAGCTGGTGGTCGAGGAAGGGCACGCGCGCTTCCAGTCCCCACGCCATGGTCATGTTGTCGACCCGCTTCACCGGGTCGTCGGTGATCAGCAGGGTGGTATCCAGGCGCAGCACCTGGTCGATGAAGCCGTCGGCGAACGGCTCGGCCAGATGCGCGGCGATGGTCGCTGCGGTGTAGTCCGGCCCGTGATAGGCGGGCGCGATCATCTCCAGAAACTCGTCGTGGTCGCGGTCGAAGTAGTGACGGCGGAAGCGGTCGAGCGCACTGCCGTCGGTGTCCGCCGCCATGCGCGGATACCAGAAATACCCGCCGAACACCTCGTCCGCGCCCTGCC
>JBAVFD010000007.1:0-3729 GCA_049588075.1 Thiobacillus sp.
TGGACGCTCATCGGCGAGCACAACCGCATGAATGCGGTCGCCGCCATCGCCGCCGCGCGCCACGCCGGCGTGCCCGCCGCGGCCGCCATCGACGCCCTGAGCCGCTTCGAAAACGTCAAGCGCCGCATGGAAATCCGCGGCGCCGTCCACGGCATCACCGTCTACGACGACTTCGCCCATCATCCCACCGCCATCACCACCACGCTGGAAGGCCTGCGGGCGAAAGTCGGCAAGGCGCGCATCCTCGCCGTGCTGGAGCCGCGCTCCAACACCATGAAACTCGGCGTGATGAAGGCGCAATTGCCCGCCAGCCTCGCCGCTGCCGACCAGGTCTACTGCCACAGCGCCAACCTCGGCTGGGACCCCGCCGAAGCACTCGCCCCGCTGGGCGACAAGGCGCGCGTGTTCGACAACCTGGACAAACTGGTGAGCCAGCTGGTGGCGGACGCCCGCCCCGGCGACCACGTGCTGATGATGAGTAACGGCGGCTTCGGCGGCATCCATGCCAAGCTGCTGGATGCGCTGCATCAGCACTATCACGAGGAGATTGTGCTGACGCCGATGCATCGGTATGGGGGGTATGCGTAAGGGAGAATAGGGCGGTTGCGGAACGCTTACCGCACCACCGTCGCCCTGATCATGAGCCCTTCGATAATCTCAAGACAGGCTTGAGGCTTGTCGAAGCCTTCAACCTCAGTCCGTTCGCCCTGAGCCTGTCGAAGGGCTGTCAATAGGAGTGAAGGTTTTGGCTTAACCACTGACAGTTGCTGTTGGCCGGCCTACCCCCGTCCAACAGTCGGCAGTCCGGTGAACACCTCAACTACAACGACCGGCCCTTCGACAGGCTCAGGGCGAACGGTGGTGAGGGTAGTGGCGTGCGATCAAGGCGAACGGGCTAAAGTTGAGCGCCGCCACAAGCCTACGATCAGGGTGGTAGGCCAACGCCATGCCATGCCCCCCACCAATCAATGCTTCGCCGGTTTCGGCATCAACCTGTCGATAAACGCAATCGAGATGGCCGACGCGACAAAGGTGATGTGGATGACGGTCTGCCACAGCAAGACCTTGTCGGTCAGGTTGGGGGCATTGATGAAGGTTTTCAGCAGGTGGATCGACGAGATGCCGATGATGGCGGTGGCGAGCTTGACCTTCAGCACGTTGGCGTTGACGTGCGACAGCCACTCGGGTTCGTCGGGATGGCCTTCGAGGTTGAGGCGCGAGACGAAGGTTTCATAGCCGCCGACGATGACCATGATGAGCAGGTTGGAGATCATCACCACGTCGATCAGCCCCAGCACGATGAGCATGATCGCTTCTTCGGACAGGGTGAAGGTGCCGACGACGAGATGCTCCAGTTCGACCATGAAATGCGCGACGTAGACCAGCTGCGCACCGATCAGGCCGAGGTAGAGCGGCACTTGCAGCCAGCGGCTGCCGAACAGGATGGAAGTGAGGATTTTGCTGCTGGTGCTGATGGGCGGGCTGGTTTCGGGTTGCATGCTTGGGTGAATGGTGAGCGGTCAGGGAGAGGAGTTCAGGTTACAAAACATGGCGCGATGAATTGCATGGCGCGCTACAGGACGTAACGCGCCAGGTCTTCGCGCGCGGCCAGCGCGGCCAGTCGCGTGGTGACGGCATCGGCATCGATGACGTGGTCGCCGCTGACGTTCCCGGCGTCGAAGGAAATATCTTCCAGCAGTTTTTCCATCACCGTATGCAGGCGGCGCGCGCCGATGTTTTCGGTGCGTTCATTCACTTCGAACGCAATTTCGGCGAGGCGGCGGATGCCGTCGTCGGTAAACTTGAGCGTCACGCCTTCGGTCGCCAGCAGGGCCTCGTACTGGCGCGTCAGGCAGGCGTCGGTGGCGGTCAGGATGCGTTCGAAGTCTTCCACCGAGAGCGCCTGCAATTCGACGCGGATCGGCAGCCGGCCCTGCAGTTCGGGAATCAGGTCGGACGGCTTGGACAGATGAAACGCGCCGCTGGCGATGAACAGGATGTGGTCGGTTTTGACCATGCCGTACTTGGTCGAGACAGTGGTGCCCTCGATCAGCGGCAGCAGGTCGCGCTGCACGCCCTGGCGCGACACGTCGCTGCCGTGGGCGTCGCCACGGGTGGCGATCTTGTCGATTTCGTCGAGGAACACGATGCCATTTTGCTCGACTGCCGTGAGCGCGGCCTGTTTGGTGTCCTCGTCGCTGACCAGTCGCGCGGCCTCTTCCTCGGTCAGCAGCTTGAAGGCTTCGCGTACGCTCAGCTTGCGGTTCTGGCGGCGGTTTTGTCCGAGGTTGGCGAACATGCCCTGCAGCTGTTGCGATAAATCTTCCATTCCCGGCGGGGTAAAGATTTCCATGCCGGGGCTGGTCGCCGCGACTTCGATCTCGATTTCCTTGTCGTCGAGTTCGCCTTCGCGCAGCATTTTGCGGAAGCGCTGGCGCGCCGCGCCTTCCTCGCGGGGGGCGGCGGTTTCGCCAAACCCCACGCTGCGAGGCGGCGGCAACAGCACGTCGAGGATGCGTTCTTCGGCGGCCTCCTCGGCGCGGAATTTCACCTTTTGCGTGGCCTGCGCGCGCAGATCCTTGATCGCGGTTTCCATCAGGTCGCGGATGATGGTGTCGACGTCGCGCCCGACGTAGCCGACCTCGGTGAACTTGGTGGCCTCGATCTTGATGAAGGGTGCGTTGGCGAGCCGCGCCAGCCGTCGCGCGATTTCGGTCTTGCCGACGCCGGTCGGACCGATCATCAGAATATTCTTCGGCGTGATTTCCTGGCGCAAGGGCTCGGCCACTTGCTGCCGCCGCCAGCGGTTGCGCAGGGCGACCGCCACCGCGCGCTTGGCGGCGGCCTGGCCGACGATGTGTTTGTCGAGTTCGTGAACGATTTCTTTGGGGGTCATGAGCGGGGAGCGGTAAGCAGCGAGCGGTGAACGGCGATGCCGTTTACAGGCTTTCGATGACGTGATTCTGGTTCGAATAAATGCAGATGTCCCCTGCAATGGTGAGGCTCTTTTTGACAATTTCAAGCGGCGGCAGATCGGTATTTTCCAGCAGTGCGCGGGCGGCGGACTGGGCAAAGGCGCCGCCGGAGCCGATGGCTGCGATGCCGAGTTCGGGCTCCAGCACATCGCCGTTGCCGGTGATGATGAGCGAATACTCGCGGTCGGCTACCGCCAGCATGGCTTCGAGCCGCCGCAGCATGCGGTCGGTGCGCCAGTCCTTGGCGAGTTCGACTGCGCTTCTGAGCAGATGGCCCTGGTGCTTTTCCAGCTTGGCTTCGAAGCGCTCGAACAGGGTGAAGGCATCGGCGGTGCCGCCCGCGAATCCGGCCAGCACCTTTTCCTGATACAGCCGCCGCACCTTGCGTGCGGTGGCCTTGATGACGATGTTGCCGAGGGTGACCTGGCCGTCGCCGCCGAGGGCGACGTCGCTGCCACGGCGGACGGAGAGAATGGTGGTGCCGCGATATTGTTCCATCGGGCAATTATACGTGGGCTGGCGGCGTCATGCCCTGGCGCAGCCGGCGCCCCGACACTACGCGGGATGGAGCGGGACGAGATGCGCCAGCTGGTCGATGCCCATGACGCGGAAGAGTTCGTGGATCAACGCGTTGTGGCCGCGCAGGGTGATGGTCTTGCCGCTGCCGAGGCACTGCATCAGCACGCTGATGAACTGGCTGACGCTGCCGTAATCGACGCGGGTGACCTGCGCCAGATCGATCAGCACGTCGTTG
>JBAVFD010000008.1:0-10058 GCA_049588075.1 Thiobacillus sp.
CCGGACAACAGCGGCAGACCGCCGTCGCCCATCGTGCCGGCGGCCGCCAGCTATACAACGCGGTCGATCCGCTGGCGAGTCTCGACGACGCAGCCAAAGTCACGTTGCTGGAACGGCTGGAGAAAAAAGCCCGCGCCATGGATCCGCGCGTGATTCAGGTGATGGCGAGCCTCGCCTCCGAATACGAAGTGATCTTCGTCGCGCGTTCCGATGGCCATCTCGCGGCCGACGTGCGACCGCTGGTGCGCCTGTCGCTGCAAGTGATTGCCGAGCAGGATGGCCGCCGCGAGCAGGGCAGCGGCGGCGGCGGCGGCCGCTTCGACTACAGCTATTTCACCGACGACATCCTCGACAAATACGCTCGCCAGGCTGTGCATCAGGCCAGCGTCAACCTCGATGCGCGCCCCGCTCCGGCTGGCAGCATGACTGTCGTGCTCGGCTCCGGCTGGCCCGGCATCCTGCTGCATGAAGCCATCGGCCACGGCCTCGAAGGCGACTTCAACCGCAAGGGCAGCTCGGCCTTCTCCGGCCGCATCGGCGAGCGGGTGGCGGCACCCGGCGTCACCGTGGTCGACGACGGCACCATCCCGCTGCGCCGCGGTTCGCTCAACGTCGACGACGAAGGCAATCCCACCCAGCGCACCACGCTGATCGAAGACGGCATCCTCACCGGCTACATGCAGGACATGATGAACGCGCGCCTGATGGGCATGCCGATCACCGGCAACGCCCGGCGCGAGTCCTACGCTCATCTGACCATGCCGCGCATGACCAACACCCTGATGCTCGGCGGCGACAAGAACCCGCACGAAATCATCGCCTCGGTGAAGAACGGCCTCTACGCCGTCAACTTCGGCGGCGGCCAGGTCGACATCACCAGCGGCAAATTCGTCTTCTCCGCCGCCGAGGCCTACATGATCGAAGACGGCAAGATCACCTACCCGGTGAAAGGTGCCACCCTGATCGGCAACGGCCCCGACGCGTTGACCCGTGTCAGCATGATCGGCAACGACATGGAAATGGATTCGGGCGTGGGAACGTGCGGCAAGGAAGGGCAGAGCGTGCCGGTCGGCGTCGGGCAGCCGACGTTAAGGATTGACGGGTTGACGGTGGGCGGAACGGCGTAAAACGGTGTGAACGGTAAACAATGAGGCGCGCCCACCCGAGAGGTGCGCCCCGGAGAATGACAAAACGCATAGCAACCTAAGGAGGAAAATCATGCGTGTATTTCCGGTCGTGTCTGTCTTGTTGTGTATGTCCGCGTTACCGTTTGCAGCCCAGGCTGTCAGTGTCTCCGAGCTTCCCGCAACCATTCAGTCCTGCATCACGGCGGGAAGTTGCGTGGTCAATTATTCGGGTGCATACGACTCAGGGACGGCGAGTGCTTTTGAAATGGTTGACTTGCCAAGTGGCAAGTGGAACTGGCTAGTTCGATATAACCTCGTATCCCCGTCAGGCCAAACTGTCATTGGGGGAGGGCTGAACACCGCTTACAGTGGCTATTTGTGGATGCAGGTTGCAAGCAACTACAGCGCTGCTGAAACAGCCCATCCGGTCACCCTTTTTCTGGACAAGGTGACGCCAGTGCCAGGTTCGATTTTTGGTCAAGGTGGCGACTTGTCCTACTTCATGTCGACCGCCGACTTGCTGGCCGGTGGCGCCTATAACACGACTAGTTACGTAAGCTACGAGCCAGACGGGATCGTGAGCGAAGGTGGGTTATCGGGCGATATTCTGCTTTGCCTGGCCGTTGGATGCCAGACCAACGTTCAACTCAATCTTCTGCAATTGAATTATCAGAGTTTCGGCTCGGCTGGGGTTTCGATGACGGGCTTTGAAGCTTCTGATACGCGCGGCTTGGTGTATTCGCAAAACTCGTCTTACCTCACTGGCGATCCGCACACCGACTATAGCGCTACGCAAGTGTTCTATATCACTGCGGTTCCGGAGCCTGAGACATTCTGGATGCTGGGACTTGGGTTGGTGTCGGTTGCCATCGCCGTGCGGCGACGTCGCTCGTAGGGAAAACGAAGCTGCTTATTTCGGCAGCAAGGTCAGCCGCAAATCCCCACCCACCTGCCGCACGTCGGCCAGTCGAAACCGCGCGGCGTGAGCCAGCGATGTCAGCGGCGGCTGGGCGAATAGCCCGCGCGCATCGTCACCCACCGCCATCGGTGCCACATAGGCCACCCATTCATCGACCAGCCCGGCGGCAAGCAGCGCGCCGTTCAACGCAGCGCCGGCTTCGACATGCAGCTCATTGACGCCGCGTTGTGCCAGCAGGGTCAGCAAGGCCAACAGATCGACGCGGCCGTCCGCCCCAGGCAATTCGATTATTTCCGCACCCGCCTGTTCGAGTGCCGCACGTGCAACAGGATTGGCATGGTGACAGGCGATGAGCGCAGGCAGGATCGTCGCGTCCGCCGGGGTGCGCAAAGCGGAATCGACCACCACGCGCAGCGGCTGCCGGCCAATGTCGAAATCACGCACGTTCATGCGCGGGTTGTCGGACAGCACGGTGCCGCTGCCGGTGAGGATGGCGCAGGCGCGCGCGCGCAGGTGCTGCACGTCGGCGCGTGCCGCCGCGCCGGTGATCCATTGCGACTGGCCGTTGGCGAGCGCGGTCTTGCCGTCCAGTGTGGATGCGGTTTTGAGGCGGACCCAGGGGCGGCCGCGGGTCATGCGCGAAATGAAGCCGGGGTTGAGCATGCGGGCTTCGTTTTCCATCAGGCCGACCTCGGCCCGGATGCCGGCGAGCGTCAGCATGTCGATGCCGCCGCCCGCGACCAGCGGATTGGGGTCGCTCATCGCCGCCACCACGCGACTCACGCCCGCATCGACCAGCGCCTGGGCGCACGGTGGCGTACGGCCGTGATGCGAGCAGGGCTCGAGCGTGACGTACACGGTGGCGCCACGGGCGGCATCCCCCGCGGTTTTTAGTGCATGGATCTCGGCGTGCGGCGTGCCGGCGCGTTCGTGCCAGCCTTCGCCGACGACTGTTCCATCTCTAACAATGATGCAGCCGACGCGCGGATTGGGGCTGGTGGTGAACAGGCCTTGTGCCGCGAGTTGCAGTGCACGCGCCATGCAGGCGTGGTCGGCGGCGGAAAAGGCGGCGGCGTTCAAGGTGCTTTACTCGAACAGATCATCCACGCCGGTGGGGGGGGTGCGTTCGAGATCCTGCAACACGTCGCGGAAGTCGTCGGGATCCTGGAAGCTCTTGTATACCGAGGCGAAGCGGATGTAGGCGACCTTGTCGAGCTTCTTCAACTCGATCATGACCAGCTCGCCGATTTCACGGGCGGGAATTTCACGCGCGCCGCGTGTCAGCAGGCGCTGGCGGATGCGGTCGACCGCGGCGTCGACCAGTTCGGTCGAAACCGGCCGCTTGTGCAGCGCACGGCGGAAGCCCTCGCGCAGCTTGGTTTCGGAAAAGTCCTCGCGCGTTCCGTTGGTCTTGACGATCTGCGGCGGCCGCAGCTCGGCGGTTTCCCAAGTGGTGAAGCGCTTGTCGCAGGCGGCGCAGCGCCGGCGCCGGCGGATCGAATCCCCCGCCTCGTTGACGCGGGAGTCGATGACCTGGGTGTCAAGAGAACCGCAGAAGGGACATTTCATTTGGGGTGAGCGGTAAGTGGTGAGCAGTGAGCGGTAAGTAGGTAGCGGTGAGGGTTTTCCCGCTCACCGCTACCTGTTCACCGTTCACCCATACACCGGAAACTTCGCCGTCAGCTTGGCCACTTCGCCCCGCACCCGCTCGATCACCGCTTCGTCGGCCGGCGCGTCGAGCACGTCGGCGATCAGGTGGGCGAGCTGTTCGGCTTCGAGTTCCTTGAAGCCGCGCGTGGTCATCGCCGGGGTGCCGATACGGATGCCGCTGGTGACGAAAGGCTTCTGCGGATCGTTCGGAATCGTGTTCTTGTTGACCGTGATGTGGGCGCGGCCGAGCAGCGCTTCGGCTTCCTTGCCGGTGAGATTCTTGGCGCGCAGGTCGACCAGGAACACATGGCTCTCGGTGCGGCCGGAGACGATGGCGAGGCCGCGCTCGACCAGCACCTTGCACATCACCAGCGCGTTGTCGATCACCTGCTCCTGGTAGTGCTTGAATTCCTTGGTTGCGGCTTCCTTGAACGCGGTGGCCTTGCCGGCGATGACGTGCATCAGCGGGCCGCCCTGCAGGCCGGGGAAGATCGCCGAGTTGATCGCCTTCTCGTGCTCCGCGCGCATCAGGATGATGCCGCCGCGCGGGCCGCGCAGGGTCTTGTGGGTGGTCGACGTCACCACGTCGGCGTGCGGCACCGGATTCGGATAAACACCTGCGGCAATCAGCCCGGCGTAGTGCGCCATGTCGACCATGAAGATGGCGCCGATTTCCTTGGCGACCCTGGCGAAGCGGGCGAAGTCGATGCGCAGCGAATACGCCGACGCACCGGCGATGATGAGCTTGGGCTTGTGCTCGCGCGCCAGCGCTTCCATCCTGTCGTAATCGATTTCCTGCTGTTCGTTCAGGCCATAGGCGACGACGTTGAACCACTTGCCGGACATGTTCAAGGCCATGCCGTGGGTGAGGTGGCCGCCTTCGGCCAGGCTCATGCCCATGATGGTGTCGCCGGGCTTGAGGAAGGCCATGAACACCGCCTGATTGGCCTGCGAGCCGGAGTTGGGCTGCACGTTGGCGGCTTCGGCGCCGAACAGCGCCTTGACGCGGTCGATCGCCAGTTGCTCGACTACATCCACCCATTCGCAGCCGCCGTAGTAGCGCTTGCCGGGGTAGCCCTCGGCGTACTTGTTGGTGAGCTGCGAGCCCTGCGCTTCCATCACCGCTGGGCTGGTGTAATTTTCCGACGCGATCAGCTCGATGTGATCCTGTTGGCGTTTATCTTCTTGTTGAATCGCCGCCCACAGGTCGGGGTCGGTTTGGGATAGGGTAAGCGGAGCAAACATGGGGGAGACCGGAACGCGGAAAAAACGTATTTTAACAAAGCGCGGGCAGAACTCGTGACCTCTGTTCAGCCGTCGGTTTTTTCAACGCCGGTCGACTTGCCGCGTGTCTCGCTCAACAGCTCCCGCAGCTCGGCCATTTCATTGCGCAGGGCTTTCAGGTCGTGATGCATTTCCAGGCGCATGCGCTTTTCTTCCTGGCCGATAAAGAACGCGGCGATCGAGGCGGTGACCAGGGACATCACGCCATAGGTCATCACAATGACCACGCTGGCGAACAGCCGGGCTGAATGGGTGGTGGGGACGAGGTCGCCGTAGCCGACGGTCAGGCCGCTGGTAAAGGCCAGCCAGACGCCGTCCCAGTAACTGTGTACGCTGGGTTCCAGCCAATAGAATCCCGCGCCCGACAGCAGCATCAGGCCAAACCCCAGCACCAGGATGTAGGGCGTGGAACCCGGCGTCAGAGTACGCAGGTTATGCGCCACCCGGGCGATGAGCAGTCCCGCGATGGCGAGCCGCAGCAGGCGCAGCAGGGCCGATAATTCACTGGGTAAATGCGCAATCAGCAGCGACAGCACGGTGGCGCCGATAATGGCCAGCGACAGCCAGTTGTGCGTCAGGTAGGTTTTTTTCTGCGTGGTCACCCGCAGCATCAGCAGCAACTCGGCGGAAAACGCCAGCAGCACCAGTCCATCCAGAATCCGGCCGAAAATTTTGAGATGCGGATCACCCGCCAGCTCTCCCAGATAAAAAGCCGGGATGGCCAGCAGGGTCGCGGCCATCATCGGCCAGTACAGGCGTTTTTCCCAATGGTAGGCACGCTGGTTGTCGTGGGGCGGCACGCCCCCCAATCCCATGGCAAGTCGGATATTGAACGGCATGAACGTCGGCTCGGGTAGTAATCCTTATAATTCTAGTCCGTTGTCCTCTTTTTCCTGCGAACCGGAGTGTCCATGAGTTTCAACCGCCGTGACTTCCTGACCGGCGCGGGCGCAGCGGCCATGCTGCCGCTGGCCGCCGCGCACGCAGCGCCCGTCGAATCCGGCCCGCTGCCCACGATCCGCTGGCGGCTGGCGTCGAGCTTTCCCAAAAGCCTGGACACCATCTACGGCGCAGCCGAAACCCTGTCCAGGCGCGTGGCAGCCTTGACCGGCGGCAAGTTCCAGATTCGCGTGTTTGCGGGCGGCGAACTGGTGCCCGGCCTGCAGGTGCTCGACGCGGTCGGCAACGGCACTGCGGAATGCGGCCACTCGGCCGGTTATTACTACGTCGGCAAGAACCTCGCGCTGGCCTTCGACACCGCCGTGCCGTTCGGCCTCACCGCGCGCCAGCAGAATGCCTGGATGTACGCCGGCGGTGGCATCGAGGCGCTGCGCACGCTCTATGCCAAATACAAGGTGCTGCAGTTTCCCGGCGGCAACACCGGCACCCAGATGGGCGGCTGGTTCCGCAAGGAGATCAAGTCGCTGGCGGACCTGCAGGGGCTGAAAATGCGCATCCCCGGCGTCGGCGGCAAGATCATGGCGAAGCTCGGCGCCGTACCGCAAACCCTGCCCGGCGGCGACATCTATCCCGCGCTCGAACGCGGCGCGCTCGACGCCGCGGAATGGGTGGGGCCGTACGACGACGAGAAGCTCGGCTTCCACAAAATTGCCCAGCACTACTACTATCCCGGCTGGTGGGAAGGCGGCCCGCAGCTGTCTTTCTACGTCAACCAGGCGAGCTGGAAAGCGCTGCCCGAACAATATCGCCAGGCGTTCGAAGTCGCCACCGCCGAGGCCAACCAGCTGATGCTGGCGCAATACGACGCCAGGAATCCGCCCGCGCTGCTGCGCCTGGTGGGGCAGGGCGTCAAGCTGCATCCCTTCCCCAAGGACGTGATGCTGGCCGCGCGCCGCGCCACCTTCGAACTGTACGAGGAAGAAGCGAAAACCAACCCCGACTTCGCCGCCATCTACCATCCGTGGAAGCTGTTTCGCGACACCGAGTTCCAGTGGTTCAAGGTGAACGAAGCGGCGTATGCCAACTTCAACTACTACGTGAAATGATTCCGCGCTAACCTGAGAACCGTTCGGGCTGAGCTTGTAGAAGCCCTGTCTCCACTTGGGGATGCTCTTCGATCGTTCGACAGGCTCGCGATCAGGGCGAACGGTGAGCCTGTTAGTTAGAAAATAGTCCCGAGGCACCCATGAACAAACTCGACCAACTCATCACCACCTTCGACCTCGGCCTGCGTACTGTCTTCGCCAGTCCGCACGCCGGACGCCCCTATCCCGGCATCGGCCCTGAAGCGGACATGAGCGAAGCCGAACGTGCAAAAGCCGCCGCGCTGATGCGCGTCAACCACGTCGGCGAAGTCTGCGCGCAGGCGCTGTATGCCGGGCAGGCGCTCACCGCGAAAAACGAGACGGTGCGTGGCGAACTCGAACAGGCTGCCCGTGAAGAAACCGACCATCTTGCCTGGTGCGAAACGCGCATCAACGAACTGGGCGGCCGCAAGAGCCTGCTCAATCCGCTGTGGTTCGGCGGCGCATTCGGCATCGGCGTCGTCGCCGGTCTGCTGGGTGACAAATGGAATCTCGGCTTCCTGGCCGAAACCGAACGCCAGGTCGAGGCGCACCTCGATGGCCACCTGCAACAGTTGCCGGAAGCCGACGCCAAGAGCCGCGCGGTTGTCGAGCAGATGAAGATCGACGAGGCGCAGCATGCGCAGACTGCGATCGACCACGGCGGCGCGCCGTTGCCGCTGCCGGTGAAACAGGCGATGCGCTTTGCCGCCAATGTGATGCGGCAGACGGCGAGCCGGATTTAGCCTGGCCGTGTTTGGTCAGATGCTGTCATACAACAGCGGTGTCAGGGTTGGCACTGCCGGATAGGATCAAGTCGGCCAAAAACCGCCATTGAGTTCCGATAAAGTTATCTGCATTTAATTAAGAAAGCATCCACCAAGTTTTGCAAGCATTCAGAATAAGCATTACGCGAGCCGTTCTTCGCAGATCGGGCGGATACTGGTCATATATTTGTCGAGGACATCCACTCATGTTCGATACAGATCCGACAGCCCTGACCACACTTACACGGGTTGGTTTGATGGCCCTGACGATGATTGCCGGCTGCAGCAGCACGGCTCCACTGCCGCCACAAACGCTCGACGGCCACAAACCCTTGGTGATCGCTCATCGCGGTGCTTCGGGCTACTTGCCAGAAAACACCCTTGAGGCCTATCAGAGAGCAATCGATCTTGGCGCCGATGCGATCGAACTTGACCTGATTTCTACCAAAGACGGCGTATTGATCGCCAGCCATTACCCCAATCTGGCCACAAACACCGACGTTGCCAGTCGGCCCGAATTCGCAAGTCGTAAGCGCGAGAACTGGCCGGTAGACGGTGAAGTACAGAGTGGCTGGTTCGCTCATGACTTCACGCTTGCCGAAATAAAGACTCTCGGCGTTGTCGCCACAGACCCCGAGCGTCCGCAGCCATACAACGGCAAGTTCAAGATTGTGACCCTGCAAGAGGTTATCGACCTGGTCAAAGCTGCAAGCATGAAGCTTGGGCGCTCTATTGCCGTTTACCCGGAGACGAAGAACCCCACTTATCATCGCGACCTCGGTCTGCCGCTTGAGGACAAGCTCATCAGCGCCATTCAGTCTGCGGATTGGAACAGTAAAACCGCTCCGGTCTTCGTGCAAAGTTTTGAGCCGAGCAGCCTGAAAGAGATGCGAGCCAAGGGCCTGAAAGTGCGCATGGTGCAACTCATTGACGGCGATGGCTACGACCTCAAGACAGGCGGCATTACCTACGCGCCTCCTTTTGACCGCCCCTACGATTGGAAAGAATCCGGCGACCAGCGGCTCTTCAGCGACATGGTGACGCCCGCTGGGCTTGCCGAAATCAAGACCTATGCTGATGGGATCGGGCCATGGAAACCTTATATCGTTCCAGTGAAAGGCCAACTGGATGATGTCGGCAACCTGAAAGATATCAACGGTGACGGGAAAATCGATTTGAGAGACGCCAGCACCCAGGCTCCCACCTCACTCATCAATGATGCACACAAGGTGGGCCTGTTCGTCCATGCTTTCACCTTCCGGAACGAGAGCAGATATCTGGCACACAGCTATTTTGGAGACCCTCATGCCGAGTATCTGCAGTTCTTCCGGCTGGGGGTGGATGGTGTATTCAGCGAATTCCCCGACACCGCGATTGCTGCCCGCTGACCACAACACTCCGCTGTTTTTGCTGGAACGCATGCGTGTCCTTGAATAATTGCTTCGGGTCGGGAGTACGCATTCGCCGAGGTTGAAAGCGGCCACTCAGCGGCATTTCTAGCCGATGGCCGGTGTGTGGTGCATAGCTGACCTAGGTGGCGCTGTATGCCAACGGCGGCTCTGGCCGATCATCAGAAGTACGCGCCGATTGCACGACCGACCGTTTACTGGCCTACACCGGTCGCCCAGTGCTTTCCCATCAATGGCCTGAGCCTGAACTGTCCGTCAGTTCAAATCTGAACTTCCAGATTTAAACTTACCCATTCCCGCGCATCGGTCTATGATCAGCCTGTGTTGTGTTTGCAGGGTTGAGTAAACCCAGCCCGACACTTCTGAAGCCGCTGCAAGGAGAATCATCATGGCAAAAGGCCAGGTACGTGGAAACAAGGAAGCAAAGAAACCCAAGAAGCCGAAGCAGGTTGTGGTTCCGGCGGGATCGTTCATCACCCCGCCCAAATCCACTAAGCCGGAAAAAAACCAGCACTGATTGTTGATGGGCATTGAGCAAACGCCACCGTCGAGGTGGCGTTTTTGCATCCGGGGCCCCTGTAGTAATGCGGGCAAGTCCTTCGACAACCTTAGGACGAACGGCATGGATGGGGGGCTTAGGCTCCCTGTCAGAGTCAGGGTGAGGCGTGCGGGTTTTCCGGGCGGCTGCAAATGGCGACAATAGCCGCATATGGTCACCGCCACCTTCCGCTTTTATGAAGAGCTGAATGATTTCCTGGCGCCGAAACGGCGCAAGCAGGAATTCACCGTGCCGTGCGCGCAGGCGGCGACCACCAAGCACATGATCGAGGCGCTGGGGGTGCCGCACACCGAGGTGGAACTGATCCTGGTGAACGGCG
>JBAVFD010000009.1:0-1783 GCA_049588075.1 Thiobacillus sp.
CGGCTCAGCGACGCTTGCCTGCTTTCGCCGCCTTCGCCACCGCCTGCGGCACCCGCTCGGCCAGACGCGGATCGAACGGCTTGGGCAGGATGTAATCCGGGCCGAATTTGAGCGTCTTCAACTTGTATGCCTTCAGCACCGAAGCCGGCACCGGCTCGCGCGCGAGTTCGGCCAGCGCATGCACAGCGGCGATCAGCATGTCCTGCGTGATCTGCCTGGCGCGCGCGTCGAGCGCGCCGCGGAAGATGAACGGGAAGCCGAGTACGTTGTTGACCTGGTTGGGGAAGTCGGAGCGCCCGGTCGCCATGATGAGGTCGCTGCGTGCGGCCTTGGCTTGTTCCGGCAGGATTTCGGGATTGGGGTTGGCCAGCGCAAAAACCACCGGCTTGTCGGCCATGCTCTTCACCATCGCCGGGCTCACCAGGTTGGCGCCCGACACGCCGACGAACACGTCGGCGCCCTGCATGGCATCGGCCAGCGTGCGCAGCTTGGTCTTGCGCGCGAAGGCTTTCTTGAAGCTGTTGAGGTCGGTGCGACCTTTATGCACCACGCCTTTGGAATCGACGAAGGTGATGTGGGATTTTTTCGCGCCCATTGCGACCAGCAGATTCATCGACGCGATGCCCGCCGCGCCCGCGCCGAGGCAGACGATCTTGGCGGTTTCCAGCGTCTTGCCCTGCACCTGCAGGGCGTTGATGAGACCGGCGCAGATGATGACGGCAGTGCCGTGCTGGTCGTCGTGAAACACCGGGATGTCGAGCTTTTTCTTCAGCGCGGCTTCGATCTCGAAGCAGTGCGGCGCGGCGATGTCTTCGAGATTGATGCCGCCGAAGGTCGGGGCAATCGCCTCGACCACCTTGATGAATTCCTTGGGGTTTTTGACCGCGACTTCGATATCGAACACGTCGATCCCGGCGAACTGCTTGAACAGCACCGCCTTGCCTTCCATCACCGGCTTGGCGGCGAGCGGGCCACGGTTGCCCAGCCCCAGGATCGCGGTACCGTCGGTGATCACCGCAATCAGGTTACCCTTGTTGGTGTAGTCGTAGGCGGTCTGGGGGTTCTTCGCGATTTCCAGCACCGGCTGCGCCACGCCCGGAGTGTAGGCCAGCGACAAGTCTTCCTGGGTAGCGCAGGGCTTGGAGGATTCGACCGAAAGCTTGCCGGGCTTGGGCAGGCGGTGGTAATCGAGGGCTTTTTTCTTCAGGTCGGCTTGGCTCATGACGGCGGATACAGGCTGGATAGACAAGCCGTCATTATCGCGGATTTACTCGCGATCCGGCGCGCCCTGCCGGGCGGGCCGCGTCAGTCTTTCCAGATTTTGAGCTGGGCACGCAGCCGTGCCACCGCCTGCGAATGCAATTGGCACACACGCGATTCGGACACGCCGAGCACCACGCCGATTTCCTTCAGGTTCATGTCCTGTTCGTAGTACATGCCCATCATGCTGCGTTCGCGCTCGGGCAGATGATGAATTGCGGCAACCAGGCTGTCGCGGAAGCCTTCGTCTTCCAGCACCGCAAGCGGGTCGTTGCTGCCATCGACCAGATAGCGTTCCAGGAAACTGGCGCTGTCATCATCCGAGAAATCTTCGTAGTACAACAGCTGGGAGCATTTCACGTCGCCCAGCATGGCTTGATATTCACTGATCGGCAAGCCCAGTTCGGCGGAGATTTCGTGCTCGGTCGGCGGCTTGCCGTTGCGCTGTTCCAGCCGGTTGATGGTGGCTTCGATCTGCCGCGATTTTTGCCGCACGTGGCGCGGCAGCCAGTCGGCCTCGCGC
>JBAVFD010000010.1:0-3510 GCA_049588075.1 Thiobacillus sp.
GTCGCGCGCGCATAGGCGTCGGCAGCGTGCACTGCCGCCTGCTCATGGCGCACCAGCACATGCTTGAATTTGTCCTGCTTGAAGATTGCGTCGTAAATATTGAGTACGGCTCCGCCGGGATAGCCGAATACAAACTCGACGCCCTCTTCGGCCAGACAACGTACGACGATCTCAGCGCCCGTGACTTCCATAAACTGGCAAAAAATCAATTCGTTGGTGAACCTGTGAGGGTAATCGTTTTGCCATGATTCGGTCAAGAAATCCTGCCATAGCGGCCGCCGGGCGGCATTTCACGCCCAACAAAAACCCCTCCGCGAGCAGAGGGGTCGATTGTCTGCACCTGCTGCCACAAAAAACGCGGCAAATAAATATATCCGGTTATTCGTGCGCCGCTTCGCCCAGCGCCTGCATGATCTGATTCAGCGACCCCTGGGAATTGTCGACCAGACACACGGTATTGCCGACGCTGCAAACCGTCATGGCCACGCCTTTCACGATCCAGCCCTGCGACGGCGACCAGCCGCGCATCTGCGAAAACAGCGACAGGATGTCGGTGTTGCCCGACACCATGCGGCGATACCACTGGGCGAACTTCGCCAGCCGCTCCAGCAAGTCTGCCGGCAGCATGCCTTCGGCCTCCATCACCACGCCATCGTCGCGAAAACGGCATACCGCCGTCACGCCATCGAGCACCAGGATTTTTCTCAGCGACATATGCGCTCCTCAGGCAGCCTGCAAGGCATTGAACGTGGCTTCGTAGTCGGCATCGCGATTCCTGACGACCACGCCGCAGTTGCCATTCACCACCACCGACCACTCCAGCCCCACCACCGAGAAGCCCTTGAGCGGCTGGAACCCGCCCTGTCCGGTGACCGCCTCCCAGCCACGCGCTTCCATGCTGGCAATCGCCAGGTTGGCGACGCAGGAGTGCGCCAGCAAATCCAGCACCTGCGGCGTCAGTTCGGTTCCCTCGCGCAGCACCTGCGATTGCAGATCGCCCCTGTCGCTGTAAGTGAACGCTGCCATCGCGCCCGGCAAATCCATCATTTTGTCCAGATTCATTCCGTTTCTCCTTTGGTATCAGATTCAGTACAAGGCTTCCTTGGTGTCGCCACCCAGCTTGGCGTACAGATTGACCAGCAGGTCATCCCGTATGTCGCCCACCTTGGCGCGCATGATGGTCATGACGTCGTTCAGCAATTCGTCACGGTTTTCGATGAACGCAAAATAGTTGCCGACTGCGCAGATGGTGATTCGATTGCCGCGCGCGATCCAGCCTTGCACGGGCCGACAGCCGCAGTTTTCGGCAAAGGAGTCGAAAATTTCGGATTGCATATTGACCGACAGCGTATTGGCGCGACACAGAATCGACGCCATACGCGCGAACTCGTCGGTGAGTGCGCCCTCATAGGAGTAACGGTCGCCGCGAAACGCATATTCGCCGGCGGCAATGACCCCGGGAATGGCCATGAGTTGCTTTACGATATTCATCGAGCCCTCTCCAGATTTTGATTTGTATGCGGCGCGCTGTGGCAAAGTGTCGCGCCAAGCCGCAATATAGAGCCACCATGCAAGACAACGCAATAGCCCCCGCCTCTGCCCCATTCCTGACCCGCATCGCCGTCATGGTTTACGAATTGCTGCTGGTTGCCGCAGTGGTGTTTGTCGCCGCGCTTCCTTTCCTCTACCTGGTCGGCAATGCCCAGGCCGGCTGGCAGCGCCACCTGTTCCAGATTTACATCCTGGGCGTGCTGTTCGCCTACTTCAGCGCGTTCTGGCTGCGCAGCGGACAAACGCTGGCCATGAAAACCTGGCGCATCCGCCTGATCAATCCTGACGGCGCGCCGTTGACGCTCAGGCAGGCCGCGCTGCGATTCACCCTCGCGCTGTTCGGTTTGCTGCTGGCGGGCGCCGGTTTCTGGTGGGCCTTGATCGACCGCGACCGGCAGTTTTTTCACGACCGCATCGTGGGCACCCGGCTGGTACGCGTGCCACCCAAGGCATAGGCAATGAACTGGCGCGACCAGCTGCAGGCACGCTTGCTGGAGATCCAGCCTGCCAGCGTGTGCGCGCTGGATCCGGCCGCCCGCCTGCTGGCCGGCGAGGTGCTGCCGGCCACGCCGATGCGTATGCACGACCCGCAGACGAGATCAACCGATGCGCTGGCGCTCGGAATCGACGTGCTGAACGGGCTCAACGCGCAACAAGCCCAGCATCGGATCAGTCAAGCGCGCCTCTATGTCGCTCCGCGCATCCTGCTTGCCGTGCAATTGGGTTGCGCCCTCGATGCGGCGGCGTTTCGCGCACTCGGCTTCGTGCTGTCCGCAAGCGACACGGCGAACAACATGCGCATCTTTTACTACGACCTCGATAGCTACAAAACCGTGCCGGACTGGCTCAATGCCCGCTACTGGGCCCACCCCGAACGCTGGGAACCCTGAAGGATTCTTTTCAATATCCCCTTGAGGGGTACTCCGATCCACTACGCGCTGAAGCACGTGTGGAATCGTATGCCCTGAAGGACTTGAAGGACTCCGGTTTGCTACGCGCCAGCGCGGGCGCGGAATCTGTAGCCCTGGTTCATTCCAGGGTTTCATCACCGTGGGCGCGCATGTAAGCCTGCCGCAACGCGGAATAAGCCGCCAGCACGTGAGCGTATTCGATCACGCAAGGCAGGGCCGCCAGATAGCCATGCTCCTTGATGAGGTAATCGACCGCGCCCAGACTCATGGCCTGGGCCGCAGCCGCTTCATCGCCACGCCCGGTAATCAGAATGCTGGGCAGTTTGTAACGGGTCTGCAGAATTTCCAGCAACTCCAGTCCTGACATGCCGGGTAGCCGCAAGTCCAGGAGTGCGACATCGGCATGGTGATCCGGCTCTGCCAGCCAGGCCAGCGCGGCCGGGCCGTCCGTCTGCACCACCAGATCGAGATGGGGCGCACGGCGTTCAAAATAATGCCGCGTCAGCTCAATGTCGTCTTGGCTCGATTCAACGTAGAGCACAGTCAGCACCGTGCCCGGGCGAATGTTTTCGCGCTGCTGTTCCTGCGCACGTGTCAGGCGACGGCCCAACTCCTCCAGATACTGTCCACGCTTGGGCACATAATCCTGAGCCCCCGCCTTGAGAAATTGAATCACGCTTGCCTCATCGCCCGCCCCCGCGACCACCACCACCGCCAAATCGAGAGCGTGTCGCCGCGCATGCAGCAGCACGTCGATCCCGCAGCCATCCTGCAACCACATGTCGAGCAGCAGGACATCGTAGCGCTGGCTGGCGAGCTTGCCGATCGCATCCTGCACCCCCACTGCCGTGTCCCATTCCAGATCGGGAATCTGCTTGAGCAATGCGCGGCGGGTGAGGTCGCGATCGAATGGATTGTCCTCGACATAAAGCAGCTTCATGCTTGCGTCCCGCCATTCAATTCGAAGTAAAAAGTGGCACCCTGACCCGGCGTGCTGTCAGCCCACACCCGCCCGCCCAGCCGCTCGGCGGACCGCGCCGCCAGCGCC
>JBAVFD010000011.1:0-26284 GCA_049588075.1 Thiobacillus sp.
CGTTTGCATCAGCGCCACCCGCACCGGGTCGCGCCGCCGCGCCGCGCCCCAGGCCAGGCCAGCCAATTGATTTTGCAGCATGCCGCGCAGGCGCCCCAATTCGGCCAGGATGCGCGAGCTGCCAACGACGTCAGACGTCTCACTGAGTGCAGGTGCGGCCAGATCGCCGTAAGCGCTGGCAACCAGTTCAACGCCCTGCGGATGCGGCCGTGTGGACAACACCACGGCATCGTCTCCCAGTTCGCGGCGAATCAGCGCCAGGCCTTCGCGCGCATTCGCCGCCACAAATCTTTGCACGCTCATGCGCCCTCCTCCATGCTCAATTCAACCCCATACCCAGTTCCGTACTCACCTGCACCATTTTATCGGCTGGCACTTCGGCGTAGGCAATCACCGCAAGCTGCGGCAGATTGCGCCGCAACAAGCGCGACAGCATGGCGCGCAGGCCGGGCGAAGTGAGCAGCACCGGCGGATGTCCTTCGCGTTCCTGCTCGGCCAGCGCGCGCTCGGCGCCATCGTTCAGGGCATCCAGCGTGGCAGGCGACAACAGGGCTTCGCCTTCGTCGCCCATTTCACTCAGCAAACGGGTTTCGGTGGTTGCAGCCAGGCCGATCACATGCAGCGTGTCACTGCCCTCAAACAAGCGGTCGACGATACTGCGGCCGAGCGCGGCGCGCACGGTTTCCACCAGTTCGTCGATCGCCTGGCTTTTCGGCGCGCGCGCCGCCAGGGTTTCGAACAGGGTGCGGCTGTCGCGAATCGAGACGTTTTCCGCGATCAGCTGTTGCAATACCGCCTGCACGCTGGTCAGCGGCAGATGGCGCGGCGTCACGTCCTCGACCAGGCCTGGGTGGCTGCGCGCCAGCGTATCGAGCAGTTGCTGCACTTCGGTTCGCCCCAACAGCTCCGGCGCGTGCTGGCGGAACACCGCCTCGACCTGGCGCGCGATCAATTCAGCGGCTTCCAGCACCACAAAACCGCGCAACTCGGCTTCTTCTTCCCGCCCCGCCTCGATCCAGACCCCGGTCAATCCGGTCAGCGGATCCACGCCCGGCATCCCGTCAAGGCGTCCCAGCACGTCGCCCATGTCCACCGCCAGCACCTGGCCGGTCGGCAGTTCGCCATGCGCCACGTCGACGCCCTTGAGCGTGATGCGATAGGTGTTGGGTTTGAGATCGAGGTTATCGCGCACGCGGATGAGCGGCACCACCAGCCCCATGTCGGCGGCGAAGCGACGGCGCGCCTCGGTGATTTTGGCCAGCGCCGCGCCGCCCTGGTTGCGGTCGACCAGCGGGATCAGGCGGTAGCCGACTTCCAGCGCCAGCACGTCGACCGGCGGAATGTCGGCCCAGGTGACGTCGAGCGGCGCGGTCTCCGCTTCGATCAGCTCCGGCGGCTCGGCGGCGTTGAACTCAGTGAGGTGGCGACGCATCAGCCAGAAGCCCAGGCCACCCAGCACCCCCGCGATGGTCAGGAACGCCAGATGCGGCGTACCCGGAATCACCCCCAGCGCAGCCAGCACGGCTGCGGCCACATACAGGGTTTGCGGCCGGCCGAAAATCTGGGTGGAAAACTCGCGCGACAAATCCTGTTCGCTCGATGCGCGGCTCACCACGATGCCCGCAGCGGTCGAGATGATCAGTGCGGGAATCTGGGTCACCAGCCCGTCGCCGACAGTCAGCAGCGCATAGCGCCCGAGCGCTTCGGTGATCCCCAGGTTGTGCTGCAGCAGGCCCACCGCGATGCCGCCAATCAGGTTGACCACGAGAATGATCATGCCGGCGATGGCGTCGCCGCGAACGAATTTGGAGGCACCGTCCATCGCGCCGTAAAAATCGGCTTCGCGGCCAATCTCGCTGCGACGCGTGCGTGCCTCGACCTCGTTGATGAAACCCGCATTGAGGTCGGCATCGACCGCCAGCTGCTTGCCCGGCATCGAGTCGAGGGTGAAGCGCGCGGCCACTTCGGCGATGCGCCCGGCACCCTTGGTGATCACGACAAAGTTAATGATGACCAGGATCAGGAACACCACGAAGCCGACCGCGATGTTGCCGCCGACCAGAAAGTTGCCGAAGGATTCGATGACCTTGCCCGCCGCGTCCGGCCCGGTGTGGCCCTGCATCAGGATGATGCGGGTGGAGGCGACGTTGAGCGACAGGCGCAGCAGCGTGGTCAGCAGCAGCACCGTGGGGAACACCGAAAAATCCAGCGGACGCCGCGAATTCAAGCTCACCAGCATCACGATCATCGCCAGCGCGATATTGAGCGTGAACAGCACATCGAGCATGAAAGTGGGCAACGGCAACACCATCATCGCCAGAATCAGCAGCACCAGCCCCGGCACCGCCAGCCGGTTCACCGGCAAGCCCAGCATCATCACACCCTGCGCACTCACCCGATCACCTCGTTAATCGTTTTTGGCACCACGTTCCCCTCCCCCTCCAGGGGAGGGCTAGGGAGAGGGCGCTGCCCGGCCTGCTGCTGACGACCACGCAAACGCGCCCGCACTTCCGGATGCACCTCGGATTCGCGCGCCTCGGCCAGCACTTCCTGCCAGGTCATCGCATGGCGGCGCAGATAACGCCACCAGCGCCAGCCCGCGTCCAATGCCGCAGGCACGATCAGCACCGCCGCCAGCGCCAGTATCCCTCGCCCGATCCAGGCAGCGGTCGCGCCCAGCGCGACATCGAATTCGCCCCCGGTCAGCCGATCCAGACCCGGCCAGCCCGTCGACAACGCCCAGGCCACCGCCGCAACGGCGAGCGCCAGCTTCACCAGCGCCAGCGAACCATCGAACAGGGAATCCACGGAAATCAGCCGGGCCAGGGGTTTGAAAGGATGGGCGCGCGCGAGATCGGCCTGTGTCATCTGCGGGGCATACACCCAACCCGAGAGCAGCAGCGGTGCCACCAGCGCGGCAACGAAAATGGCAGCCAGCACCGGCACAACCGCCCAGAGCACAGATCCCAGCGCATCGATAAACAAGGAGGGGGAAGGCTGAACGGCGCCAATGAACGCCGCCTCGGTCATGCCCTGCAAGGCGGCCAGCAGACGCGGAGCCTGCCAGCCCAGCACACCCAGTGCCGTCAGCAACACCAGCCACGCCGTGAGTTCGGCGGAACGCGGCACGTCGCCCGCCTCGCGCGCCTGTTGCAGGCGCCGCGGACTCGCCGGTTCGGTACGGGAAAGATCAGTTTCCTCGGCCATGCTCGCCTCAAATTTTGGGGGAAGTCTAGCACGATGCGCCGGCCCGGCATCCGGCGATGCCAACAGAATGGCGGGTGTCGCATGGTGACAACGACTCGAAACCGGCGCGCATTTAATCTATCTAAAAGCAATAAAATCGATTAGTCTGGCTCCGTTTCATTTTGGCCAGCCTGAGTCACTTGGCTCGTTGTCCATCAACACACTAAAATTTCAGGAGGAGTTTTACATGCGCACAATACATTTCGCCGCCGCCGTGGCCTCGGCGCTGGCCCTGTCCACCCCTGCAACGGCTGGATTTTTCGACCTGACCCTGGCGCCTTATGTCGGTGCAAGTGTGGGCCTGTCCAATACTGACATTTGTTCTGCTAGCGACAATTGTGATGACAAAGACACCGCCTGGAAAATTTATGGCGGCATGGAAATGAATGAATATATTTCCATGGAAGTGGGCTACGTCGATATGGGGAAAGTCCATTATGACGGGTACACCGCGTTGACCGGCACGCCGTTGAGTGGCACGAGATATGTCAACGGCATGATCATCGATGTGCTTGGAACCTACATGATCAACCCCAGCTTCACCCTGATGGCCAAGGGCGGCATGAACATCCTGAATGCCGAAGTCAATGGAACGATTGCCCAGACCCCGACCGAAAACACGGGCGATACCGACGTCGCATGGTCTTTCGGTGTAGGCGCGCAATACAACTTCACCCCGGCGGTGGGGCTCCGCCTGGAATGGGAACGTTTCTTCGAAGTGGGCAGCCCAGCCTATAACGGCGGCACGGGCGAAGCGGATATCGACCTGCTCTCGGCAGGGTTGGTCTACAAGTTCTAACGCGATTGACGGTTTTATTTGATGCAATGAATAAGGGGGCTGAAGCCCCCTTATTCATTGCACGCCAAACCGGATGATCATGCTCCCGCTCGGTCCTGTCGAGTCACTCAGCAAACCAGTTCGATAACCTGTCCCTGCTGCAGAACACCCAGCGCCCACTCCGGCGCAGCGGCACGCAATTCGCCCATGATCGCGGCCTCGTTGCCGGGCTTGAGGTGGGTGATCCAGACTTCGGGGTGCACGCTGAGTTTGTCCAGATCTGCCGCCAGCGAATCCGGCCAGTGGTGCTGTGAATCCCGCGCGACGTCGATGAGCGCATTTTCGAACGAGGTTTCGACGATGAGGTGACGCAGGTCGGGAATGGCGTTGAGCGCGGCGACGAAGGCAGCGCTGCGGCTGGTGTCGCCGCTGAACACCAGGCTGCCGACCGGGGTACGAATCTGGAACCCGCAGGCTGGCACCACATGCTGCACCGGCAGCGGGATGAATCTGCGCTGCCCCAGCGTACACATCGCGCCGAAAGGCAAAGGCTCGAAGCGCAGCCACGGGGTGGCAGCGCTGGGAATCTCACGGAAATCGGGCCACAGCCGCCAGTTGAACAAGTCCGCCGCAAGGATGTCGAGCACCTCGGGCAGCGCATGAACCACGACCGGGGTGGAACGTTTTTCGCCGACGGCGTCGAGCAGCAGGGGCAGCCCGAGTACGTGATCGAGGTGCGAGTGGGTGATGAAGACGTGGTCGATCGTCAGCAATTGCTCAAGGCTGAGCGTGGTGATGCCGGTGCCGGCGTCGATCAGGATGTCGTCGTCGACCTGGAAGCAGGTGGTGTGGCGCCCGCTGCCGATGCCGCCGCTGCAACCGAGGATGGTGAGTTTCATGGCTGTTTTTATAGTGGCTATTTGGTTGTGTAGACGAACACGCCGTCCCAGTCCGCCGGGGGTGGCTCCGCGCGGAAATGCGCGATGCGTTCGAGGTAGATGTCGTAGAGCTTGCGCGGCGCGCGGGCGTTGAGGGCGCGCAGCGCCGATTCGGCGGCATTCCAGTCCTGCGCCTGGTAGCGGGCGAACGCGGATTCGAATTCGGCAGCGTCCTGCCGCACTGATTCCGCCAGTCCGGATGCTGCCCCCAGTGCTTCATAAATCGCCACCGGCGTGGCCTTGCCCTTGACCCGCACCTCATCGATTTTCATGAACCGATGCAGCGGATCGGCTTCGACCGTCGTCCGGGTGACGAGAATGCCGACGCCATACTGCTTGGTGATGCCTTCCAGACGCGAACCCAGGTTCACTGCGTCGCCCATCACGGTGTAGGACATACGGAATGTCGATCCCATGTTGCCGACGCTCATGCGCCCGGTATTGACGCCGATGCCGACTTTCACCTCCGGCCAGTTGTGCGCGGCGAATTCGCGGTTCAGCTGCGGCAGGGCAGCCTGCATGTCGAGCGCGGTCTGCACCGCGCGGCTGGCGTGGTCGTTCAAATCCACCGGCGCATTCCAGAACGCCATGATGGCGTCGCCTATGTATTTGTCGATGGTGCCGCGCTGCTGCTGCACGATGCGGGTCATGGTGGAAAGATAGGCGTTCAGCACTTCGGCGAGTTCGGCGGGCGGCAGTTTTTCCGAGAAATCGGTGAAGCCGCGAATGTCGGAAAACAGCACGGTCATGTCGCGCGACAGGCCTTCCATCGTGTAGTGCGCCGGATCCTGGCTCATCTCGGCGGCCAGTTCGGGCGGCACGTACTGGCCGAACAGCCTGGTGATCTGGCGTTTGCTGCGCGTCGCGGCAAAAAAGCCGTAGGCGGTGTTGAGCGCATACAGCCCGAATACCGTGAGCATCGGCGCTGCCATCGGCACCACCCAGAAACGCGACCAGGCGGCGGCATAGGCGGCGAGCAGCCCGGCCAGCAACACCAGCGTGGTGACCAGCCCGACCAACGGACCGAAGCGCAGCAACACAACCGTCAGCACAGCCCCCAGCACGAGCACCGCGACGAGGCGCGCGTCGCCCGCCCAAGGCGGCGTGCTGCGGATGGTGCCGTCGAGCATCCCGGCGATCAGATGCGCGTGAATTTCGACGCCCGGGAAGGTGCTGGAAAACGGGGTGGCACGCAAATCCGTCAGCCCCGGTGCGGTCGATCCCACCAGCACGATGCGGTTTTCCAACTGTGCGGGCGCCACCGTACCTGCCAGCACCTGCGCCGCCGGAATATAGGGAAACGGCGAACCCGCGCGATACGGCACATGTACGCTGCCATCCGCGGAGAGCGGCACCCGGATCCCGCCGACCTCCAGCCACGGCGAAGTGTATTGCCGCCCCAGCAGGCGGATATGTTCGACACCCGCTGTCGCGGGCTCACCGCCAAATGCCACTCGCAGCGTCGACGCCGACAAGGCCAGGTAGGTGCCCGCACCATACGGCGTCAGCAGATGCATTTGCCGCGCGGTGCCATCGGCGTCGGCGCGCATGTTGAAGAACCCCGCACCCTGCGCCGCGCGCTGAAAAACAGCCAGATTCGCGCCGTAGCCGGTGGCGGCGGCATCGCCCATCGCCATCGGCAGCGAGGGCGGCGGCAACATGCCGGTTTTGGCGTCACCGTAGCCTGCGGGAATGAAGTAATAGCCGAGCGAGACTGGACGCTGGGCGAGCGCCTGGGCAAAGCGGGCGTCGTAATCGAGACGCGGGGTGAGCTGTTTCAATGCAGCCTGAAAATCAGGGCTTGCAGCCAGCTCGTGCTGCGCCAGGTGTTTAAGGGTGTCGAGGCCCGAACTCTTGTCCGGCTCGGCAAACACCACGTCGAATCCCACCGCCGTCACGCCGTAACGATCGAACAGCTGCTCGACCAGCCTGGCCAGGATGTCGCGACTCCATGGCCAGCGCCCCAGGCTTTTCAGGCTGGCTTCGTCGATGTCGAGGATGGCCACGCGATCATCCGGGCCAGATGGGGCCGTACGTTTCAACCAGCTGTCATACAACCAGGCCTCGGCACGCTGCATCGAGGCAATGTGGATCAAGCCGGCGACATGCGCCGCGATCAGCAAAACAAACAGCGCGGATAATCCCGCCTGCGCCAGTTTGGGGACGCGCTTCACCGAATGCGGTAAAACCGATCGGCCAGTTCCTTGCCCTGCAGCGCATCGAGGCGCCCGTCCACCGCCTCACCCAATGCGGCCAGCCGGTCGGCCGGCTGCGGATGGGTCTGGGTAAGCAGGCTGATGCGCTCATCCTTGGCTGGTACGCCCGACAAATCCTGCAACACCTCGGGCAGCCCCCAGGGGGTGTAACCTGCACGCGCGGCGAACACCATGCCGACACGATCCGCCTCGAACTCGGCATTCTTGTCGAGTCCGCGCGCCATGATTTCAGCGCCGTTGCCGATCAGGTTCTGCACCACCTGGTCGCTGCTTTTCGCCTTGCTGCTGGCCACTTGCCCCAGCGTACCAATCAGGCTGGATTGCTTGAGCACCTTGAGGTGATGCTTCAGAGTGACATGGGCGATTTCGTGCCCCAGCACGCCCGCCAGCTCGGCTTCGTTATTCAGGCGGCGATACAGTCCCTTGGTCACGAACACATAGCCCCCGGGGGCGGCAAAGGCATTGATGTCCTCGGTGTCGAGCACGCCGAAGTGCCAGGTGGTTTCCTTGCGTCCGTTCTGCAGCGCAACCCAGTTTCCGACCTGATTGACATAGCGTTGCAACCTGTCGTCACGCACCAGCGGCACCGCGCCCAGCAGGTTGCCGGAAATCTGCTTGCCGATGCGGGTTTCCTCTTCCGGACTGTAGTCGCCAAACAGGGCAAACCCCAGCTGCTTGACGTCAATGTTCTGTTTGGCCGCAGGCGTTGGCGCGGCCGTGTTTTGTGTGGTTGCGGAGGCCTGATCCCTGGCTGGTGTCTTGTTGTTCTTGTTCAACTCCTGATTGACCTGCTCTTCCAGCAATTTGCCCAGATCGAGTCCGCTTGCCGCACCGGCCCATGCGGCAAGCGAAATAGCCACCGCGATCAATTTGACTTTCATCAGTTGCTCTCCCACGACGACTCCTGCGCTGGTTTGGATCTGGACTTGGACTTGGAGTTGGGCCCGGGCAAGGCCGGCACATTGACCGCAGCCAGACCGGACTGACTGGCAAAATTTCTGGCCTGGGCGGCGGTCACCACCCAGGCATCCAGCCGCGCCAGTTCATCCGCGTTGAATTTGGCCTGTTTCAGATCTTCGTTATTGAGTCCGCGCAAACCCGCCACCGCCACCACCCGGCTGGGATCGGATCTGGTGGTGGCAGCGCCCACCACATCCCCCAGCCCGGCTCCGCCCAGCCCGCCCGCCCCGGCACGCACCGACAACAAGCGGATCCAGCCGGTGGATTGGCCCGAGCTGACACGCAGCCAGCCGCCTTGCTTGGTGAGGATGTTGACGCTGGCGCCTTTGGCCGCGCGGCCTGCCACGCTGGACGCCGCACTCGGCTGGCTATAAAGTTTCTCGTCGCGCAAAACCGTGCCGGGAGCCGCCAGCACGGTCGTGGCCGCCGCGCCCAGCAGCAGCGTGACGGCCGGAATCAAAAATCGTTTCATGGTGGTCTTCTCCGTTGGACGGCAAAACTGTATGGCCTGTCACCCGATGGTGCAAGCGCTATCGATAGCGTTAAGATTCGGCGATGAATTTTCTAGCAGCCTCCATCGAATCGCTCGGCGCCAAGGTCGTCGGCTGGTTTACCGTCGGCTATGGCATCTTCGCTTTTCTGACCCAGGCCGTGTTTTTACTGCTGCATCACAGCACCTGGAATCGTGCCACCTACAACGTGGTAATCAAGCAGGTGTATTTCACCGCCATCCAGATTCTGCATGTTTTTCTCGGCTATGTACTGGTCATTTCCTGGATTCTCGTCACCATCATATTGACCACCGCTCGCGACTTCGGCCTCACCGAATTCGCCAGCGAAATGACCATCCGCGTGCTGGTACTGGAACTGCTGCCCTTCCTCACCGTGCTGTTCATCGCCTTGCGCTCCGGCAGCGCGATGAATACCGAGGTCGCACTGATGCAGGTCAACAACGAATTGGATGCACTGGTGCATTGCAAGGTTCCGCCGATGCAGGTCGAATTTCTGCCGCGACTGATCGGCGGCGTGATTTCAGTCATCACGCTTGCCTGTCTGGCCGGACTGCTTGCCCTCCTGCTGGCCTATCTGTCGATATATGGTCTGACCCCGGCGGGCTTTGACCCCTTTACCCGGACCATCGCCAAGGTTTTCGATTTCAGGATCGTCGCCGGGCTGCTCGTCAAATGCGCCCTGTTCGGGTTGGCGGTCACGCTGATCCCGATCACCGCCGGGCTGGAAACGCCCAAAAAACTCTTCATGGTGCCCGTCTCCGTGCTGCGCGGCATGATGCGGGTGTTCTTCGTGATCGTGGTGATCGAGGTGGTGTCATTAGCGCTCAAATACATCTGACGCCGTTTGCCGACCGGGCTGCTCTGCTGGCGGCAGTTGCCGCGCTTCCCGATGACGTGGCACGCGTCGCGCTCGATCTGCCGCTGCGGGCGAATCTGTCGGCGCTCGACAACATCGCGCTGATTCCACTGTATCAACGCCATTACAGTGCGGTCGAATCGGCCCGCCAAGCGCAAACCATGCTGGATCGCCTGGGGCATGCCGACATCGCGCTGCTGCGTGATCCCGACATGACGCCGGCGCAGCGCTTCGTCACCCAGCTGGCGCGCGCGCTTATCCTCAAACGCCCTCGGTTGGTCATCGACCGCCCCGGCGCCATGCTTTACGATGTGCCCTACCCGCGTTTTATTCGCCAACTGGCGGCGCAGGCCGATCTGTCAGGCACATGGGAAATTTATGATTTCAGCTGGAACCAGGCGCTTTACCCGGAATGAATAAACTGCATTTCAAAGTAGGCTTGTTTACGGCGGCCTCGCTGTTGCTGGGGGCCGCGTTCCTGGTGTACCTGTTGCATGCGCGCGGTTATTTCGAGCATACCTATCGCCTGCAACTCGCCGCAGCCAGCGCCGATAGCGTGGCGCCCGGCGTGCCGCTGGTTTTTTCCGGCATCGAGATCGGCAGCGTCACCTCGTTGGGGTTGAACGATGGAGGCGGCATCGTCATTCAACTTGAATTGCCGGAACGCCATGCCAGGTGGCTCAGGCAGGACAGCAGTTTCACGCTGGACAAACCCTTCTTCGGCAGCGCCAGAATCAGCGTCGACTCCGGCAATCTCAACGGTCCCGCCTTGCCTGACAATTCCACCATGCTGCTGCTCACCCCCGACATCAGCAAGGAGATCCCGCTACTGGTCGAACGGGTCAAGGCGATCCTCGCCAACGTCGAACACCTCACCCGCAAGGATGGCGAAATGAACGCCACCCTCGCCAATGTGAAGACGGTAACCGGGCGAATGACCGGCGAATACGGCATGCTCGAAAGCATGCTCGGCAGCCCGGAAAAAGCCCGCTCGGTGACCGACACGCTCGCTCAAACCCGCGCACTGGTCACCCGGCTCGACAGTCTGGCGAATAAAACCGATCAGTGGCTGTTTGCACAGAACGGCGTAGCCGACAGCACCCGCGAATCGCTGGCGCAGGTGCGGCTGATGCTCAACGACGCGCAGTCCAGCCTGAAAAAGGCCGATGCGCTGATGACCAACGCGGTGGCGATTACCGCCGACGTCAAGGCAGGCACGCAGGACATTGCCCAACTGCGCACCGAGATCGACGATGCGGTGCGCAAAGCCAATGCCCTGATCAATGAAATCAACAGGAAATGGCCGTTCGCGCGCGAGCCCGAGGTAAAACTGCCATGAAGGCTTTGCTCGCTGTCGCCAGCCTGATCCTGCTCAGCGCCTGCGGCAGCGGCGGCCCGCCGCCGCCCGACTGGAAAACCGATGCGGCGGATTTTATCGAACGCTATCAAAAGCAGGCGCTGCTGGGTGAAAACACCCTGGCCGAGCGTTATTTCCAGCAGGCGATTACCGCCACCGGCGGCGCCGGGCGCGTGGCCGATACCGCGCGCCTGTGGCTGGTGCGCTGTGCCACCCGCCGCGCCATGCTGATCGACGACGCCTGCGCCGAGTATGTCGAATTGGCCAAAATCGAACCCAATGCGGCGGATCACGCCTATTACCAGTTTCTGACCTTGCACTGGGAGGCAAGCAATATCGCGCTGTTGTCGCAACAGCACCGGGAGTGGGTAAGCGCCGCAGCCGGGACACGCCGCACCCTGCTGGCCCAGATCGATGATCCGCTGGCCCGTCTGCTCGACGCCAGTTTGCTGGTGATGCGTCGGGAAGCGGATGCCGACACGCTGACGCTGGCGACCGAAACCGCCTCAGCCCAAGGCTGGCGGCAACCCCTGCTGACCTACCTGAAATTGCAGGCCAAACAGGCGGAAACCCAGAACAACGCAGTCGAACTGGCGCGGCTCACCCGACGCATTCAGCTGGTCGAGCAGAGCATGACACCAGGCCATAAATAAAACTCTCTCCCTCATAAGCAAACCCTTGCGGCTGCCGAAAAAATGCCAGTCGCATTGACAAGCCAACACAGCATGGTTACCGTGCAGCCTCGAAGAATTTCTTCGTCACACACTACCAAGCTGTAGCCCGATATTTATTAGGAGGAGGTACCCATGAAGTACACGTCGATCGCCCTGGCCGCCCTGGCCGTTTTCGCAACGGCTGCCCACGCCACAACCCCCATGATGTCCGCCGAGTGGACTGCTGCGGCCTGCACTGCATGGAACCAGGACCCCACCCTGACTGACGGCCTGACCAAAGGCTGGATCCAGAACGACGGCGGGCGCGGCTACAAGATCATTCACCTGTATCGCACCGACTGCGGTGAAGCCACCCAGACCGAAATGAAGATTGTTCCCAAGGATGGCAAGGCCATCTGCGAATACGGCGGTGCCTTACGCACCCCCAATGCCGAGATGAAATACGCATCCGACTACCAGATGCACGCCACCACCGAACACTGGACCGAAATGGGTGCGGGCGAGTACGGTCCGATGAAGGCCATGATGTTCGGCAAGCTCAAGTTTGTCGGCCCCAAAGTGGAGGCGATGAAAGTGATGGGTCCGTTCGAGACCTTCCTCAAGCTGCCGGGCAAGATTCCGGGCGACAAGGCCTGCCCCGCCAAGTAAGTTCGCGGGCAGCACAAAAAAAGCCGGGATACATTCCCGGCTTTTTTTCGTCAGCAATTTACCTCGCTGAACCGTGCGGCGCTGATGAACCGTGTCTGGCTTAATGAACCGTTCCGGTCTGCACATCCAGCGGGCGGCCGTTGCGAATTTCCTCGGGCGTCGCGTCGCGGATGTCCATCACATTCACCAGACACGTCACACTCTGCCCGGCCAGCGACGGATTGCCGTCCAAGGTGAGCTGACCGTCCTGAATCGAGGTGACATAAAAAACCTTGGTCTCGCCCGACTCGTTCTCGAACATGACTTCAGCCCCAAGCCGGCGGAATTCAGGCGGCACGTTTTCAATATCGTCGACAAATACCAGGCTCTCGTCACGCACCCCGTAGCCTTCTTCGGGCGTCAGCGTGATTTCAATCCGGTCACCCACCTTGCGGCCCGCCACGGCTGATTCGATTGCCGGCAGGATGCCGCTGTTGGCGCCCTGCACATAACCAACCGGGATATCGTACTGCTCGACGACCATGCCGCGCTGATCCAGAATGGAATAGGTAATGTAAACAAGTTTATGCTGTGTCACGGTGACCATGCTGTCTTATCCTAAGCTTCGAAGAAGGCGCTGCGCCATTGTCTGATCGAATCCTGCGCAGCCCGCTTATGATACCTTCGAAGACCCACCCTCACACCGGCTCGTTCATGAAACCGCTCAAACACCTGCCCGCCTGGAAAGCGCTGGAACAACACTTCAAGACCATGCGCACGTTTGACATGCGCACCGCGTTCCGCGACGACGCCCATCGCTTCGATCAGCTGTCGCTGCGCTGCGGCAACCTGCTGCTCGACTACTCGAAAAACCGTGTCACGGCCGAAACCATGCAGCACCTGATGCAGCTGGCGCGCGAATCGGAACTGGAGGGCATGCGTACCGCGATGTTCAGCGGCGAGCGCATCAACTTCACCGAGCAACGCGCGGTGCTGCACACCGCCTTGCGCGCACCGGTGCGCCCGCCGCTGATAGTGGAAGGGGTGGATGTCGAGCACGAAGTCGCGGTGGTGCTCAAGCGCATGCAGCGCTTCGTCGAATCGATCCACAACGGCAGCTGGCGGGGTCATACCGGCAAGCCCGTCCGCGACGTGGTGAACATCGGCATCGGCGGCTCCGACCTCGGCCCGGCAATGGTGTGCGCCGCGCTCGATCATTACGCGCTGGAAAGCGTGCGGGTACATTTCGTCTCCAACCTCGATCCCGCACACCTGGCCAGCACGCTCGCGCACCTCAACCCCGAGACCACGCTGTTCATCGTCGCCTCGAAAACCTTCACCACGCTGGAAACCCTGGCCAACGCCAACTCGGCCAAGGCCTGGCTGCTGGCCGCATTGCGCGCACCGGCGGCGGTTGCCCGCCATTTCGTGGCACTCTCGACCAACGCGCAGGCGGTCGAAGCCTTCGGCATCGACCCGGAAAACATGTTCATCTTCTGGGACTGGGTGGGCGGACGGTATTCGCTGTGGTCGGCCATCGGCCTGTCGATTGCCCTGCAAATCGGCTGGGGCAATTTCCAGGCGCTGCTGGCGGGTGCCCATGCGATGGATATCCATTTCAGGGAAGCGCCGCTGGAAGCCAACATGCCGGTCATCCTCGGCATGCTGGGCATCTGGTACGCCAACTTCTGGGGCACCGATACCTACGGGATTTTCCCCTACGATCAGCGCCTGCGCCTGCTGGTACCGTTCCTGCAACAGCTCGACATGGAATCGAACGGCAAGAACGTCAGCCGCAGCAACCGCCTGCTCAACTACAACACCGGCCCCATCGTCTGGGGCGCGCCCGGCACCAACGGCCAGCACGCATTTTTTGAACTGGTGCACCAGGGCACGCGACTGATCCCCACCGATTTCCTGGCGGCGGCGGTCAACCACACGCCGCTGGCCGACCAGCACGAGTGGCTGCTGGCCAACTGCCTGGCGCAGACCGAGGCCCTGCTCAAAGGCAAATCGCGCGCGGCGGCCGAGGCCGAGCTGATCGCCCAGGGCATGCGCCGCGAGGACGCCAGGACGCTGGCGCCGCACAAGGTCTTCCCCGGCAACCGCCCCAGCAATACCCTGCTCTACCAGAAGCTCGACCCGCACACACTGGGCATGCTGCTGGCGCTCTACGAGCACAAGGTGTTCGTGCAGGGCGTGATCTGGCAGATCAACAGCTTCGACCAGTGGGGAGTCGAGCTTGGCAAGCAACTGGCGCCGCCGATCCGCGCCGCACTCAATTCAATGCGGCTGAGTTCGGTGCGCGCGACCGGCGAACACGACGGCTCCACGCTCGGCCTGATCGCCGATATCCGCCGGCGGCGCGGGCTCAGTACCTGACGCGTACGCGGTAAGTCAGCGTCGCCTGCCCCTCGGCGGGCACCTTCACCTGCCATTCGGCGGTGCCGGATGCCGTTTTGGCATGCGGCTGCGATTCGCCCAGCATCGTCCAGTCGCCCGGCATCGGCTCGCGCACGGTGACGGTCGCCGCTTCCGGCTTGGCGTTCTTCAGCACGATCTCATACGCCGATTCGAACACGTAGTTGTAGCGCCCGGTGCCGGCCAGCTTCTGAAAGGCGGTCTGCTTCTTGTCCGCCGTCACATCGAATGCTTCACCCAGTTTCAGCCGCACGGTTTCGTTCTTCGGCGTGTGGTCGATGCGGTCCTCGCCGACGAATAGCGCATTGCCCTGGCTGTCTTTCTTGTAGACCCGGATCACCCCCCTGGGCAGCGGAATCCCCAGCCCCTCGCCCTTGTTCTGGAAATGGACGAACACGCCCACTTTCAGCTTCTGGCCGATCTCGCCGACCTGCCCCGAATAGTAGTAATCCGCGCCTTGCAGCAGAAATTCCTTCTTCACCGGCACCCGCGTCGCCGACATCAGCGCCACCTGCTTGGTCTGGTTTTCCGCCAGCGTGGTGGGACGTTGCAGGGTGTAGAGGTGATACTCGAACAGCGATTCCTGCTGCATCTCGGCGGCGTCAGCCACCTTGGCGGCCGCCGCCATCATCGCGCGCGGTGCGGGTTGGGCCTCGCGCACTCGGTTGAGGTCGCCCGCCACCAGCTGCAACCTGGCGTTGGGATAGGCCGCGCCACTTTGATTGGTCAAGGTCACCCAGCCGTTCAGGTCGAGCGCGTCGTCATCGGCATTCAGTTCGGCCACATAATCGGCACGCCATGACAGGCCGCCGGTCAGATAGGACAATTCCAGATTCTGTTGCCCCGCCGCCGGGTTGACTAGCGAGATGACCAGCGTCGGCTTGTCGCGCAGGGTGTCGGGCACGCCCGCAAACGCCAGCCGTCCCGGCACGCCGGTTTCGATACGGTCGGCAAACTTCAGCACCACGCCGCCGTTGGTCGACAGCACGCTGGCGGTTTCACGGGTTTCCACACCGGTAGCCGGATTCACCTTGATGACGGTGACTTCGCGGCCGGCATACTTTTCCAGCAGCGATTGCGGCGTCAGCACATCAAAATCGAAGTTCTGTTCCTGCAGGCGAAACCCGGCAGGATTGGATACATTGCGCAGTTGTGCCGTTTCCGGCCGCATCTGCGCCGACACTTCGCGCCACGCCAGCCGGTTGAAGTCGCGTTCGAGCCTGACCCGCCGCGCATCCTTCACCAGCGCCAGATTGTCGTTGTAAATGGTGACCGCCACGCCCTGCTGATCGGCAGCTGTACTGACAAGCTCGTCGCGTGGCGCGGCCAAGCTGGCAAGGGATGTCCCCATCAGCCCGGCAAGCATGATGTTCAACCATTTTTTCATCCTCATGCTGAATCCCCTTCAATGCGTGCGGTAAACCTGCATGATGACCGATCCGCACGAAAAATGAGTTCACGGCGCTAGAATGGCTGAACCCATCCCGCAATGAATGACATGACCTCAGACGATCCCATTCCATCGCGCATAGTCGGCGGCGGCATCAATACCGGCGAATCCGGGCAACCCGTGGTAGTAACCCAGATGCTAGGCATCGACAGCAGCGAGCCGGTACGCGAGGAAGCCTTGCGCGCACGCTTCCTGTCGTTTGATCCGCTGTTCGATTCCGCCTCCAATCTGGTCGCCCATCAACTGGTGCTGCGGGGGCGCATCGCGCCAGATGATGCACCGCCCGAGCTTCTGCAGATGGATGAGGACATGCTGCTGACCGGCCTGTATTCGCTTGCACAGGGTCGCCTGATGGGGTCGCTGCCCTTGCTGGTGCGTATCAGCGCGGGCATGCTGTTCAGCGACATTCCACAGCAACTCGATCACCGTCAGCTGATCTGGTGCGTCAACATCGACAACGAACAGCACCTGGCGCGCGCCATCGCCCTGCAGGAGGCCGGGCTGACGTTCTGCCCCACGCTCAATCCCGACAATGCCATCGTGCAGGAAAGCGCGTCGATCTGGCGCTACCTGGCCTGTCACGCCGATGCGCCCCCGCCTGCCGTATCGGCACGCCTGATCGTGGAAGGCGTACGCCACGCCCATACCCAGGTGACCTGGCCTGAGCACGCCTGGTTCAAGGGCAGCTTCTTTTCCGGCGACACCCAGCCCGCCGACAACTCGGCTGAGCAGTCCATACGACTGGATTTGCTGGCCATTGCGCTGCGCCAGTCTGGCGACACGCTGATCCAGTTCTTCCGGCTGAATCCGGAGATGGCGCCGCGCCTGCTCGCCATCGCCAACTCTCAGGTGGGCGGCTTGAGCCGACCCGCAGAATCGGCTGCCCATGCACTGATCATGCTGGGACCGCAACGCGCCAGCCGTGTCGCGGCGCTGCTGGCCCTGACCGGCGCCCACCCCAGCGAGGAAACGCGGCACTACGCCATCACCGCGCTCACGCGGGCATTGTTCATGGGCAAGATCACCCGACTGGGCGCGCCGGCCGAAAGCGCAGCAGCGGCATTCGAAATCGGTTTGTTATCGATTGCCCCGCATGCGCTATCGCTGCCGCTGGAAACGCTGATCCGCAAACTGGGGCTCTCCGCAACCCACGCGCGCGCGCTGGGCACGCACACTTCCCCCGAAGGCGCCATGCTGCAACTGGCATACGCCTGCGACAACAACGACGCCGAGGCCCTGGCGGTCTATTCCCGGCAACTGGATATTCCGTTGCACCAGATTTCCGTGGCCTATCTGGATTCCCTGATCGCAGCCTCGGCACTCGACGCAGCCCTGCACTGAACCCGGTCGCTTCAACCCGTCCGGATCACGGTCGACACAGCGTAAAATGGCGGTTTTTGCTCGCGCAACCGCCCCATGCATCCCACTCTGGTTTTCGACATTGAAACCATCCCCGACCTCGCCGGGTTCGCCGCAGTCAACGGCATAGACGAAACCGCGCTGCCGCAGGCCGAACTCGCCGAAATGGCGCTGCTCGCCCGCCGCCAGAAAACCGGCAGCGATTTCATGCCGCACCACCTGCACCGCATCGTTGCGATTTCCTGCACCTTGCGCAGCGGCGACCAGCTCAAGGTGTGGTCGCTCGGCGAGCCCGACAGCAGCGAAGCCGAATTGATCCAGCGCTTTTACGATGGCATCGAGCGCTACACGCCGCAGCTCGTCTCGTGGAACGGCGGCGGCTTCGACCTGCCGGTGCTGCATTACCGCGCGCTGATTCACGGCGTGGCGGCCGCGCGCTACTGGGACTGGGGCGACGACGACAAGGACTTCAAGTGGAACAGCTATCTCGGCCGCTACCACACCCGCCACCTCGACCTGATGGACGTGCTGGCAATGTACCAGCCGCGCGCCAATGCCCCGCTCGACCAGATGGCCAAGCTGTGCGGCTTTCCCGGCAAGCTGGGGATGGATGGCTCGAAAGTGCTGGAGGCGTTTCAGCGCGGCGAGATTGACGCCATCCGCAACTATTGCGAAACCGACGTGATGAACACCTGGCTGGTGTACCTGCGCTTCCAGAAAATGCGCGGCACCCTGACGGATGCGGCTTACGCCGCCGAGATCGAACTGGCGCGCAACACCGTAGCCAGCCACGCCGCGCCGCACTGGCAGGAATTCCTGGCGGCCTGGGCATGAACCCGGTAGTCGACATTCTCTCCCTCGATCACGAGGGCCACGGCATCGCGCGCATCGATAACAAAGTCACCTTCGTTGACGGCGCGCTGGCGGGCGAACGTGCGGAAATCACCGTCTATCGCCAGCACGCCAAATACAATTCGGCCAACGCCGTCGCCATCCTGAAAGCCAGCGCGCAGCGCACCACGCCACGCTGCGTCTATTTTGGTCGTTGCGGCGGCTGCTCGATGCAGCATCTGGAACCCAGTGCCCAGGTCGCCGCCAAACAGCGCGTGCTGGAAGACAACCTCGCCCGTATCGGCAAAATCAAGCCTGAAATTATCCTGCCCGCCCTGCACGGCCCAAGCTGGGGCTATCGCAGCCGCGCGCGGCTGTCCGCGCGCTGGGTCGACAAAAAAGGCGGCGCGCTGGTCGGCTTCCGCGAAAAGCGCTCCAGTTTCATCGCCGACATGGCGAGTTGCGAAGTCCTCACGCCGGATGTCTCGGCACTGATCCAGCCACTGCGCGAGTTGATCGGGCAGCTATCCAACGCCGACCGCATTCCGCAGATCGAAATCGCCGTCGGTGAGCATGTCACCGTGCTGGTATTCCGTCTGCTGGATCCGTGGAGCGACGACGATGCCGTCAAGGTGCGGGCATTTGCCGAGCGGCACCGCGTGCAGGTGTGGGAACAAAGCAAGGGGCCCGAAACCGTGCGCCCATTCTGGCCCGAGGGCGCGCCCGAACTCAGCTACAGCCTGCCCGAATTCGGCCTCGTCATGCCGTTCAAGCCGACCGACTTCACCCAGGTCAATACCGCCATCAACCGCGCTCTGGTCGGCCGCGCCATGCGCCTGCTGCAACCCCGGGCGGGCGAACGCATCGCCGATCTATTCTGCGGGCTGGGCAATTTCACCCTGGCCATCGCCCGCAGCGGCGCCGAGGTGATCGGCATCGAAGGCAGCGCCGAACTGGTCGCGCGCGCGCGCGAAAACGCCTTGCGCAACCAACTGCCCAACGCCCATTTCGCGGTCGACAACCTGTTCGAGATGACGCCGGAAAAATTCGTCGCACTGGGGCATTTCGACAAGCTGCTGATCGATCCACCGCGTTCGGGGGCCATAGAACTGGTGAAATCGCTTGCTGACAGCGGCGGGCCGCAACGCATCGTCTATGTCTCGTGCGACCCCGCCACGCTGGCACGCGACGCCGAGGTGCTTTGCCATGTCAAAGGCTATCGGCTGGCAGCGGCTGGCGTCGCCAACATGTTCCCGCACACCGCGCATGTCGAGTCGATTGCGCTGTTTGAGCGGTAATCCATTAAAATTCCACGCTTAACTCATTTCATAAAACCATGGCACTCATCGTACAAAAATACGGCGGCACTTCGGTCGCCAACGTCGAACGCATCCGTGCAGTAGCCGAGCGCGTCGCCAAATTCAAAATGCTCGGGCATCAGGTGGTGGTCGTGCTCTCCGCCATGTCGGGCGAAACCAACCGCCTGATCGGCCTGGCCAAGCAGATTCAGGCCACGCCCGATCCGCGCGAACTGGACATGATGGTCTCCACCGGCGAGCAGGTCACCATTGCATTGCTGGCCATGGCGCTGAAAGACCTGGGGCTCAAAGCCAAAAGCTACACCGGCGCGCAGGTGCGGATTCTGACCGACGACGCCTTCACCAAGGCGCGCATCCTGTCGATCGACGAATCCAGGATGCGCGCCGATCTGGATTCGGGTCACGTGATCGTGGTCGCTGGCTTTCAGGGCGTCGACGAAGCCGGCAACATCACCACCCTCGGGCGCGGCGGCTCCGACACCACTGGCGTGGCGCTGGCCGCGGCGCTCAAGGCCGACGAATGCCAGATCTACACCGACGTCGACGGCGTCTACACTACCGACCCGCGCATCGTGCCCGAGGCACGCCGGCTGAAAACCATCACCTTCGAGGAAATGCTGGAAATGGCCAGCCTCGGTTCCAAGGTGCTGCAAATCCGCTCAGTCGAATTCGCCGGCAAATACAAAGTCAAACTGCGCGTGCTGTCCAGCTTTCAGGACGAAGGCGACGGCACGCTTATCACCTTCGAGGAAAACGACAGCATGGAACAACCCGTTATCTCCGGCATCGCCTTCAACCGCGACGAAGCCAAAATCACCGTGGTCGGCGTGCCCGACCATCCCGGCATCGCCTACCAGATTCTCGGCCCGGTCGCCGACGCCAACATCGACGTCGACATGATCGTGCAGAACGTCGGTCATACCAACACCACTGACTTCACTTTCACCGTGCATCGCAACGACTTTGCCAAGGCCATGGACATCGTCAAGACCACCGCAACCGGCATCGGCGCGCGTGAGGTCACCGGCGACGACAAGATTGCCAAGGTCTCCATCGTCGGCGTCGGCATGCGTTCGCACGTCGGCATTGCGCGCAAGATGTTCGAAACCCTGTCGAAGGAAAACATCAACCTGCAGATGATCTCCACCTCAGAAATCAAAATCTCGGTGGTGGTGGAAGACAAGTACATGGAACTCGCGGTGCGCGCGCTGCATCAGGCCTTCGAACTCGACAAGGCCACCGCGTAAGGTGGCTTTCCGCCACGCATTCCGCTACAATGCGCGGCGGTTCGGAGACGTGGCCGAGAGGTTGAAGGTACTCCCCTGCTAAGGGAGCATGCGGGCTTAAACCTGCATCGAGGGTTCGAATCCCTCCGTCTCCGCCAACATCAATACGGGTTTGTGCAATTCAGGATTGTGGCAGTCTCACAAAACCTGCGTATAATGCGCATCCTTCAATGCGCCGGTAGCTCAGCTGGATAGAGTACTTGGCTACGAACCAAGGGGTCAGGAGTTCGAATCTCTTCCGGCGCACCAAAATACGAGGGGTTAGCTTAGGCTAGCCCCTTTTCTTTTTGTCCTGTCTAACACCCGGCCAGCATTGGGTTAGCCCACAAAAAACCCGGCTGCAAGCCGGGTTAGCATTTTGTGGCGACTGGTTTCACATCATGCTCAAACACTCGTGCCCATCTTCAAATCAGGTGCACGAATCGCCGATTATTTCGGTTTGGCAACCCAGGCAACACAATAGCCTTTGGGAGAAATCTCGGTGTCTCCGGTGAATATTTTGCAGCCGCCGAGATCCTTAGGAGTTTTGCCCGGAATAAACTGCATGCAGGTTCCGCATTGTTTATCGCCATTTGGCTTGTCCTGGTATTTCATCGAGGTGCGCATTGCGGCGTTGGTGGAGGCCATCACTTTCCCGGACAGGGCCACCACGGGAATCATGGCGATTGCGGCGCCACCGATCTTCAGGAATTGTCGGCGTGAAGGTTTAATATCTTCTTTCATTACTGATTTCCTTTTGTTAAGCGGTTAATGAATTACCTTGCAGCACTTTTTTTGTGCTGACATGATGGCCGACTCGCCCAGAAACTGATTGAGCCTCCGCGCAAACCAAGCCATTTCCAATATACACCCCTATGAGGACAATACGGTCCTGTTTCCTGTAAGTTACGAAAAAAGACGGGGCGTGCGGTGCCAGCAGCCGGCTGGCCGAACTCAGTCACGCGTCGATCACTCGACCAAGACCAATACGGCATTCCCACTGCCCGGACTCACCTCCTTTGGCACACCACACAATCACCCTGTCATCGGATCAGGGTAAGGGCGGCATCCGAACAGGGCTGTCAGCTTCCTGACAGCCCCCGGACACGCTCACCGTGAGCTTGCCAGATCGCCGTCATCGTTCACTGGCAACGACCCTGTCGGTGTCGCGGCTGATCTGGCCAGCGCGAGTTCCCGGCAGCGCGCGCCAGCGCATCCACCTCGGTGGCAGTGCCGTAAGCCCCCGCTGCGACAACTCCCAGGCCAGAGGGATTATGGCCAAGCCGTTTTTACCCTTCTCTGCCAGCGCCCGCATTAGGGCGCTTTTTATGCGACAACTTGCCCCGGTTTGTTTTTCCCGATCGCGTCGCAAGGCCTGAAGAAATCAGCCTTCTTGGCACTCGACATGCCGTGGCATGACCCTTGCTATTTAAGCTATTAAGATTACCTCGCTGTGGCCGTAATCGATAACACATAACAATTTAACAATTGCGGAGTAACGGTGCGGTTTCTCATTCAGATTTTTCTGCTGGCAAGTCTGCTTGCCGGCGTGGATGCGCGGGCAGCAGGCACGGCTGCAGGTACCGCCATTTCCAATACCGCGACGCTGGATTACAGCATTGGGGGGGTTCCCCTCGCGCCCATCACCAGCGCTCCCGCCGTGGTGACGGTCGACGAACTGATCGCGCTCACCCTGACCTGGCAGGACGGCGGGCCAGTCGCCGTCAATACGCCCGACGCCAATACGCCCCTGAGCTTTGCGCTGACCAACACCGGCAACGGAACCGAAAGCTTCACCTTGTCCCGCAATAACGCACTGCCTGGCGACCAGTACAACCCGGTCAGCAGCGCCGTGCCGATCTACGTTGAAAGCAACGGCACGCCCGGCCTGCAAACCGGCGTGGGGGGCGACACGGCCTATGCCGGAAGCGTCACCCTGCCCGCGAATTCCACGAATTCCTCCGTGCTCGTTTATGTGCTGAGCGACACCCCTGCGGGCCTGACCAACGGCAATCTGGGCGACGTGCAACTCACCGCCGCCTCGGCCACGCCCGGTGCATCCGGGGCAGCGCTCGGCACCGTGCTGAACGGCGTGGGCGACGGCGGGGTCGATGCCATGGTCGGCGTGCCGCTGGCACAGGCGAGCGCCACCGGACGCTACCTGGTGGGCGGCGTATCGGTCACCGTCAGCAAAACGCTGGTGAGCCCGGCCAATCCGGCCGACCTGATCCCCGGTGCCACCCTCACCTACCGCCTGGTGCTCACGGTTGCGGGCAGTGGCACCGCCAGCGGGCTGCTGCTCAGCGACCCGATCCCCGCAGAGCTCAGCTACGTCGCAGGCAGCGCCACTCTCAGCGGCGCGGCGTCATGTGCCCCCTGCACCGACGGTGCGGACGGCGACCCCATCACCTTTGCCGCCAACACCTTGTCGGCCACCCTCGGCAACGTGCCCGCGCCTGCCAGCTTCACCCTCCAGTTCCAAACCACTTTACCTCAATGAAAGGACATCCCATGCGCATCCTCACCAGCCTCTCCGCCCTTCTGCTTGCCGTGTCGATCTCGGCTCATGCCGCGCCCGCCGCACCCGCCGCGCCCGGCGCAGTCGAAGTCAAAAACGTCGCCGAAGTCGAAGTGGAAGTCGTCGACAGCAAGGGCAACAAAACGCTGAAGCGCCAGCCGGTGGAAAAGGCCGTGCCCGGCACCGAGGTGATCTACACCACCACCTTCAAGAACCTGATCGCCAAGCCGGTGGGCAATATCGCCATCACCAATCCGGTGCCCAACAACACCACCTACAAGGCTGGCAGCGCCACGGGGACGAACACCGACATCACGTTCTCGGTCGATGGCGGAAAAGTCTTTGCCGCGTCCGACAAGCTGAAGCTCAAGGACAAGGACGGCAAGGAGCGTTCCGCCCTTCCCGCTGAATACACCCACATCCGCTGGACCTACAAGGGCGAACTGCCGGCAGGCAAGAGCGGCGAAGTCAGCTTCCGCACGGTGATCAAGTAAGCCGCTGCCATGAGCCCATCCATTTTCAACCGCCGCGCTTGTCACTGGGCGCGGTATGTCCTCCACCAACCCATGACCGATCCACCCTGGAGCCGGTCACCCCGGGCGGGACGCGGGCCACCTTGTGGCGCCGCCCCGCCCCAAATCGCATCTGGCAACACCGTTGGTTTTTCGTTTTTTAAAGGAGATACACCATGAAACTCAGCACACGACGCGCGCCCTCCGCTGCACGTCTGGCAGCCCTGATCGCTGCCGGACTTGCGCTCGGCGTAACCCAGCAGGCCATGGCGGGAGGCACCGCCGCAGGCACACCCATCAACAACACTGCCGCGCTCACCTACTCGGTAGGCGGTGTGCCGCAAACGGGGATCAATTCCAACACCGAAAGCTTCGCGGTGGATAACAAGATCAACCTGACTGTCGTGACGACGGATGCAGCAGCTGTCCCGGCCACGCCGGGCCAGGTTGCCGCCACTCCGCTGCCCAACCCGCCCAGCTATCTGACCTACACCGTCACCAACAGCGGCAACACCACCCAGGATTTCATCCTGAGCAACACCAACCCGGCCAGCGGCGCCACGATACCGTTTGGCGGCACCTCCGAGTTTGCCGTGTCCAACTGCCGCACCTTTGTGGAAACTGGCGGGGGTGCAGGTCTGCAAATCGGCACCGATACGGAAGCGACCTACCTCGACAACGTCGCGGCGGATGCCAGCCGTACCGTATACTTGGTATGCAACACGCCGCTCACGGCCACCAATACCCAGGATGCGGCGGTCGGGCTGATCGCGCAAGCGGTTGATGCGGCAGGCTCGGTCGGGACACCCAGCGTGCCCTATACCGTTGCCCAGTTGACCGCGGCCAACACCCAGGCTGGCGTCGAAATCGTGGCGGCTGACAGCACCGGTAGCGAAGCGGGCGACGTCGCGCGCGACACCCTGTCCTCCGCCCGTAGCGCCTATGTGATCCAGAGCGCCACGCTGTCGGTAGCGAAAACCGTGACCACCTTGTGCGACCCGTTCAATGGCCTCACCAACCCGAAAAACATCCCGGGTTCGATGGTGCGATGGACGATCACCGTCACCAACACCGGTTCGGCTTCGGCCACGCTGGCAACCATCAGCGACACGCTGAGCGGCAACACCACGCAGGATCCCAACCTGGTCGCGCCGACCAATGCTGCCACCTGTTCCTCGGCGGCAGGCACGCCTGAAAGTGCGGCGGGTCGCGGCTTCCAGATCGAGACGGGGTTGGCGACGGCAGTTCGTCCGCTCGGCGGCACAGCTGGCTACATGACTGGCGTGGCCGACGCTGACGGTGCCACTCTCGCCGGGTCGATTGTCACCATCGACTTCGCCAAGGCACTCCCGGCTGGCGGCACAGGCAGCTACACGGCTGGCGAACTGAAGGCGGGCGAAACCGCCACGGTGACGTTCAACGTCACTGTTAATTAAGGACGCATGTTGTTTGTTGCGTCCCCTTCCCTGACCCGCACGGCTCGCCGTGCGGGCGGGGTTTTGCGTGCGCTGGCATCCGTGCCAGCCCGCTTTGCACTGGACGCGGTTCGCGCCCAGTGCAAAGCGTTGCCGCTTGTGTTCACGGGCTTGCTGGCGGCCACCGCCGTTCACGCCGCGCTGCCGCCGGGAACAACGGTGACCAACACCGCCACCGCCGCTTATCAGGTCGTCGGCGTGCCGCTATCCAGCAACGGCAGCGTGGCGTTCACCACCCCTGCACGCACCCCGGCGAAGATCGAATTCCTGCAATATGTGCCGAGCGGCTCGGCCGGCAGCCTGGTGCAGGTCAATCCCACCCAATGCGGCGGCAAGCCGCTGGCCGCGCCGAATTACGTTTTCCCGCCCGCCACGCCGCTGACCGTTCCCGGCGTCCTGCGTCTCGTCTCCGCCTCGCTCTTCAGTGCGGGCGACCCGGTGTTCATCCGCGTCACCGATCCCGACCAGAACCTCAACCCCGCCGCACCCGAAACCATCAGCGTCACCGTGACCACCGCCAGCGGCGACAGCGAAACCCTGACGCTGACCGAAACCGGCAACTCCACCGGGGTGTTCACCGGCTATATCCAGTCATCCTCCAGCGCCACCACCGCCAACAACTGCACGCTCGAGTTTTCCGCCAACCAGACGCTGGACGCCAGCTATACCGACCCGGCCGACGCGACCGATCACGTCACCGTCGCCGCCCTGGTCGATCCCTTTGGCATCCTGTTCGATTCCGGCAGTGGCAACCCGGTCGGCGGCGCCAGCGTCACCATTATCGACACCCTCACCAACCTGCCCGCCACCGTGTATTGCGATAACGGCGTCACCCTGCTGCCGCAGCCGGTCATCTCGGGCAGCGCCAACGTGTGCGACGCGACCATGGTGGCGGGCGGTTACCGCTTCCCGCGCGTGGCGCCGGGCACCTATCGTCTCGCCATCGTGCCGCCGGCGGGTTATTCCGCCC
>JBAVFD010000012.1:0-3961 GCA_049588075.1 Thiobacillus sp.
GCCACCGGCTGCTCGCGCAGGGTGGCGGCCAGCGCGCGCGCCGCTTCCGGATTGTGCGCCACGTCGAGGATGACCTCGGGCGCGTGGGCAATACGCTGGAATCGTCCCGGCACCTGCGCGCGTGCCAGCCCTGCGCGGATGGCCGCCTCACTCACCGGCAAATACGCTTGCAGGGATTCCAGCACGGCCAAGGCGCCGGCTGCATTGCGCAACTGGTAGGCGCCCGGCATGGCAGGCAGCGGCAGGGCTTGCCAGGTCACGTCCGCGCCGAAGAAAGTCCAGTGATCGTCCTCGCGCCGCGCGGAAAAATCCTGCCCCACGCAGCGCAGCGCTGCCCCGATGTGGCGGGCATGCCCGATCAGGCTGGCGGGCGGCGCGGGATCGGCGCAAATGGCGGGGCGCCCGGCGCGATAAATGCCCGCCTTTTCGAAGCCGATCTGTTCGCGGCTGTCGCCCAGATAATCCATGTGGTCGAGGTCGACGCTGGTGACAATCGCGGCGGTGGGATCGAACACATTCACCGCGTCGAGCCGGCCGCCGAGGCCGACTTCCAGGATGGCGACATCGACGCCGGCGTCGATGAATTGCGCCATCGCGCCGAGGGTGCCGAATTCGAAATAGGTCAGCGAGGTCTCGCCACGCGCGGCGTCGATTTTTTCAAACGCGGCGACCAGTTCGGCGTCGCGCGCTTCCTTGCCGTCAATCCGCACCCGCTCGTTGTAGCGCAGCAGGTGCGGCGAGGTGTAGAGGCCGGTCCGGTAACCGGCGGCGCCGAGGATGGCTTCGAGGTAGGCGCAGGTCGAGCCCTTGCCGTTGGTGCCGCCGACGATGATGAGCGGGAAGGTCGGCGCCAGTCCCATTGCATCCCTGACCCGGCACACCCGCTCCAGCCCCAGATCAATCACGTTGGGATGCAACTGCTCCAGCCGCGCCAGCCAGTCGGCCAGCGAAATAAGCGTTAGCACGCCCTAAGCGGCAAGCGCGGGCCGCCCCATCATCATCGCCAGCGTGGTGGCGAGTTCGTCGCGCATCTGGCGGCGATCGATGATGCGGTCGACGGCGCCCTTCTCCTGCAGGAACTCGGCGCGCTGGAAGCCTTCCGGCAGCGTCTCGCGCACCGTCTGTTCGATCACGCGCGGGCCGGCGAAGCCGATCAGCGCGTTGGGTTCGGCGACGATCAGGTCGCCCAGCATGGCGAAGCTCGCCGACACGCCACCCATGGTGGGGTCGGTCAGCACCGAAATGAAAGGCAGGCGATGGCGCGACAACTGCGTCAACGCCGCCGAGGTCTTGGCCATCTGCATCAGCGAAAACAGGCCTTCCTGCATCCGCGCGCCGCCGCTGGCAGCAAAACAGATGAAAGCCGAATTCGACCCGATCGCCGCTTCCACGCCCTGCACGAAACGCTCGCCGACCACCGAGCCCATCGAGCCGCCCATGAACTTGAATTCGAACGCCGCCACCACCACCGGCACCGCCTTGATGCTGCCGCCGACGACCACCAGCGCGTCGGTTTCCGAGGTGCCGGTCTGGGCTTCTTTCAGACGATCCGGATACTTCTTGCTGTCCTTGAATTTCAGCGGATCGAGCGGCGTCACCCGCGCCCCGATTTCATGCTGCCCTTCCCCGTCCAGCAGCATCGCCAGCCGTGCGCGCGCGCCGACGCGATGATGGTGACCGCACTTGGGACACACCTCGAGATTGCTTTCGAGGTCGGCGCGATACAGCACCTCGTTGCATGCCGGGCACTTCGACCACAGCCCCTCGGGCATGGATTTTCTGTCAGCCTGTACGCGCCGCTTGATTTTCGGTGGCAGGATTTTCTGGAACCAGCTCATGGTTTTCTCCGCTTGCTTGTCTTGAGTTTATTTCGACGCGGCGTCGACGCCGCGGCGCAAATCCTGCACCAGCGTTCTGACGCGGTTGACCACCTCGCTCTCGGGCGCGGTTTCGATTTCGTTGACGATGCGGCTGCCCACCACCACGGCGTCGGCGATGCGCGCCACCGCCTCGGCGGTCGCCGCGTCACGGATGCCGAAGCCCACGCCGACCGGCAGCGTGCAATGCTTGCGGATGGTGGCCAACTTGCCCGCCACTTCTTCCATGTCGAGATTGGCCGAACCCGTCACGCCCTTGAGCGACACATAATAGATGAACCCGCCTGCGGCGGCCGCCACCTGCTCCACCCGCGCTTCCGGCGTGGTCGGCGACAGCAGGAAAATCGGGTCGAGCCCGGCCGCCTTGAACACGTCGGACACCCCGTGCGATTCTTCCGGCGGAATGTCCACCGTCAGCACGCCGTCCACCCCCGCCGCCTTGGCGGCCAGGGCAAAGGTCTCGTAGCCCATGCGCTCGACCGGATTGGCATAGCCCATCAGCACCACCGGCGTCGTCGTGTTGGTCTTGCGAAAATCCGCCGTCATTGCCAGCACATCCTTGAGCCCGATCTTGTTGGCCAGGGCCCGCTCCGATGCGCGCTGGATCACCGGTCCATCGGCCATCGGATCGGAAAACGGCACCCCCAGTTCGATGATGTCCGCCCCGGCTTCCACCAGCGCGTGCATCAGCGGCACCGTCCATCCCTTGCCGGGATCGCCGGCGGTGATGAAGGGAATCAGGGCTTTCTTGTTGTGCGCTTTCAGCGCGGTAAAGGTCTGGCCGATGCGGCTCATGGTCAAATTTGCTCGAATAAAAAGGGGGGGAGCCGTTCAGAGCGTAATGCCCGACAGCTTCGCCACGGTGTTGATGTCCTTGTCGCCGCGCCCGGACAGATTGACCAGAATGACCTGATCCTTCTTCATCGTCGGTGCGAGTTTCTTGGCATGGGCGACAGCGTGGCTGGATTCCAGCGCGGGGATGATGCCTTCGAACCGGCACAGGTCGTGGAAGGCGGCCATGGCTTCGTCGTCGTTGATGGCGACGTACTCGGCACGGCCGGCGTCCTTCAGGTAGCTGTGCTCGGGGCCGACGCCGGGGTAGTCGAGACCGGCGGAGACGGAATGGGTTTCGATGATCTGGCCGTTTTCGTCCTGCATCAGATAGCTGCGGAAGCCGTGCAGCACGCCGGGGGTGCCAGCCGACAGCGGCGCCGCATGCTTGCCGCTGGCGATGCCGGAACCGCCGGCCTCGACGCCGATCAGGCGCACGCCGTCGAACGGGATGTAGGGATGGAAGATGCCGATGGCGTTGGAGCCGCCGCCGACGCAGGCGATCACGGCATCGGGCTGGCGGCCGGTCAGTTCGGGCATCTGGGTGATGCATTCGCGGCCGATCACGCACTGGAAATCGCGCACCAGCATCGGGTACGGATGCGGGCCGGCGGCGGTGCCGAGGATGTAGAAAGTCGATTCGACGTTGGTGACCCAGTCGCGCATCGCCTCGTTGAGCGCATCCTTCAGCGTCCTGGAACCGCTGGAGACCGGCACCACGGTCGCGCCGAGCAGTTTCATCCGGAACACATTGGGCGCCTGGCGCTGCACATCCTCGGCACCCATGTAGACCACGCATTCCATGCCGTAGCGCGCGGCCACGGTGGCCGAGGCGACCCCGTGCTGCCCCGCGCCGGTTTCGGCGATCACGCGCTTCTTGCCCATGCGCCGCGCCAGCAGCGCCTGGCCGATGGTGTTGTTGATCTTGTGCGCGCCGGTGTGGTTGAGGTCTTCGCGCTTGAGATAAATCTGCGCGCCGCCGTATTGTTCGGAGAGGCGTTTGGCGTGATACACCGGGCTGGGGCGGCCGACGTAGTGCTTCAGCTCGTATTCGAATTCGGCGATGAAGGCGGGATCGTTGCGCGCCTTTTCGTACTCGACGCGCAGTTCTTCCAGCGCCGCCATCAGGGTTTCGGCGACGAAAATGCCGCCGTAGGGGCCGAAGTGGCCGTGTGAATCGGGGAGGTCAGTCAGTTTCATGCGGCTTTCGCTTTCGCTATAAATTGTGCGGTCTTCTGCGCGTCCTTGATGCC
>JBAVFD010000013.1:0-27945 GCA_049588075.1 Thiobacillus sp.
GCATCCTATCCGTCCCTGCCGCCCGGTGTGCCGCCGCCCCCGGCCGGGACGCCGCCGCCCCCGCCGCCAGGGGTGTCCCCGCCTTAGCGGTTCACCGCACGCGGTGACGCCGGTTAAATCACCGCAAACCCCACCAGCGCAATTTCGTCGCCGTCCTTGACCGGCGCGGATTTTTCGGCGAACTGCTTGTTGATGGTGATGTTGAGCTTGGGGTTGCCGAGCAGCATCTTCTTCCACATCTCGCCGCGCTTCGACAGCGTGAACAGCAGGCGCGCGACATCGGTGACATCAGGCGGCAACTCGATTTCATCGGCGGCCATGCCGAGGGTATCCACGAGGTCGCCAAAAAACAAAATTCTCACCATCTGTAGACCTTTATAATCAGCGATTGACCGCCTGATTTTACCCCCGCATGTCCGCTAATCTGCTGGAAAACCTCAACCCCGAACAGCGCGCCGCGGTGACGCTGCCGCACGAATCCGCGCTGATTCTGGCGGGTGCGGGTTCGGGCAAGACGCGGGTGCTGACCACGCGCATGGTGTGGCTGATCCAGACCGGGCAGGTGTCGCCGCTCGGCATCCTCGCGGTGACCTTCACCAACAAGGCGGCGAAGGAGATGATGACGCGCATCTCGGCGATGCTGCCGATCAACACGCGCGGCATGTGGGTCGGCACCTTCCACGGCCTCGCCAACCGGCTGTTGCGCACGCACTGGCGCGAGGCGGGGCTGCCGCAGTCGTTCCAGATTCTGGACTCGCAGGACCAGTTGTCGGCGATCAAGCGGCTGATGAAGTCGCTGAACGTCGACACCGAGAAATACGAGCCGAAGAAGGTGCAGTGGTTCATCAACGGCCACAAGGAGGCCGGCCGGCGCGCGCGCGATGCCGAGGCCTTCGACGAATACTCGATGCGGCTGGCGGAATTGTTCGAGGCCTACGACGCCCAATGCCAGCGCGAGGGGGTGGCGGATTTCCCCGAGCTGCTGCTGCGCTCCTACGAGCTGCTGTATCGCAACGAGCCGCTGCGCGAACATTACCGCGACCGCTTCAAGCACATCCTGATCGACGAATTCCAGGACACCAACACGCTGCAATACCGCTGGCTGAAGCTGTTCGCCGGGCCGCACACGGCGCTGTTCGCGGTCGGCGACGACGACCAGTCGATCTACGCCTTCCGCGGCGCCAACACCGCCAACATGGCCGAGTTCGAACGCGAATTCGCGCACGGCAACGTGATCAAGCTGGAGCAGAACTACCGCAGCCACGGCCACATCCTCACCGCCGCCAACACGCTGATTTCGCAGAACGCGCACCGCCTCGGCAAGAACCTGTGGACGGCGGAAGGCGAGGGCGAACCGATCCGCGTGTTCGACGCCTATTCCGATCAGGACGAGGCGAGCTTCGTGGTGGAGGAAGTGCGCGCGCTCAACCGCGAGGGGGTGAACCTGTCCGACATGGCGCTGCTGTATCGCTCCAACGCGCAGTCGCGGGTGCTGGAGCACGCGCTGTTTTCCGCCAGCGTGCCGTATCGCGTGTACGGCGGGCTGCGCTTTTTCGAGCGCCAGGAAGTCAAGCATGCGCTCGCCTACCTGCGCCTGCTGACCAATCCGGAAGACGACGGCGCGTTTCTGCGGGTGGTGAATTTCCCGACGCGCGGCATCGGCGCGCGCACCCTGGAGCAACTGGCCGAGACTGCCGCGCGATCGGGCGCGAGCCTGTGGCAGGCCGCCTGCACCAGCGGCGGCAAGGTCGCCGGATTCGCCAGGCTGGTCGAGGAGATGAAGCAGGTAGTCGCCGATTTGCCGCTGGCTGAGGCCATCGACCACGTGATCGAAGCCAGCGGCCTGGCGGATTATTACCGTGCCGACAAGGACGGGGCCGACCGCCTGGAAAACCTCAACGAACTGGTCAACGCTGCCGCGCTATTTGGCGAAGAAGCCGAAGAAAAAACGCTCGACTCTTTCCTCGCCCACGCCGCGCTGGAAGCCGGCGAGCACCAGGCCGGTGCCGGTCTCGACGCCTTGCAACTGATGACGGTGCATGCTGCCAAGGGGCTGGAATTCCATGCGGTATTCATCACCGGGCTGGAAGAAAGCCTGTTTCCGCACGAGCAAAGCGCGAACGAGGAAAACGGCCTGGAGGAAGAGCGGCGGCTGATGTACGTGGCGATCACCCGCGCGCGGCGGCGGCTGTACCTGTCGCATGCGCAGTCGCGCATGCTGCACGGGCAGATTCGCTACGGCCTGCCGTCACGCTTTCTCGACGAACTGCCGGAACAGGTGCTGCTGCATCTCAACCGTCGCAGCGAACCCGGCTACCCGTCCGCCCAGCAGCCAACCAGCAGCTATGGCTGCCGAACCACCAGCAGCCCCGGCAACGACACCGGCTACAAGGTCGGCCAGAGCGTCGCCCATGCCAAGTTCGGCACCGGCATCATCATCGATTTCGAAGGGCGCGGCAGCGATGCGCGGGTGCAGGTGAAATTCCGCGACGTCGGCATCAAGTGGCTGGCGCTGGCTTACGCCCACTTGTCGGCGGTCTGATGGGTGGTGGGCTCGTCCGCCCACACCGCGAATATCGCCTGATACGACGCATACAGCGAACCCAGCAACACCGGCATCGCCACCAGCAGGCCGAGCAGCATCGGCACCAGCGCGGAGACAAACAGCAGCAGACCCAACGCCAGGCCGTTGAGCGCCAGCGCCGCCCAGTTTCTGGCGACGGCTTTCAGGCTGACGCCGAGCGCGGTGGCCGGGCGGGCGCCGCCGAACAGGATCAGCGCGGGGGCGAACCAGGTGGCCATGATGAGCGGGGTGAACAGTACCAGGCCGGTGAGCGCGGCGGGCAGCGCCCGATTCATCAGCGCCTGCAGCTCGGCGGGGCTGATTTTGCTATTTTGCATGGCCGCCATGATGGCCTCAGGGTCGAAGCCCATGCTGCGCATGATCTGGCTGATGGCGAGGGTGCCCAGCAGCTGCACCGCGCCCAGTGTCATCAACGGAATCGCCGGCCCGCGCATGCCCGCGAGAAAATGCGGCAATTCGAGCTCCTGGCCGCTATCGAGCGCGCGATACGCCGCCAGGAATCCCGCCGTCATCAGCGGCGAAACGATTTCGGAGAGCGCACCGCCGGCGCCTGGAATCAGGTTGAGCGCCATCACCCCGCCGAACAACAGGCCGAACGCGGCAGACAGCAGCAGGGGATTTTTGCGGTACAGGCGAAAGCCTTCGACCACCCACTGAAATCCCTGGCTGGCCGCGACCTTGCGCGGGACGTCTTGATTGGATGCAGATGTCATACAGCAGGTGCCCGGCTCAGAATTCCTTCACCGTCCACATCGGCGGTTGCAGGTTGGGCAGGGTTTCCATGCGATTGAAACGCCCCTCGCCGCTGGGGTCGACCAGATAATACGGCTTGCCGACCTTGGGGGTGACTTTCAGCATGTAGAGCTTGCCGTTGCTGCGGTATTCCTCGACCTTGCCCTGGCCACTCGGCTTGATGGTCACAGCGGGCGCGTCGTCAGGGCCGGGCGGGCCGTCTGGAACGGGCGCGAGATCGGGCGGACGGTCGGACGGCGAGGCGGCGACGGCGAGGCCGCTCAACAGCAGGGTCAACAGCAGAACGGGATAACGCATGACGGACTCCGGGAGATTTATAGATTGAGCTGGATTTCGCGCTCGGCCAGCGAGGGCATGAAACCACGTTTTTCATAATGACTGAAAATCGCATCGACCACTTTTTCCGGTTCGTCGATGATCTGCATCAGGTCGATGTCCTCGGGCGCGATCATGCCTTCGTCGACCAGCGTGGTTTTAAACCAGTCGAGCAGCCCCGCCCAGAACTTGGAGCCGACCAGGATGATCGGGATGCGCGGAATCTTGCTGGTTTGCACCAGGGTCAGCGCCTCGGAAAGTTCGTCGAGGGTGCCGTAGCCACCGGGCATCACCACATAAGCGGCGGCGAATTTGACGAACATGACCTTGCGCGCGAAAAAGTGCTGGAAGGTCTGGCTGATGTCCTGATAGGCATTGCTGCTTTGCTCGTGCGGCAGCTGGATGTTGAGGCCGACGCTGGGCGACTTGCCGAAATACGCGCCCTTGTTGGCGGCTTCCATGATGCCGGGGCCGCCGCCGGAAATGACCGAGAACCCGGCGTCGGACAGCTTGCGCGCGATGTCTTCGGTGAGCATGTAATAGGCATGGTCGGCCGGGGTGCGCGCGCTGCCGAAGATCGACACGGCCGGGCGGATCGACGCCAGCCGCTCAGTCGCCTCGACGAACTCTGCCATAATCCCCAGCATCCGCCACGACTCACGCGCCGAATAATCGATCTCGGCGGTGCGCCCCGGGTCGGCGGTAATCGGCAATTTATCCAAGTGCATTTTTTCGAGCGCCTCGTGATTGGTCTTAGTGTGAACCCGCCCCAAAAAACCCTGTTACTGGTAGACGGTTCGTCCTATCTGTATCGCGCGTTTCATGCGCTGCCCGACCTGCGCAATGCGGCAGGGGAGCCGACCAATGCGATCAAGGGCGTGCTTTCCATGTTGCGCAAGCTGCAGAAGGACTACGCGGCGGATTATATCGCCTGCGTGTTCGACGCGAAGGGCAAGACCTTCCGCGACGAGCTCTATCCCGCGTACAAGGAGCATCGCCCGCCGATGCCGGACGATCTGCGCAGCCAGATCGAGCCCCTGCACGCGCTCATCCGTGCCGAGGGCTGGCCGCTGGTTGTGATCGACGGCGTCGAGGCCGACGACGTGATCGGCACGCTGGTGGTGGAAGCCGCGCGTCACAACATCCGCAGCATCGTCTCCACCGGCGACAAGGACATGGCGCAACTGGTCAACGACCACGTCACGCTGGTCAACACCATGAGCGAGGAAACGCTCGACATCCCGGGCGTCAACGCCAAGTTCGGCGTGCCGCCCGAGCGCATCGTCGATTACCTCACGCTGGTCGGCGATGCGGTGGACAACGTGCCGGGCGTCGCCAAGGTCGGGCCGAAAACCGCGGTGAAATGGCTCGCCGAATTCGGCACGCTCGACAATCTCGTCGCCCACGCCGATAGCGTGAAAGGCGTGGTGGGCGAGAACCTGCGCGCTGCCCGCGACTGGCTGCCGCAGGCGCGCGTGCTGATCACGATCAAGACCGATGTGGCGCTGCCGTTCGGCGTCGACGCGCTGACGCAGCAGAAGCCCGACACCGACGCGCTGCGCGCGCTGTTCGAACGCTATCAATTCCGCAGCTGGCTGCGCGAGCTGGATGCCGCGGCCACGGGAATCCCTGCCGAGCCGGAACAGGACACCAGCGGAGACCACCGCACCCACTACGAAACCCTCCTGACCGATGCCCAGCTCGACGACTGGATTGCGCGCCTCACGGCCGCGCCGGCGTATGCGCTCGACACCGAAACCACCGGGCTCGATCCCATGCAGGCCGAGCTGGTCGGCATGTCGTTCGCCATTACCGCAGGTGAGGCCGCCTACCTGCCACTGGCGCATCACTACGCCGGGGTGCCCGCGCAACTGGATCGTGCGGCCGCACTCGCCAAACTCAGGCCGCTGCTGGAAAACCCCGCACCCAAGATCATCGGCCAGCATCTCAAATACGACCGCCACATTTTTGCCAACGTCGGCATCGCGCTGGGCGGCATCATTGACGACACGCTGTTGCAGTCCTACGTGCTTGAGGCGCACCAGTCGCACGAACTCGGCAACCTGGCGACGCGCCACCTGGGCCTGGCGACGATCAGCTACGACGACGTCACCGGCAAGGGTGCAGCGCGCATCGGCTTCGAGCAGGTGGCGATCGAGCGCGCCAGCGAATACGCGGCGGAGGACGCCGACGTCACCTTGCGGGTGCGCGATGCGCTGGCGCCGCAGATCGACGCTTCCGACAAGCTGACTTTTGTCTATCGCCAGATCGAACTGCCGGTGGCCGGCATCCTGTTCCGCATGGAACGCACCGGCGTGCTGCTCGACCGTACTCTGCTCGCGATACAAAGCGGCGAACTCGGCAGGAAAATGCTGGAGCTGGAACAGCGGGCGTATCAGGAAGCCGGGCAGCCGTTCAACCTCAGCTCGCCCAAGCAGATCGGCGACATTCTGTTCACCCAAAAGGGCTTGCCGGTGATCCGGAAAACACCCGGCGGTGCGCCGTCCACCGACGAGGAGACGCTGGAGCAACTGGCGCTCGATCACCCCATCGCACGGGCGATTCTCGATTATCGCGGGATGGCCAAGCTGAAATCGACCTACACCGACAAGCTGCCGCAGATGGTTCACCCGCAAACCGGGCGCCTCCATACCAGCTATTCGCAGGCCACCGCCGTCACCGGGCGGCTGGCCAGTTCCGATCCCAATCTGCAGAACATTCCCGCGCGCACCGCAGAAGGTCGCCGCATCCGCGAGGCCTTCATCGCGCCGCCGGGGCATGTGCTGGTGTCGGCCGATTATTCACAGATCGAGCTGCGCATCATGGCGCACCTGTCGGACGACGCCGGCCTGTTGAGCGCCTTTGCCGAAGGCCGCGACATCCACACCGCCACCGCCGCCGAGGTGTTCGGCGTGCCGCTGGCCGAGGTGAACAGCGAGCAGCGGCGCATGGCCAAGGTCATCAACTTCGGCCTGATCTACGGCATGTCGGCGTTTGGCCTGGCTTCGCAATTGAACCTCGAACGCTCAGCCGCGCAGGCCTACATCGATCGCTACTTCGCGCGCTATCCCGGCGTGGCCGACTACATGCAACGCACGCGCGAGGCCGCGCGCCGTCAGGGCTACGTCGAAACCGTGTTCGGACGTCGGCTGTACCTGCCCGAAATCAACGGCAAGAATCCGCAGCGCCGCCAGGGCGCCGAGCGCGCCGCCATCAATGCACCGATGCAGGGCACCGCCGCCGATCTCATCAAGCTGGCGATGATTGCGGTGCAGGGGTGGATCGACCGGGAAAAACTGGCCAGCCGTCTGCTGCTGCAGGTGCATGACGAACTGATTCTGGAAGTGCCCGAGCGCGAACTCGACCGCGTGCGGGCCGAACTGCCCGGAAAAATGTGCGACGTCGCCACCCTCAAGGTGCCGCTGCGGGTGGGCGTGGGCTCAGGCGCGAACTGGGAAGCCGCGCACTGAGGCTTTATTTGCGCAGGCTGTCCCGGATCTCCCGCAGCAGCAGCACATCTTCGGGCGTCGCCGCGGGCGCGGGCGCAGGCGCAGGCTCGGCCTTTTTCAACCGGTTGACCTGGCGTACCAGCATGAAAACAATAAAGGCCAGGATGATGAAATTGAGCAGGATGGTGAGGAAATTGCCGTAGGCAAACACCGGCACCCCGGCTTTTTTCAGGTCCGCCAACGACATGGCGACGCCTTCGGGCACCTTGCCCAGTGGGATGAACTTGCTGGAGAAATCGAGGCCGCCGAACACGGCGCCGACAAGCGGCATGATGAGATCGTTCACGATGGAATCGACGATCTTGCCGAAGGCCGCACCGATGATGACGCCGACCGCCAGATCCATGGCATTGCCCTTGACCGCGAATTCCTTGAATTCCGACATAAAGCTCATTTCATGCTCCCAAAGTTTGATTGGTGGCGCACCCCCGAGGCGACGGGCTCGCTAGCTCGCATGGTAGTAGCAAGCGCCGCGCCACCCAAGCGCAATTTTGTAAATTTTCCGGCTTGGACGGCAGGGGCGGGCGGAGTAAAATGCGAGCCCTTATGCGCATCGGTTCCCATCTCCTCAAAAATCGTCTGGTCGTCGCCCCCATGGCCGGGGTGACCGACCGGCCGTTCCGCCAGCTTTGCAAGAAGCTGGGTGCGGGCATGGCGGTGTCCGAGATGGTGACCTCGAATTCGCTGCTGTACGGCTCGGCCAAGACCGCGCGGCGCGCCAACCACGAAGGCGAAGTCGATCCGATCAGCGTGCAGATCGCCGGCGCCGATCCCGGGATGATGGCGGAAGCGGCTCGCCACAACGTCGATCGCGGCGCGCAGATCATCGACATCAACATGGGCTGCCCGGCCAAGAAGGTGTGCAACGTGATGGCGGGTTCCGCACTGTTGCAGGACGAAGCCCTGGTCGGCCGCATTCTCGACGCCGTGGTGCGGGCGGTGCCGGAGGTGCCGGTCACGCTGAAAATCCGCACCGGCTGGGACCGCGAACACCGCAATGCGCTGAACATTCTCAGGATTGCCGAGAACGCCGGGGTGCAGGCGCTGGCGATGCACGGCCGCACCCGCGCCTGCGCGTATACCGGCGAGGCCGAATACGACACCATACGCGCGGTAAAGGCCGCCGCGCGCATTCCCGTCATCGCCAACGGCGACATCACCTCGCCGAAAAAGGCCAAATATGTTTTTGATTACACCGGCGCCGACGCGGTGATGATCGGCCGCGCCGCGCAGGGGCGGCCGTGGATTTTCCGCGAGATCGAGCATTATCTGAACACCGGCGAACACCTGCCGCAGCCCGAGGTATCCGAAATCCACACCGTGCTGCTTGAACACATTCACGACTTGTACGCGTTTTATGGCGAGGTCACCGGGGTGCGCGTGGCGCGCAAGCACATTTCCTGGTACACCCGCGGGCTGATCGGCAGCAGCGCGTTTCGCCACACCATGAACCAGCTCGACTCGGTGGTCGATCAACTCGCCATGGTCAACGAATACTTTGCGCAGGCGGCGCGTGCCGACAGCCGCCTGCGTTATGAAACCCGCTGCGAGAGCAGCCAGAACAACCACGCCACGCAAGACCTGCCGCCCGCCTCACGGCTCGCGGCATGAAGTAACCCGGGCGTAAAGCCCGGGCATAAGATAAGGGGAGCATCCAATGATCGAAGAAACCGAAATCGCCGCCTGCATGCGGCGATCGCTCAATCGCTATTTCAAGGATCTCGACGGCGAAACGCCGGGCGGGATATACAACATGGTGCTGTGCTCGGTGGAAAAACCCCTGCTCATCTACATTCTCGACCGTGCCGAGGGCAACCAGACCCGCGCCGCCGAAATACTGGGCATCAACCGCAACACGCTGCGCAAGAAATTGCGCGAACACGGCCTGTCCGAATAAACCGCCGCACCTGAACCCCCTATGAAAATCGTCCCATGAAGATCCAGCGCGCTCTGCTCTCGGTTTCCGATAAAACCGGCCTCGTCGACTTTGCCCGCGCGCTCGCCGCCCAGGGCGTCGAACTCCTCTCCACCGGCGGCACCGCCAAGGCGATCCGCGACGCCGGCCTGGCAGTGATCGACGTCGCCGACTACACCGGCTTCCCTGAAATGCTCGATGGCCGCGTCAAGACGCTGCACCCCAAAGTGCATGGCGGCATCCTGGCGCGGCGCGATCTGCCGGAGCATGTCGCCACCATGAGCGAACACGGCCTGCCTTACATCGACCTGGTGTGCGTCAACCTGTATCCGTTTGTTGCCACGGTATCGAAGCCGCACACGCTGGACGACGCCATCGAGAACATCGACATCGGCGGCCCGGCGATGGTGCGCTCCTCCGCCAAAAACTATCGCTTTGTCGCCATCGTCACCGACCCTGCCGATTACGCCGCGCTGGTCACCGAGATGCAGGCCCACGGCGGCGCATTGACTGACGCCACCCGCTTCAATCTGGCGAAAAAAGCCTTTACCCACACCGCCGAATACGACGGTCACATCAGCAACTACCTGACCGCGTTGAACGACAACAACGAACGCGAAGCATTCGGCGAAAAGCTCAACCTGCAATTCACCCGCGCACAAACCTGCCGCTACGGCGAAAACCCGCATCAGGCCGGTGCCTTCTACGTCGAGGCCAACGCCCCTGCGGGCACGATTTCAACGGCGCGCCAGATTCAGGGCAAGGAACTGTCGTACAACAACATCGCCGATACCGACGCCGCGCTCGAATGCGTGAAGCTGTTCGACGCCGCGCCTGCCTGCGTCATCGTCAAGCACGCCAACCCGTGTGGTGTGGCCTACGGCGCGAACCTGCTGGAAGCCTACAACCGCGCTTACCAGACCGATCCCGAATCGGCCTTCGGCGGCATCATCGCCTTCAACGGCCGGCTCGACGGCGCCACCGCTGCCGCCATCGTCGAGCGCCAGTTCGTCGAAGTCATCATCGCGCCGGAAGTCAGCCCCGAAGCCTCGGCTGCCGTCGCCGCCAAGAAGAACGTGCGCCTGCTCGAATGCGGCGCCTGGTCAGGCAGCGTGACCCAGCTCGACATGAAACGCGTGGCGGGCGGCCTGCTGGTGCAGGACGCCGATGTGCTGCTGCACGGCGAGCTGAAAACCGTCACCAGCCGCGCGCCGACCGCACAGGAAATGGACGACCTGCTGTTCGCCTGGCGCGTCGCCAAGTTCGTCAAGTCCAACGCGATTGTCTACGCCCGCGACCGCATGACGGTCGGCGTCGGCGCCGGGCAAATGAGCCGCATCAACTCCGCCCGCATCGCCGCGATCAAGGCCGAACACGCCGGTTTGCCGGTGCCCGGATCGGTGATGGCGAGCGACGCCTTCTTCCCTTTCCGCGATGGCATCGATCAGGCTGCCGCAGCGGGGATCAAGGCGGTGATCCAGCCCGGCGGCTCGATGCGCGACGACGAAGTCATCGCCGCGGCCAACGAGCACGGCATAGCCATGGTGTTCACCGGCACCCGGCATTTCCGGCATTGATTCGGGGTGAGCGGGAAGGGGTGAGCAGGCAGCGGAAAAATCCGCAACCGCGCACTGCTCCTCGCTAACCGCTCCCCGCTTACACCTCACCGCTCACCACCACTTATGAAAATCCTCGTCATCGGCTCCGGCGGACGCGAACACGCACTGGCGTGGAAACTCGCGCAATCACCCCGTGTCTCCCAGGTATTCGTCGCGCCTGGCAACGGCGGCACCGCAACGGAGGACGGCCTGGTCAACGTGCCATTGACCGCGATTCCGTCGCTGCTTGAATTCGTCCGCCGCGAACCGGATATCGCGTTCACCGTGGTGGGCCCCGAAGCGCCGCTGGCGGCGGGGGTAGTCGATGCCTTCCGCGCCGCCGGGCTGAAAATATTTGGCCCGACGCAGGCTGCCGCGCAGCTGGAATCCTCGAAAGATTTCGCCAAGCAGTTCATGGCGCGTCACGGGATTCCCACTGCGGCCTTCGGCACCTTTACCGATGCCGCCGCCGCCCACGCTTACATCGACCAGCAGGGCGCGCCCATTGTGGTAAAAGCTGACGGCCTGGCGGCGGGCAAGGGAGTGGTCGTCGCGACGACGGTGGAGGAAGCCCACGCCGCCGTCGATGCCATGCTCGCCGGCAACAGCATGGGCGAGGCTGGCCACCGCGTGGTGATCGAGCAATGTCTGCTCGGCGAGGAAGCCAGCTTCATCGTCATGGTCGACGGCGAGCACGTGCTGGCGCTGGCGTCGAGCCAGGATCACAAGCGTCTGGGCGACGGCGACAGCGGCCCCAACACCGGCGGCATGGGCGCGTATTCGCCCGCGCCGGTGGTCACGCCCGAACTGCACGCGCGCATCATGCGCGAGGTGATCCACCCCACCGTCGAGGGCATGGCGGCGGACGGCATCCGCTACACCGGATTTCTTTACGCCGGCATCATGGTGGGCTCCGATGGCACCCCCAAGGTGCTCGAATTCAATTGCCGCATGGGCGATCCGGAAACCCAGCCGATCATGCTGCGATTGAAGACCGATCTCGTTGCGCTGATGGAAGCCGCTGTCGAGGGCACGCTCGACCAGATCGAGGCCGAGTGGGATCGACGCACCGCGCTGGCGGTGGTGCTGGCGGCGGCGGGCTACCCCGACGCGCCGCAAAAAGGCGCGGTGATCGGCGCGCTGCCTGCCGCTGCCGACGACTTGCATATCTTCCATGCGGGCACAGCCACGCAGGATGGCCAGACGGTGGTGAGCGGCGGCCGAGTGCTGGCGGTGACCGCGCTGGGCGACAGCGTCCGCATGGCGCAAAGCCGCGCTTACGAAGCGGTGGCCGCCATCCATTTCGAAGGTATGCAATACCGCCGCGATATCGGCTGGCGTGCGCTGGATCGCAAGAAGTGAGGCGGTGAGCCGTGCGTGCAGTGAGCGGTGAAGCGGACTCGTTGCGCGCGCATCTGCGACGCGGCGGCCTGATCGCCTACCCGACGGAATCCTGCTACGGCCTCGGCTGTGACCCGCGCAATCCGCGCGCGCTGGAGCGGCTCATCCGGCTCAAGGGCCGCGACGGCGCCAAGGGCCTGATTCTGATCGCCGACCACTTCAAGCGCTTGCATCCCTTTATTCGCCCCCTGAGCCCGGCTGATCGGGCGCGCGTCAACCGCACCTGGCCTGGCCCCGTCACCTGGGTCGTGCCCGCTGCCGCCTCTTGTCTGCCGCTGCTCACCGGCGCGCGCGCCACCCTTGCCGTGCGCATCACTGCCCATCCCGACGCCGTGCGCCTGTGCCGCATGCTCGGCAGCGCGCTGGTCTCGACCAGCGCCAACACCAGCGGTGAAAAACCCGCGCAAACTGCGGCACAATGCCGCAGAATGTTCGGCGCGCGGGTGCGGGTGATCGATGGCCGCATCGGCACCCGCAAACGCCCGTCCACCCTGATCGACCTTGCCACCGGAACCGTGCTTCGACCCTGATGCCTGCCAACGCCTTCGACACCACCGCCGTCAAAACCTGGCTGCTCGACCTGCAGGCGCGCATCGTCGCCGCACTCGAAGCCGCTGACGGGTCCCCCTTCCGCACCGACGCCTGGGAACGCCCCGAAGGCGGCGGCGGCATTTCGCGGCTGACCGAGGCAGGCCAGGTGTTGGAGCGCGGCGGGGTCAATTTCTCGCACGTGCTGGGCAGCCAGTTGCCGCCGTCGGCCAGCGCGCATCGCCCCGAACTCGCCGGCCGCCGCTGGGAGGCTATGGGGGTCTCGCTGGTGCTGCACCCGCGCAATCCCTACGCGCCGACGGTTCACATGAACGTGCGCTGCTTCGTCGCGATGAAAGAGGGCGAAGTGCCGGTGTGGTGGTTCGGCGGCGGCATGGATCTCACGCCCTACTATGGCTTCGAGGACGATGCACGGCATTTTCACGCCACCTGCAAAGACGCACTCGATCCGTTTGGCTTGGAGTTGCATCCGCGCTTCAAGGACTGGTGCGACCGCTACTTCTTCCTCAAGCATCGCAACGAACCGCGCGGCATCGGCGGCGTGTTTTTCGACGATTTTTCCGAAGGCGGCTTCGACCACGCCTTCGCCATGACGAAAAGCGTGGGCAATGCGTTTCTCACCGCGTACCTGCCCATCCTCGAACGTCGCAAAGACCTCGCATACGGCGAGCGCGAGCGCGACTTCCAGGCCTACCGGCGCGGCCGCTACGTCGAATTCAATCTGGTATACGATCGCGGCACCCTGTTCGGCCTGCAATCGGGCGGCCGCACCGAGTCCATCCTGATGTCGCTGCCGCCGATCGTGAAATGGCGCTACGACTGGCACCCCGAGCCTGGGTCGCCGGAAGCGGCGCTGCTCAGCGATTTCCTCTCCGCGCGCGATTGGGTTTGAAACATGCATAAGGTCCCGCGTCGCATCCTCATTGGCCTTGGCATTTTCCTGCTGGCCCTCGTCCTGATCGGCCTTATCGCCTGGGAACTGGTGTCGTCGGCACTGGAAGCGAAATACCTCGTCAAGACCGCGCAGAAGATGACCTGGCAGCTGCAGCCGGGGCCGTCCAAGCGCATCCGCTATCCCGGCGATGGACCGTATGACGTGCGCCTCGGCTACCATCAGCTGCCGGATTATCTGGCGCGGCTCGAGCAGGCCAACTGGCAAATCGACCAGCAAGCCAAGATCAGCGCCCAGATGGAGCGGGTGGACGATCTTGGCCTGTTTCTGCCGTATCACGAGAAAGATAAAGCAGGCCTGAGCCTGCTCGACAGCGACGGCAAGTCGCTGTATCTGGCGCAGCATCCCACGCGCGTCTATGAGCGTTTCGAAGACATCCCCGCAGTGCTGGTCAACGCGCTGCTCTACATCGAAAACCGCGAGCTGCTGACCGAGCAATTTCCCACCCGCAATCCGGCGGTGGAATGGGACCGGCTGGCGCGCGCGCTGATGGAAAAAGGCGTCAGCCTGATCGACCGCAACCGCAACGTGCCGGGCGGCAGCACGCTGCCGACGCAGATCGAAAAATATCGCCACTCGCCCGAGGGGCTCACCAGCACCATGACTGACAAGCTGCGCCAGATGGGGAGCGCCAGTCTGCGCGTCTATCTCGATGGCGCCAACACGCTGCCGATGCGGCGCGAAACCGTGATGGCCTATCTCAACACGGTGCCGCTTGCCGCCGCGCCGCGCTTTGGCGAAGTCAATGGTGTCGGCGACGGTTTGTGGGCGTGGTACGGACTCGACTTCGCCGAAGTCAACCGTGCCCTGTCCAAACAGCCCGGTACCCACGACGAGGCCTATGCCAGCGCGCTCAAACATGCGCTGTCGCTGATCGTCGCCGAGCGCCGCCCATCGTATTACCTCGCGACCAATCGCAAGGCGCTTGATGCCACCACCGACGATCACCTCAGCCTGCTGGCCAACGCCGGGGTGATTTCGCACGAGCTGGCTGATCGCGCCAAGCGGGTGAAGCTGCGCGGCGCGCATCAGCGCATCGACCCGCCCGCCCCGCGTTTCGTCGACCAGAAAGCCACCAATGCGCAGCGCATCCGGGTGGCGCAGCTGCTGAGCGAGCAGCGTCTGTACGATCTGGACCGGCTCGATTTGCAGGTCAACACCACCATCAATCAGCCGGCACAAAAAATCATCAGCGGCTATCTGCAAAGCCTGACCACGCTCGAAGCCGCCAGGGCCTCCGGGCTGGTCGGGTTTCGACTGCTGCAGCCCGAGAATCCGCTGGCCCAGGTGATCTACAGCTTCACCCTGTATGAAAAGACGCCGCTCGGCAATGCGCTGCGCGTTCAGGCCGACAACCTCAACCAGCCGTTCGACATCAACAGTCAGGCACGGCTCATCCTCGGCTCCACCGCCAAGATGCGCACCCTGACCACCTATCTGGAAATCATCGCGCAGCGTCACGCCGAATACCGCACCCTCGACGCCGCCGCGCTCAAGGAAAAAGCGCAGCCACGGCGCGACGTGCTGTCGCCGTGGGTGGCCGAGCGCCTGCTCGCCAACCCCAAGGAACCCCTGGCGGTTACGCTCGACGCCGCCATGGCCCGGCGCTATTCCGCTGCGCCGGAAACCTTCTTCACCGGCGGCGGCATTCACACCTTCGCCAACTTCGACCCCAAGGACAACAGCCGCATCATGGATGTGTGGGAAGCCACCCGCAATTCGGTCAACCTGGTCTACATCCGCATCATGCGCGATATCGTGCGCTATTACGCCAGCGCCACGCCCGGCAGCGTCGGGCACATCCTCGACGACCCCGACAATCCGCTGCGTGAAACCTATCTGATGCGTTTTGTCGATCAGGAAGGCCGTGTTTTCATCAGCCGTTTCTACAATCGCCACAAGAGCCAGACCCCGGCCCAAATGGCCGACGACCTGTATGGCCGCATTGGTCTCAACCCGCGTCGCTTCACCTCGGTGTACCGTTACCTGGAGCCGCAGGCCAGTTTCGACATGTATGCCGCCGCGCTGCACCATTACGTGCCGGCCAGTGCCAGCCTGAGTCCGAAGGTCCTGGAGTCGATGTTCAAGGTTCACGCCACCGATGCCTACAATCTGGCCGACCGGGGCTATGTATCGCAGATCCATCCGCTCGAACTGTGGGTGGTGAAAACCCTGCGTGCCGCGCCCCAGACCGACCTGCATACGCTGAACGAACAGGGCGCGGGGGTGCGCCGCGAGGTCTACAACTGGCTGTTCAAGACCAGCCGCAAGAACGCGCAGGACATTCGCATCCAGTCGCTGATCGAGGTCGAGGCCTTCGACCGCCTGCTGGTCGACTGGAAGCGTCTGGGCTATCCGTTCGACAACCTGACGCCGTCCTACGCCACCGCGATCGGCAGTTCGGGCGACCGCCCGGCGGCGCTGGCCGAGCTGATGAGCATTCTGGTCAACGATGGCGTGAGAATGCCCATGGTCAGCCTGACCAAGCTGCATTTCGCCGCCAACACGCCGTTCGACACGCAACTGTCGATCAAGCCGGCCAAGGGCGAACGCCTGCTGCCGACCGAAGTCGCACAGACCGTGCGGCGTGCACTGGCGGGAGTGGTCGCAAATGGCACTGCCTCGCGGCTGGCTGGCGTGCTCAAGGACGCCGCGGGCAAGCCGCTCACCATCGGCGGCAAAACCGGTACCGGCGACAACCGCTTCGAACGCTACGGCCGGGGCGGCCAGTTGATCGAGTCGCGCGTGGTCAACCGTACCGCGACCTTCGTCTTCTATCTCGGCGACCGCTACTTCGGCACCTTGACGGCATTGGTGCCGGGCGAGCAGGCGGGACAGTTCGTCTTCACCAGCTCGCTCGCCACGCAGATCCTGAAAAACCTGCTGCCGCAGTTGCAGCCGCATCTGTATCCGCAGCCGCCGGCACCGTCCAAGCCGCTGCCCGCTGCCGCTGTCATCGAGCCCGCTATCGTCACGCCGCCGGTCACAAAGCCTGCGGTAGAGGCGCCCGACGATACCACCAGCAAGGCCGATCCGCCGGTACCGGAATCCGCGCCCACACAGGGCGGCTTCCCGGAAGACCTCGAACCCGGCGTGGTGTTGCCGGTGCCGCTCGCACCTGCGCCGCCGCCCGTCGCTGCGCCACCCGCCGAGCCGGTACCCACACCTTGATAGTAGTGTCGTCAATCAGCAAGATCGAATGTCGGTTTCAAGACCGAAGTGCAACGAGCTGATGGTGCTTGAGGAAGCCGCAAGAATTTGGCGTGATCCGTTCAGCAGGGCATTTCCAGCCGGGCTCTTTCACAGACGAGTGTTGAGCGCGCTTCTGTCGAACTCGTCCTGACTGAATGGGAAGAGGTGGGATCCTTGGGCAGGTGCTGGCGGAGTTAATCATACGATGTCCACTTGGACCCACACTCCGTGCCAAGGAATCGGCCTTGGCACGGAGTCGCTGGAGGCCATCCCCCGCTTTACGATTGCCAGGGCGCGCAGTGCTTTAGGGAATATCCGGCATCTGCGCGCAGGGTAGGCTCAGGCAGGCCCCAGATGTGGAGCCCGCCCTCGCTTCTTCCTGGGCGGGACAGCCCCCCACGTAGAGCAAGGTCTTGCCTGCCTCATGCATGCGGTCAATGACCGTGTCGCATGCCAGGCGCTGCCAGTTGAATTGCTTGGATACGCTAGCCGCCGTGACGATGCTGCTCGCGCAGGCTGTGACTCAGGTGCTTGCCGATCACCGAAAGGAGGCGCAATCCTTCCTGCGTTCCCGGATCCCGGGCTATACGCAACATGCAGCCCAGCCCGCCCGTTGCCGGCGCGGTCGCCGGGATATCCCGGCTCGCCGCATGGATCGCTTCGGACATGGCGATCAGCAGATACTGGGTTTCCTGGCGATCGAGCACCTGGAGCAGGCGCATCAGACCCTCGTTGCGCGTCAGCCTGTCGAGCAGGTTCAGCCCCTCGCTCATCGCTCCTGCCAGACGCGTGACAATTTCGTCCGACATCGCGTCCCGGCCCGCGGTAACGAGCTGTGCGAATTCGACGAGTCGTTGCAGATCCTCAGTGGCCATTGCGTCAAAGGGAGTTTCAGTTTGTGTTGTCATGGTTTGGCTTCCTCAGAGCAGTCCGCGCACGCTGGTCCAGTACATCTGGTTGTAGGCCATCTTGAACCAGTGCATGGGTTTCGACGACGGCTTCAGGTCGGGTGGATTTAGGTAGTTGAACATCGCATAGGTCGCACGTTCGTGGCCGGCTTCAATGAAGCAATATACCTTGCCGTCATAATCGCGCACCGGCGTACCGATCTTGATGATCGAGGCAATGTTTTCGGCGATCACCTCGGCCTCGAAGTGAGCGGCCGAACCGGTCTTGCTGACCGGCAGGTTGGTCGTGTCGCCCACTACGTAAACGTTGTCGTGGCCGTTCATGGTGAGTTTGTGACGGTCAGTCGGAATCCACCCGCCCTCGCCGAGGCCGCTCTTCTCGATCACTTCCATGCCACGGTGCGGCGGGATGGCGATGAGCAGATCGTATTGGGTCTCCGTGTCTTCCTCGCTCTTCACGACCTTGTTTTTCACATCAACTTCCTTGACGTTGAACAGGGTCTCGTATTCGATGCCCATGCGTTCAAACTCGGGCTTGGCCCACGTGGCGACGTTCTGGATGGTGTGGATCCGGCCGATCGGGTAGTGGTACTTGATCTTGATCTTGTCACGGATGCCACGTGCCTTGAAATAGTCGTGCAGCGCAAATATCAGTTCGACCGGCGCGATCGGACATTTGTGTGGGACCCCTACGACGACAGCAACTGTTCCCTCCTCAAGTTCTCGCAAGCGCTTGAACATCTTGACCGCAGACGCCTCGGTATAAAAGGTCTCGGCCCCCTCCGCCAATCCTGGAATCTGCTCGGGCACAATGCGCGAACCGGTGGCGATGACGAGGATATCGTACTCGTGCACCTTGCCGCTTTTGGTTATCACCTTCCTCTGGTCGAGCTGGAATTGTTCGACCGGGTCGACGTGAAAATCGATGTTCGATTCGAGCAGGCTTGCCTGATCGCGATAAAGCTGATCCGGAGTCATCTGACCGAACGCGACGTACAGCAAGCCGGGCTGGTACATGTGTTTGTCGGATGCCGAGAGCATCGTGATCCGGACTTTGCGGGCACGAATCTCGGCAGACAACCGCCGAGCAAGGTTGTTGGCCACAATGGTTCCGCCTGTGCCACCACCGACGACTAAGATTCTCATTGCATACTCCTATCCATAATTAGCTCCCGGAACGCCAAGGCTGCCGGACAGACAGCGGGTCTCAACCCGACAAGTCGCGCATCATTTCGCTTTGCGAATCTTGATGTGCCAAACCCCGTCGATCTTCTCGTTGCTGACAATTTCGTGCCCGACCTTGTTGACCCACTCCGGCACATCGGCGCCGGAGCCCTCATCGGTCGACAACAGCTCGAGGGTATCTCCCACATTGCTCTGCTTCATGTGAGTAATCAGCTCCATAAGAGGGCCGGGGCAGAACGTGTCGCGTGCGTCTACAATTTTGCTGTCGCTCATCGGTATTTCTCCAACTAAAAGATTCTGTTCAACGCGCTGCCGTTCAAAACGTGAGCATTTGTCCGCCCTCGGCGTCGCTCAGAAAGCGCGTCAATCCGGTCGGCGGCCCAACCTCTGCGTCGAGGTCATCCTTCGTGATTTTCATCAGGTCCAACGCCATCGAGCACGGAAGCAGCTTGGCGTCGCCCAGCTCGACTGCCTGCTGGAACAGCTGCTTGAATGGCGGCACGCCTTTCTGCGCCATGAGCGTTCCCATCTCGCCCTCGATCGGCGCGTCCGTCGCGCGGCCCTTGATGAAATACGGCAGCGCGTTCATGGACAGGAACACCGAGACTTCGTCGCCGGTCGCCGCCGCGACCGATGCGAACATCGCGGCCATCTGAAGCTTTTCGCGCGTACCGGTGATGCACACGATGTTGATTTTGTTGGGCATGCTGGTTTTACCTCACTCTACGAATTTATTTGCACTCAGGTCCGGGTCGGAGCGACACAGCGAACACGGCAAATATTCAGGCTGCAAACATCCTCCAATCGGAGAATGACCGCCCCTTGTTCTGATCAGCCACGGTGCCAACTGAAGCGCTTGATGAGCAGCACACAGACGCTGTCGAGCACAAAGCCGACGATACCGATGACGAGCACCAGGCCCATGAGATGGGAGTATTCCAGGCTCTCGCGTGCATCTTCGATGGCGAAACCGAAGCCAGAAGTCACTCCGAGAAACTCTGCCGGAATGATCACGATCCACGCCACACCCAGCGCCAGGCGAATGCCGGTCAGGATGTCGAACGTGATCGCCGGTATGATGATTCGCGTCACCAATTGCCACGGCTTGGCGCCGAGGTTGCGCGCCACCTTGAACCAGTTCGGATCCACCTTGGCCAGGCCGGAGGCGGTTGCAAACGTGACCGGCCAGAGTGAAGCGATGGCGATGAGGAAGACGATCGCCTGGTCCCACCCCGCAAACACCACGACCGCGATCGGCTCCCAGGAAAGCGGGCTGATCATGCGCAGGAACTGGAATGGCACGTTGGTCAGTTTCTGGAACCACCTGATCTGGCCCATCAGGATGCCGAGCGGGATGCCGATGGCGATGGCAATGAAAAGTCCTGCGCCGAGGCGATGGCCGCTGCTCGACAGCGCGCGGGGAATGATCCCGTCATCCCACAACTCCGGCAGAGCCTTCAGCGCTGGAATAGGGCCGAAATCGGCAAACTGCGACGTAGCTGGATTGAGCGTGACAACATAAATGCCGAGTCCCCAAAGCGTGAACAGAACTCCCAAGCCCACGAAAAAATGCAGGGACTTATGTGCCGAATTTTTCATGGCTCGGGAAAAGCAGTTCCCGCTGATCCCTGCGCTGACCACGCCGCCGCTGAGAGATGCGATGTTGCTGTTCATCGTGCATTTACCCCCATGCAGGCACCGGGCATGGAGAACGCCTGATGCTGGGCCACCCGTTCATTCCCGAACTTGAGATTCATTTCTCCCCACTTTTTGCTGGTGTCGTCGTGATTGACTGGATGACTGGCCATGAGAGTCCGGCCAGGCGTATCCAGGGAATATGGCATCGCCGCTGAGCAGGATTCTCTTCGCATCAAGCCCCCCCACGATGCCAGCTGTAACGTTTGATGAGTACCACGAGGGCGCTATCAAGGAAGTAGCCGATGACGCCAATGGTGACCACCATCGCTGTGAGGTAGTTGTACGACAGTGTCTGGCGGGCGTCTTGAATGGCATAGCCAAGCCCGGACGTCACGCCGAGATATTCCGCCGGGACGAGCACAATCCATGCGACACCCAGGGCGAGGCGAATGCCGGACAGAATGTCGAATGCAATCGCCGGCATGATGATCCTGGTCAGCATGTGCAATGGTTTGGCACCGAGATTGCGCGCCACCTTGAACCAGTTCGGGTCCACCTTGGCCAGGCCGGCGGCAGTTGCAAATATCACCGGCCAGACCGCCGCTATCGCGATCAGGAAGATGATCGACCCGTTCCACGTCGCGAACACCAGCACCGCAAGTGGCATCCAGGAAAGCGGGCTGATCATGCGCACGAACTGGAATGGCGAGTTGGTGTAGTTGTTGAACCACTTGATCCGTCCCATGAGGACGCCGATCGGCACACCGATGGCGATGGCGATGAGAAGACCCGAGCCCAGGCGATAGCCGCTGGCGGCAGCTGCATTCTGGATCTTGCCTGCTGCCCACAATTCGGGGAACGATCCGAGCGTCGGAATCAGCCCGAATTTGGCAAACGTCACCGTCGTCGGATTGATCGAAAGAAGGTAACCTCCGATCAACCATAAAACCGCCAGGATCGCGATACCGCCTGCGGCCCAGCCAAAACGCTCCAGGAGGCGGGAAAACCCGCCTCCTCCGGCGGGGGGCACTGCAACATTCATAGTGCAATCACCTCGGTGCGCTCAAAGGGGTTGCCTTTTTGCGGGACACTCAGATCCCACTTCCATTTCGGATTGGCATCGAGTGCTTTCTTGATATACGTGTAGTTGACGAGATCCTTGGCCACAAAATCGGCCTTGAGGTTTTTCAGGAATCCGAGGTCGCCACCGACCAAAGTGCTCCTGAGCTCGTCCACAACATATCTGGTTGCGCTCGGATACGGCCATCCCTGGAAGTTGATACGGCTCTGCTCCCACTCCGGATGCTGGATCGCGGCGGGTGGAGGCGCCATGTATTCGGGGACGTTGTAGAACATCATCGCCCGCTCGACAACTTCGGACGGGAACGGCAGGTATTTCTTGCCGTCCTTGGACAGCATCTGGGCCACCGCCTGTCTGTTATTGGAAATGTAGATCTGCGCGGTGACGATTGCGTTGTGCACGCCCTGCGCCCAGGCCGCGCGAGCGGGATCCATCGCATCGTCCTCGTGCATAACGACCACGCAACAGGGGTGCCCCTTCCAGACGTCACCGGTGAACCGCAACATCTTGCCGCCAGCCTTGAGCTCGCCCAGCGCGTTGAACGGTTCTGCAACGCAATAGCCGTCGATCTGTTTCGCCGCAAGGGCGGGCGGCATGTCCGGCGGGTTTAGGACAAGGAAGTTGCACTCGTTTGGCGCGAGTTTCGCGTCTTGCGGCCGGACCACCGGCGTAATTCCGGATTGCCGCATGATCTTCTGAGAGAGAATGTTGTGTATCGAATACCAGTACGGCACGGCGAACTGCTTGCCGCCGAAGTCCTTGGGCGAGTTGATGCCGCTGTCCTTGCGGACGATCAGACCGGAGCCATTGGTATGGTTCCAGGCCGTGATCTTCACGGGAAATTTGTTGTTGTAACGCATCCAGATCGGGACCGGTATGAGCATGTGCGTGAGGTTGAAACGCTGGGACGAGAAGGCTTCGACCAGCGGCGACCAGCCACGAATGAGCGTCGGCGGTTCGGAGTCGATGCCCTCTTTCTTGAAGAATCCCATTTCATGGGCGACCAGCAGCGCAGATGCGTCTGTGATCGGGATATATCCGATCTTGACCACCGGATCGAACGGCTTGCTGAATGTTTTCTTTTCAGCAGCAAAGGCCGATGAAGACAGCATGCCACCCATACCGGCCATGCCGCCCAGTGCGGCAAGGCCGGCCATCTTGAGCAGGTCGCGCCGGCTGACGCCACTGCCGAGAACGGAACTGAAAAGCGGGTCGTAATTGAGGGCCAGACTCGGGTCCTCCATGCCGTCGGCGATGTCCGGGTTGTCGGGCATCATCTGCATGCGAGGATCAATCGGCCGGGCCTTGCCACACGTACCGCATGAACATCCATCAACGTGTACCAGCGGACGCGGCTGGGACTGCTCTTCGTATAGATATTTCTTCATTCTCGGTCTCCTGACGTGGGGGGTCGGTTAACCCGACCTGTGTGTACTCAGGCCTGTTGTCAGGCGCTGAGCAATTCTGTTTCGGTGAAAATCAACGGCCGGCAGCCAAGGTTGCGGACTCCGGTTTTTTATAGTTAGCCGCTTCCTGAAACGTTGACATCAGGCGCGTACGCAATGCCTGAACAGCCGGGTCAGTGCGATCACGGGGATCGGGAAGGTCGATGTCGAGTTCATGAACGATGTTCCCGGGTGAGCCTGCCATGATCACTGCCCGATCCCCCATGATGACGGCCTCGTCGATGTCGTGGGTCACAAAAACGATATTGAACCCCTTGCGCTTGGCGATGGAACGCACGTCCTTTTGCAGGGAGGCGCGGGTGAAGGCATCGAGTGCGGAGAAAGGCTCGTCCAGCAGCAAGAGTTCGGGTTCCATCACCAGAGAGCGGGCAAGCGCCACGCGCTGCTGCTGGCCACCCGAGAGATCCTGCACATTGGATTCGGCAAAATCTTGAAGTTCGACAAGCTGGATTGCTTCCGTCACGCGCTCTTCAGTCTCCTGCTTGGACCAGCGACCGAAGCTCAAACCGACCCCGACATTCTGGGAAACGGTCATCCAGGGAAAGAGGTGCGGCGCCTGAAACATCATGACCCAGCGCGGAGACGGTGCCTCGACTGGCGTACCATCGAGCAGCACCCTGCCTTCCGTGGGTTTCAGTATGCCGGCCAGAATATGTAGAAGTGTGGATTTGCCGCACCCGGAACGCCCGATAATTGCCAGCGCCTCTCCGGACGGCGACTCCAGATCGACGCGATTGAATGTCACCCCATTCCGCGAACCGTAGCGGTGAGTCAGGCCCTGGATCTTGATTTCTGTTCCGCGTATTGCCATCTACCTATCCTCTTTTTGTTGCCATCGTCCGTGCCCCACAAACGGCTTACGGCATAACTCTGGTTGGATTCGAACGAATGTCATCCAGAAATGAATGCAGGCCATGCGCAAGCCCCACTTCCACTTCGATAATATGGACAGTTCGCTCGGCATCGTGCCGGGCCTCACCATCAAACGCTGTTGAGACGCTTTCCAACCTCCTCGAGACGACGGGCCAGTTCCGCCTCGTCGATCAGACCACGCTTGATCATCGAGTGAGCCAGCGCCAGAAGCTGCCGTTCGGGGAACGGCACATCTTCGTAAAGCGTTTCGGACAAATCGTCCTCTTCAGCACGGCGCTCGAGTGAAGGCAGTGCGCAAGAACCCGGTTCAACCTGATCGTATGGTTTGACGCAGGAATCGGCAGCAAGCATGTCGCAGGTCGCTTCCAGGTCAATTTTCCAGGGCGGGTCGGGATTGGTGACGCCGTATTGCGCCGCCAGGTCCTCCCATACCCGTCCGCGGCCGCGGACTTCCTCAAGCACGCCGATAGGCGTCGTATCCGTCCCCTGCCAGTTCTTGAAGGCGTAATTGCCGTTTTCAGCTGCAGCCATGACTCACTCCTAATCTGTTAATACAAATGTTGATCAATGGCCGTGGTGCACCGGGCGGTTCGCCTTAAGCACCGGGCGCTTGGCGTTCGAGGTGATGCCGGGTTTCGGCACCGCGACGCCGATCAGGCAGTCGCGGGTCACGATTTCGGTCAACTGGTCCTCAGTCCAGCCTTCGGTACCTTCGGGACGCACGGGCATCACGATGTAGCGGGTCTTCTGGTTGGAGTCGGCTACACGGACCTGGACTTCGGGCGGCAACTGCAGGCCGAACTCGGTGAGCACCTGGCGCGGCCAGCGCACCAGGCGGCGGCGGTAGTTCGGAGTGCGATACCACTCGGGCGACTGCCCCAGGATCGGGCGCGGGTAACACGAGCACAGGGTGCACACCACGACATGCTTCAGGGTGGGCGTATCAGCCAGAACGCGCAGGTTGCAGTAGTCGCTGGGGGTGCCGAACTGGGTGGGAGGACTGGTCACCCAGTTGACGCCAACGGCCTTGCTGGCCTCGACGCCATCTTCAATGCAAAGCTTCTTGTACTCGGGATCCAGCCAGGCTTTGGCAACCAGGCGTGCTGCGGGCAGCGGGCCGAGGGTATGCACGTATTCCTTCCAGACGCGATGGTCTTCAGCTGAAAAAAGCCCCTTTTCGATGGCAAGTTCGCGTACAGCCATTTCGAGAATTTCGAAATCGCTGACTTCATCGACCATCGGCGCCGGCTTGTGGCTGTGATCGTGGTCGTGGTCGTGGTCGTGGTCATGATCAGACATGTGTATTTCCTCTTGTCAATAATGTCCGTGAGTCGATTCAAGCTGACTCAAGATAACGTTCCGGGATCTCGGTCTCGACGGTATCGTTGGCGAAGGCGTCGCTGTACTCGGGCCAGAGTTCTTTCTGCGGAAACACGATGCTGTAGAACCACTCGGAGCGATCCTCGTTGCCGAAGGCTTCGTCTTCTGCAGCAGGGCTCTCGTACACCAGCCTGACGATCGTGCCTACCGCGCCGCGGGTGTAGGTCATGGTGCGGGTGTAGAACAGGTCGGGCAGGTCCTTGATGCGCACACGGTCGCCTTCCTTGAACCTGGCCTTGCCAGCCTGGCCTTTGAAGCACTGGGGGTCGCCAATGCCGGTGGCCATCTTGGCGTGATGGGTCCTGTCGTAATGTGGCTTGTTGCTCATAGCGTTTTCACCTCGTGTAGTTACTTGGCCTTTGCGGGGAGGTACTCGCCCAGCCCCTGCCCGGACTTCGCACGCGCTCTCAGTTCGACAATCTTGTTGTGCAACTCGGTAAGCGTGCAGTACTGCTTGTCGACCAGAATGCGTGCCGCAGTCATCAGCCAGCGGCCGTAGTAGGGCATACCGAGATATACCGTTTGGCCGACATCAACGTTCTGCTTGCGGCGGCGCTCTTCCGCCGTCCACACGCCGCGCCAGGCCAGGCATTCGCAGGTCGCGAAGGTATTCAGTTCCCATACCTCCTCTTCTTTCTCGTGATACACAATGGGCACATCCGGCTCGCCGCCGACATCGTGCGGCGTCCGCGTGTAGGCCCTGAAGAGCGTATGGTCGATTTCAGTGGGCGCGGGGGCGTGCGTCTGCTTGTGCAGCGCCGGCTGCAGCTGACCGACAGTGTTGAGGTGTCGGAGCACCTCTTCTCTGGTAGACGATGACATTGTTTTCGACTCCTAATTTGGATTACGAACAAGTCGGCTTGCGCGAAAAGTTCAATCAGAATTCACGAATGCGCTAACCAAGCTTCTGATGATTCCAGTCAACGACTGCTGCGCTTTTCAAGCGTCGACCACCCAGACCGGCGCATCAAATCATTGATGTTCACAACTATGGACCTTATGAAAATAATTTCCCAAGACTAAATTCCGATCAGTTCCATAGGAGTTGGCTATGGTTCGGAATGCCCTTTCCCCGTGTTCTTCTACTGCCTGGTTGAGGCAGTGGAAGAACACGGCCCCGGACGTGCGGGAGGACGCGTGGCGGGTGGCATGACCGCACTCAAGCTGCAACACGCCGCCAGCACCTGTTGGTAACGCCACACCATGGCCTAGCAGGGTTGGCCTGTCGTCCCGGAGGCTGAAAAACGCAAGCCCGGCAGGGTTTTCGGCGCACTGTTGCGGGTGCGGCGTGACGTTCGTCATGTGCGGCGGGCAAGATACGTGTAGTAATTGCATGCTGCGAAAAACGTTCCGTTTTCCATCGCCTGCAACTGCTCGCTGAGCCAGAGGTCAACCGCCTGCGCCGGTAGCAAACCCGCCTGCTTGACGTACGGCACGTACGTCTCCATGAAAGACTTGAAGTAGCTTGCGTGTCCGATTTCAGCCACCGCGTCGCCCCAGGCGGCGGTCAGCTGCAGCCCGAATTCTGGCAACAGTCGAGGCAGATCGCGCATGATCCTCGGGTTGTTGAAGGTGGCGTTTGCCAAGGCCACATCCATTTGATGGCCGAAACCGTGATCCGGAAAAGCGTAAGTCAATGAGGCGTAATCGCCGTCGAAGATGACCACCGTTCCACCTGGACGAACGACGCGCGCCATCTCGCCTAAAACCGCCAGTGGTGCGGTGACGTGGCTAATCAAGGTGTGGGCGATCACCACGTCGAATGTTGCAGGCGGAAAATCCAGGCGGTGGGCATCCCCGACTTGAAAGACGAGCCGGCCGCTGACATTTTCGGCCTGCGCGAATCTGTTCGCAGTCTCGATGAAAGTACTGCACTGATCAACGCCGAATGCCTTGCCCGTGAAATCGTCGCGTCGTGCGAGGAATCGCAGCATCGCGCCTGTGCCGCAGCCCACCTCCAATACTCGGGCTGACGGCGGCAGGGCCAGACGAACCAGATAGTTGTCGAGCAATCTCGCGAAGACCTCGTCCTGGGTGCGACTTTCGAGCCGGGCAATGAGGCGCTCAAGTGCAGCTTCATCCAGTTCGTTGACAAAACGGTGCGGGTCACGCGCAGCCATGTTTTACCTCATACCCAGTCAGGATCGACTGCTCAATGCCTCCGGATTCAGTGAACACAATGCGTTTCTGCCAATTGAGAGGCAACGGCAGAGAGTGACCTGCACCGGCCAAGGCGGGCGCTAATCACAGCGACAGCGCACGGCAAACTGAAAAAAGCCGCCTCAGAAAGAGGCAGCAGCCCTATGACATCCGGCATTGGAGGAGAGGCCGCCGGATTGAGGGGTTCTGTTTCCTGAAGTCAACGCTTCTTTACCAGGATTTGTAGGGCAGGAACTTGCCGCTGATGGTGACCAGCACGCGATCACCTTTCGGGTCTTCCTGTTTGTCGATGTTCATGGTGAAGTCGATGGCGCTCATGATGCCGTCGCCGAATTTCTCGTGGATCAGTTCCTTGATGGTCTCGCCATACACATTCAGCATCTCGTACCAGCGGTAGATCACCGGGTCGGTCGGGATGGGGCGGTCCCATGTCTTGTGCGGGAAGCGCTGTAGCGCCGTCGAAACCCCACCGTCAAGATCCAGCAC
>JBAVFD010000014.1:0-12011 GCA_049588075.1 Thiobacillus sp.
GGCTTGCAGTGCGTCGGCAGCGGGCAGCGCCGCGGCGTCGCCGCTGGTGCCCTTGGCCAATAGCGCGGCCAGACGCATTTCGGCGAACAGGTCGAGCCGGTTGTTGCTGGCCGCACCGTCGGTGCCCAGACCGACGTTGACGCCTGCCCGGACGAGCCTGCTCACCGGCGCAATGCCGGAGGCAAGCTTGAGGTTCGAGGCGGGGCAATGCGCCACGTGGCAGCCGTGCGCGGCCAGCGAATCGATTTCGGCTTCGTTGAGGTGCACCGCATGGACGCCGATAAAGTTCGGCCCCAGCAAGCCCAGCCGCGCCAGCCGTTCCAGCGGGCGCACGCCGTGCTGCTTCAGGCTGTCGGCGATTTCGCCGGCGGTTTCGTGGATGTGGGTGTGGATCGGCAGGCCGAGCTGCTCGACCAGCGTGTTGATGCGGCCGAAAGTCGCGTCCGACAGGGTGTAGGGCGCGTGCGGCGCAAAGGCAAACGACAGCAGCGGCTCGTCCTTGAGCGCATCGCGCATCGCCAGACCCTTGGCCAGATAATCGTCGGCATCCGCCGCGTAGGCGCTGGGAAGTTCCATCACGATCATGCCCAGGGTGGCGCGCATCCCGGCCTGCAAAAAAGCTTCACCTGCGGCCTGCGGGTAGAAATACATGTCGTTGCAGGTGGTGACGCCGCCCGCCAGCATTTCGGCGGCGGCGAGCAGGGTGCCGTCGCGCACGAAGGCCTCGGACAGGTGCTTTTTCTCGGCTGGCCAGATGTGCTGCTGGAGCCAGGCCATCAGCGGCAGGTCGTCGGCAAAGCCGCGCATGAGCGACATGGCGGCATGGCAGTGCAGATTGACCAGGCCGGGGATCAGCGCCTGACCGGGCAGGTCGAGGGTGTGCGCGGCGTCGTAGCGGGCATGCGCGGCAAAGGCCGGCAGGACATCGAGGATCTCGCCGTTGCGCACCACCACGGCGTGGTCGGTCAGCACGCCGGCGGGTTCGACGGGCACCAGCCATTGCGGCAGCAGAAGAAGGTCGGCGGGGGCTTTCATGGTGGCCTGCATTCTCACTGTTTGCGCGAGGAATGGCAAAGCGGCGCCGCAAGGCAAGGATGCTTGAAGGCCCGGGACGTCGGGTGGTGCGGCAATTTGCCACAGGCATCAAGCGGGCTCATGGCGTTAGCATTATTAAATAAACCAAATTAAAAAAACCAGGGAGGAAACATGAAACTGAAAACGACACGTGCGGCAAACCGCGCGTCCAGTCGAGCCATTCGAGGCCGGCAGTGCACAGCCGCCTTGTTCCTGCTGGCCGGTCATGGCGCAGCCATGGCCAGTTGCGGCTCGGCTTTCTGCAGCACCAATACTGATTGGGACGCGCAAACCCCGTGGACCGAAAACGCCACGCAACTGGATGTGCGCATGGAATACATCAACCAGGATCAGTTGCGCGCGGGGAGGGATAAAACCACGGCGTCCGGCGTGGTGGGCGAGCATGACGAGATCGGGACCCGCAACCGCAATGTCATCGCCAGCCTGAGCCACGCAGTCAGCTCGTCCGTGAGCCTGACGCTGAGCGTGCCGGTGGTGTCGCGCGACCATTCCCACATTCACAATGGCGAGGACGGCCCCGAGCTGGAAAGCTGGGACTTCACCCGATTGGGCGACGTGAGGGCCTTGGCGTACTGGCGGCTGGACGAGGCGCAGTCCCCACACGACACATCCTACGGCCTGGTCGGGGGAATCAAGCTGCCCACCGGCTCAACCGACGAGCGCAATGCAGCCGGCGAAGCGGCTGAACGCAGCTTGCAGCCGGGCACGGGATCCACCGACCTGATCGTCGGCGGGTTTGCCTCGGGTCGTTGGGCGCAGGCGGGCTGGTTTGCGCAGGTGCGCGGCCGGCACGCAGTGACCGAGCGGCAGGATTATGAACCGGGCGACGCGGTCAATCTGGATCTGGGGACGAGCTACCCGCTGGGCACGGTACAGGCGCTGGCGCAGATCAACATGCTGTGGCGTGGGCAGGATCAAGGGGCCAATGCCGAGCCCGCCGACAGTGGCGGCACCTTCATCTACTTCTCGCCCGGGCTGCTGGTTCCGCTCGGCAACGGGATGCAGCTCTACGGTCTGGCGCAGCTCCCGCTGCTGCAGGATGTGCGGGGCACGCAGTTGACGGCGGATTGGGCGGCCTCGCTGGGCTTGACGGTGCGTTTCTGAAGACGGGACAGCCGTTTTGCCGCAGCGGCCAGGCCGCCGCCGCAATCCGGGTCACGCCTGCGCGGTGGTTGTCAGGTGGGTGCGCAGCGGATTTGTAGCGGATCCGTCGCCGTAGCCCATCGCCCCCACCCATCCGGGCGGGTGGGCCATGCTAAAATCACGGGCTTTTAGATCAATAAAAAGCCGGTTATGGAACAGTTTGCCAAGGAAACCCTCCCGGTCAGTCTCGAAGAGGAGATGAGACGCTCCTATCTCGATTACGCGATGAGCGTGATCGTGGGACGCGCGCTGCCGGATGTGCGTGACGGGTTGAAGCCGGTGCATCGCCGCGTGTTGTTCGCGATGAACGAGCTCTCCAACGACTGGAACAAGGCTTACAAGAAATCGGCCCGCGTGGTCGGCGACGTGATCGGTAAATACCACCCGCACGGCGATACCGCGGTGTACGACACCATGGTGCGGATGGCGCAGGATTTCTCGCTGCGCTACATGCTGATCGACGGCCAGGGCAACTTCGGCTCGGTGGACGGCGACAACGCGGCGGCGATGCGTTACACCGAAGTGCGGATGGCGCGGATCGCGCACGAACTGCTGGCCGACCTGGACAAGGAAACCGTTGATTTCGGGCCCAACTACGACGGCTCCGAGTTCGAACCGCTGGTGCTGCCCGCCAAGATCCCCAACCTGCTGATCAACGGCTCGTCCGGCATCGCGGTGGGCATGGCGACCAATATCCCGCCGCACAACCTCACCGATATCTGCGACGCGCTGTTTGCGCTGCTCGACGACCCCGAGATCGACATCGAGTCGCTGATCGCTATTGTCAAGGCGCCCGACTTCCCCACCGCCGGCATCATTTACGGCCTGTCCGGCGTGCGCGACGGTTACCGCACCGGGCGCGGCCGCGTGGTGATGCGCGCCACCTGCCACTTCGAGGATGTGGGCAGGGAGGGCGGCAAGCAGGCGATCATCATCGACGAGCTGCCGTACCAGGTGAACAAGGCCAACCTGCTGATTAAGATCGGCGAACTGGTGCGCGAAAAGCAGATCGACGGCATTTCCGATCTGCGCGACGAGTCCGACAAGTCGGGGATGCGCGTCTATATCGAGCTGAAGCGCGGTGAAAACGCCGACGTGGTGCTGAACAATCTGTACAAGCAGACGCAGATGCAGGACACCTTCGGCATGAACATGGTGGCGCTGATCGACGGCCAGCCGCGCCTGCTCAACCTGCGCGAAATCCTCGACGCCTTCCTGCGCCATCGGCGCGAAGTCGTCACCCGCCGCACCGTGTTCGACCTCAAGAAGGCGCGCGAACGCGGCCATATCCTGGAAGGCCTGGCGGTGGCGCTGGCCAACGTCGACGACATCGTCGAACTGATCAAGTCGTCCGAAACCCCGCTGATCGCCAAGACGCGCCTGCTGGAACGCGCGTGGAAATCGGCGATGGTCGAGGAAATGCTGGCGCGCATCGATCCCGAATATTCGCGCCCGATGAACATGGGGCCGGAATTTGGCCTGCACGCCGACGGCTACCACCTGTCCGAGATCCAGGCGCAGCGCATTCTCGAGATGCAACTGCAGCGCCTGACCAACCTGGAATCCGACAAGATCATCGGCGAGTACAAGGAAATCATGGCAAAGATTGCCGACCTGCTCGACATTCTGGCCACCCCGGCACGCATCACCCTGATCATTCGCGACGAGCTGAAGCAGATTCAGGAACAGTTCGGCGACGCGCGCCGCTCGGTCATCGTCGAGAACGCGCAGGACATGTCGATGGAAGACCTGATCGCACCGGAAGACATGGTGGTGACGCTATCGCACGGCGGCTACATGAAGTCGCAGCCGATGGACGACTACCGCGCGCAGAAGCGTGGCGGTCGCGGCAAGCAGGCGGCGGGCACCAAGGACGAGGACTTCATCGAGAAGATGTTCGTCGCCAACACGCACGACTACATCCTCTGTTTCTCCAACCGCGGCCGGCTGTACTGGCTCAAGGTCTACAACGTGCCGGCAGGCGGGCGCGCGGCGCGCGGCAAGCCCATCGTCAACCTGCTGCCGCTGGAAGACGGCGAGAAAATCAACGCGCTGCTGCCGGTCAAGACCTTTGACGACGAGCACTACGTGTTCATGGCGACGTCAAACGGCATCGTCAAGAAAACGCCCTTGTCGGACTTCTCGCGTCCACGCACGGCGGGCATCATCGCGGTGGGACTGGACGAGGGGGATTTCCTCATCGGCGCGTCGATCACCGACGGCCGCCACGACGTGATGCTGTTCTCCGACGGCGGCAAGGCGGTGCGTTTCGACGAAAACGACGTGCGCCCGATGGGCCGCACCGCACGCGGGGTGATCGGCATGAAGCTCGCCAAGGGCAAGAAGCTGATTTCGCTGCTGGTGGCCGAGGACGAGAACGACTTCGTGCTGACCGCGACCGAAAACGGCTTCGGCAAGCGCACGCCGATCACCGAATACACCCGCCACGCCCGCGCCACGCAGGGCATGATTGCAATCCAGACCAGCGAGCGCAATGGCAAGGTGGTCGCCGCCACGCTGGTGAAGCCGGACGACGAAATCATGCTGATTACCACCGGTGGCGTGCTGATCCGTACCCGCGTCAAGGAAATCCGTGCGATGAGCCGCTCCACCCAGGGCGTGACGCTGATCAATCTGGACAAGGGCGAAACGCTGATCAGCCTGGAAAAAGTGGCTGAAACCGACAACGAAGAGGAATGAGGACTCCAGCATGACCATTTATAACTTCAGCGCCGGCCCCGCCGTGCTACCCAAGGATGTATTGCAGCAGGTGCAGGCCGAGCTGGTCGACTGGCACGGCAGCGGCATGTCGGTGATGGAAATGAGCCATCGCGGCAAGGAATTCATGGGCATCGCCGCCGAGGCCGAAGCCGACCTGCGCGAGGTGATGGGCATTCCCGCCCACTACAAGGTGCTGTTCCTGCAGGGCGGCGCCTCCAGCCAGTTCGCCATGGTGCCGATGAACCTGCTGCGCGGCAAAGCCAGCGCGGATTACCTGAACACCGGCGAGTGGTCGAAAAAAGCGATCAAGGAAGCCAAAAAGTACGGCACAGTCAACGTGGTGGCGAGCAGCGAAGACAAGAACTTCAGCTATGCACCGGCGCAGGCGCAATGGAAGCTCGACCCGAATGCGGCCTACGTCCATTACACGCCGAACGAGACCATCGGCGGCGTGGAAATGTTCTGGACGCCGGACACCGGCAGCGTGCCGCTGGTGGCCGACATGTCGTCGACCATCCTGTCGCGCCCGATGGACGTGTCGAAGTACGGCCTGATCTACGCCGGCGCGCAAAAGAACATCGGCCCGGCTGGCCTCACCATCGTCATCGTGCGCGACGACCTGATCGGCGAAACGGTCAAGGGCACGCCGACCATGTTCGACTACAAGATCCACGCCGACAACGACTCGATGTACAACACTCCGGCCACCTTCGCCATGTATACCGCCGGACTGGTGTTCAAGTGGCTGAAGAAAAACGGTGGGCTCACGGCGATGGAAAAAACCAACCGCGAAAAAGCCGGGCTGCTCTACAGCAAGATCGACGCCAGCGATTTCTACAATTCGCCGGTGGCGCTCGACAACCGCTCGCTGATGAACGTGCCGTTCACGTTGAAAGACGCCGCGCTCGACGAGGCTTTCCTCAAAGGCGCCAAGGAACGCGGCCTGATTCAGTTGAAGGGTCACCGCTCGGTGGGCGGCATGCGCGCGTCGATCTACAACGCCATGCCGGTTGCCGGTGTGCAGGTGCTGGTCGATTACATGAGCGACTTCGAGAATAGCCATGGCTGAGGCGCGCAAGGTCCTCACGCTCAACGCGATTTCCGCGCGCGGCCTGGCGCGGCTGCCGGAGCACTACACCGTGGGCGGCGACATCGCCGATCCGGACGGCATCCTGGTGCGCTCGGCCAACATGCACGAGATGGAGATTCCTGCGAGCGTGCGCGCCATCGCCCGCGCCGGTGCCGGGACCAACAACATCCCGGTGAAAAAGCTGTCGGAACGCGGCGTGCCGGTGTTCAACGCGCCGGGGGCGAATGCCAACGCGGTGAAGGAACTCGTCATCGCCGGCATGCTGATTGCGGCGCGCAACCTGGTGCCCGCGATTCGCTTTGTCGAAGGCCTGTCCGGCACCGACGAGGAGATGCACAAGGCGACCGAAGCGGGCAAGAAGAATTTTGCGGGCAGCGAACTGCCGGGCCGCACGCTCGGCGTGATCGGCCTCGGCGCCATCGGCTCGTTTGTCGCCGAAGCCGCGATCAAGCTCGGCATGAACGTGGTCGGTTTCGACCCGGCGATCACCGTCGATGCGGCGTGGCGCTTGCCGTCGCAGGTCAAGCGCGCGGAGAACGTCGAGGACGTGCTGCGCATGGCGGATTTCGTCAGCCTGCACGTGCCGCTGGTCGACGCCACCCGCAACCTCATCAACGCCCAGCGCATCGGCGTGATGCGTCCCGGCGCCGTATTGCTGAATTTTGCGCGCGAAGGCGTGGTCGATAACGCCGCCGCAGTCGAGGCGCTCGACGCCAACAAGCTGCATGCCTATATCTGCGACTTCCCGGCCAACGCGCTCAAGGGCCACGCCAAAGTCGTCGCGCTGCCGCACCTGGGCGCCAGCACCGAAGAGGCGGAGGAAAACTGCGCAGTGATGGTCGCCGAGCAACTCGCCGACTTTCTGGAAAACGGCAACATCCTCAATTCGGTCAACTTCCCCAACGTCGCCATGGCGCGCGAGTCGAATTTCCGCATCGCGATTGCCAACGCCAACGTGCCCAACATGCTGGGGCAGATTTCCTCGGTACTCGCTGCCGCCAGCCTCAACATCCACAACATGGTCAACAAGTCCAAGGGCGATATGGCCTACACCCTGGTGGACGTGGACAGCGTGGTCAGCGACGCCGTCATCGCGCAACTCGCAGCGATAGCCGGCGTGCTCGGTGTGCGTTATCTGCCGCGATAATGAAAGACGAGCACAACGCGCCGGGTGCGCATAACGAGCTTGGCGCGCTGCGTGCGCGCATAGACGCCATCGACGACGCCATCCTGAAGCTGGTGTCGGAGCGCGCAGGCATTGCGCAGCAAGTCGGGCGCGCCAAAAATGGCGAGAAGATTTACCGCCCCGAGCGTGAGGCGCAGATCGTGCAGCGCCTGCGCGACGCCAACCCCGGCCCGCTGTCGGGCGATACGGTCGAACGCCTGATCCGCGAAATCATGTCGGCCTGCCGCGCGCTGGAGCAGGCGATCCGCGTCGCCTATCTGGGCCCGGCCGGTACCTTCAGCCAACAGGCGGTGCACAAGCAATTTGGCCATGAAGTCGAAGCACTGGCCGAAGCCGACATCGACGCCTGCTTTCATGCGGTGGAAACCGGTCGCGCCGATTTCGCCGTGGCGCCGGTGGAAAACTCCACCGAGGGCGCGATCTCGCGCACGCTCGACCTCATCGTTGCCAGCCCGCTCAGGATTTGCGGCGAGGTGATGCTGCCGATTCACCAGACGCTGATGCGCAAGCAGGGTGGGCTGGATGGAATTGCGCGCGTGTATGGCCACGCCCAGTCGCTCGCGCAATGTCAGCAGTGGCTGAGTCGCCACTTACCGGATGCCAAGCGTGTCAGCGTGGTGAGCAACAGCGAAGGCGCGCGCCTCGCCGCAGCCGACCCGGATTCCGCCACACTGGGATCGGAAGCTGCCGCCGGCCTGTACGGACTGGCCGTGATCGAATCGCGCATCGAGGATGAAGCCGGCAACACCACGCGTTTTCTGGTGCTGGGTGCCAGCGACGCCGCGCCTTCCGGGCGCGACAACACTTCGCTGGTCGTCGGCGCCAGAAATGAGCCCGGTGCGGTGGTCAAACTGTTGCAGCCGCTGGCTGACGCGGGCATTTCCATGAGCAAGCTCGAATCGCGGCCGGCCCGGCTGGACAATCGGGGCCTGGGCAACTGGGAATACCTGTTTTTCGTCGTCTGCGAAGGCCATCGGCAGGACGCCAAACTGGCCGCTGCACTGGCTGAAATCGAGTCACGTGCGGCCTTCCTGAAAATTCTCGGTTCCTACCCCGCCGCCTCGTCATGAGCTGTTGCGATCTTGCTCCGCCATACGTGCGCGCGATCGCGCCGTATCTGCCCGGCAAACCGATTGCCGAACTCGCGCGCGAACTGGGTTTGAACGAAGCCGACATCGTCAAACTCGCCTCCAACGAAAACCCGCTCGGCCCCAGTCCGCGCGCCCTGGCGGCGGCGCAGGATGCGCTGCATGACATGGCGCTGTATCCCGATGGCGCGGGCTTCGCGCTGAAGGCGAAGCTGTCGGCCAGGCTCGGCGTTGCCGCTAGCCAGATCGTGCTGGGCAATGGCTCCAACGACGTGCTGGACATGGTCGCGCGCGCCTTCCTTGCGCCGGGTGCGTCGGCGGTCTACGCGCAGCACGCCTTCGCGGTGTATCCCATTGCCACCCAGACGGTGGGCGCGCAGGGCATCGCGGTGGCAGCGAAGAATTACGGCCACGATCTTGCCGCGATGCGCGCAGCGATCCGCGATGACACCCGCGTGCTGTGGATCGCCAATCCCAACAACCCGACCGGTACCTTCCTGCCGTGGGCGGAGGTCGAAGCGTTTATGGCCACGGTGCCGCCGCACGTCGTGGTGGTGCTGGACGAAGCCTACGGCGAATATCTGCCGCACGCCGAGCGTTGCGATACCACGGCCTGGCTGGCGCGTTTTCCGAATTTGCTCATCTGCCGCACCTTTTCCAAAGCGTATGGCCTCGCCGGATTGCGCGTCGGCTACGGGGTGGGCCATGCCGATGTCATTGATCTGCTGAACCGCGTGCGCCACCCCTTCAACGTCAACGCTCCCGCGCTGGCTGCCGCCGAAGCGGCGCTCGACGATGCCGAATTCCTGGCGCGCAGCTATGCGTTGAACACCGCCGGGATGGCGCAACTGGTGGCGGGACTGGCCGGATTGAACATCGCAACCGTGCCGTCGAAAGGCAATTTCCTGCTGGCGAAAGTGGGTGATGCCGCGCGCATCAACAGCGAACTGCTGAAGCGAGGCGTCATCGTGCGCCCGGTCGCCAATTACGGCCTGCCGGAATTTTTGCGCATCTCGGTGGGCTTGTCCGGGCAGAATGCGCGTTTCCTCGACGCCCTGAGCGTGGTTGTTGCCGCTTTATCCGAAGGTGTATCCCCTGGGACAGCGGCTTTGCAACCACGGCCTGACCCTGGCGGTCGGAAAGCCAGCCTGTGATCGTCAATCAACTCGCCCTCATCGGCACCGGTCTCATCGGCGGTTCGTTTGCCCTGGCGCTGAAGCAAGCCGGTGCCGTGCGACACGTGCTCGGCGTGGGTCGTAATCCGGCCCGACTCACCGTCGCTCGCGAACTCGAGCTGATCGATGGCGTGGCCGATTATGCCCAGGCCGGACAGGCCGACTGCATCCTGCTGGCGCTGCCGGTGGGTGAAACCGAAGCGGTGTTGCGGCAGTTGGCACCCCATCTGAAACCCGGCGCGATCATCACCGATGCCGGCAGCACCAAAGCCAATGTCATCACCGCAGCGCGCGTGGCGCTCGGTGCGCGCTTTGCCGATTTTGTCCCCGGCCACCCGATTGCCGGTTCCGAGCAAAGCGGCCCCGGTGCCGCGCGCGCCGATTTATTTCAGGGCAAAAAGGTCGTGCTGACGCCATTGGCCGACACCCGCGCCGATGCACTCGAAACCGTCAAGGCGCTGTGGCAGGCGACAGGGGCACAAGTCGAAACGCTGGATGCCGCGCAGCATGACCGTATTTTCGCAGCGGTGAGCCACCTGCCGCATCTGGCTGCATTTGCCCTGGTGGACGAACTGGCGCAGCGCGCCGATGGCGACACCTACTTCCACTTCGCTGCCAGCGGCTTTCGTGATTTCACCCGCATCGCCGGCAGCAGCCCCGAGATGTGGTGCGACATCGCACTGGCGAATCGCGAGGCGGTGCTGGCCGAGCTGGATGCCTATCTGGCCGCCATCCAAACGCTGCGCAATACAGTCGGCAGGCAGGATGCTGACGCATTGTTAAAAATGTTTTCGCGTGCGCGCACGGCCCGCGAAAACTGGATGAAAACACAGGACGTTTGATGGAATTCCTCGATTTGCCAGCCAGCACTGCCGCACACGGAACGGTGCGCCTGCCTGGCTCCAAAAGCATTTCCAACCGCGTGCTGCTGCTGGCTGCCTTGGCCAAAGGCACGACGCTGGTGCGCGCGCTGCTGGATTCGGACGATACCCGGGTGATGCTCGACGCCTTGCGTGCTTTGGGTGTGGGCGTGGTTCGCCAACGAGATTCTGGTGGCGGCGATTCCGACGATTACGAAATTACCGGCGTCGGTGGCGCGTTCCCGGTGCAGCGCGCCGAGCTGTTCCTGGGCAATGCGGGCACGGCGTTCCGCTCGCTTACCGCCGCCTGCGCCTTGTCGGGCGGCGAGTATGTGCTGAAGGGCGTTTCACGGATGCACGAGCGCCCCATCGGCGATCTGGTCGATGCGCTGCGGCTGCTGGGTGCGCGGATCGATTATCTGGGCCAGGCAGGTTATCCGCCGCTGCACATTCATCCGGCGACGCTGGCGGGTGACGCCACCCAGGTGCGCGGCAATGTATCGAGCCAGTTTCTCACCGGCCTGATGATGGCGCTGCCGCTGCGGCAGCGCGCCACCACCATCGAGGTGATCGGCGAGCTGATTTCCAGGCCTTATATCGGGATTACGCTGGCCATGCTGCGCCGGTTTGGCGTCGAGATCGAGCAGGACGGCTGGCAGCGCTTCAGGGTGCCGGCGCAGGCGCGATACCAGAGTCCCGGCGAAATCTGGGTCGAGGGCGATGCTTCATCGGCGTCGTATTTCCTGGCGGCGGGCGCCATCGGTGGCGGCCCGGTGCGGGTGGAGGGCGTCGGCCGCGACAGCGTGCAGGGTGATGTGCGCTTCGCCGACGCGCTGGCACTGATGGGCGCGTGGATCGAAATGGGACCGAACTGGATCGAGGCGCACGCGCCGCAAAATGGCCGGCTCCGTGGGATCGACCTCGACTGCAACCACATTCCCGACGCCGCGATGACGCTGGCGGTGGCTGCGCTGTTCGCAGACGGCGTGACCACGCTGAGGAACATCGCCAGCTGGCGGGTGAAGGAAACCGACCGCATCGCCGCGATGGCGACCGAGTTGCGCAAGGTCGGCGCGACGGTGGAGGAGGGCGCCGACTCCATCCGCATCACGCCGCCGGACAAACTGACGCCCAACGCCGTCATCGACACCTACGACGACCACCGCATGGCGATGTGCCTGTCGCTGGTGACGCTGGGCGGCGTGCCATTGCGGATCAACGACCCGGCGTGCGTGAACAAGACCTTCCCCGATTATTTCAAGGTGTTTGCCGGGATAGCCAGCGCGGGGGGCGCCCAATGACGTTCCCGGTGATCACCATCGACGGACCTTCCGCATCGGGCAAGGGCACCGTGGCCGAGCGGGTCGCCACCGCGCTCGGCTTTCATTTTCTCGATAGCGGTGCGCTGTATCGACTGACCGCGCTGTCGGCGCTGAAGCATGGCGTGGCGCTGGACGATGAAACGCGCGTGACGGAACTGGCGGCCCGACTGCCTGCGAGCTTTCACGACGGCGCCGTGTGGCTCGACGATGAAAACGTTCACGAGGCGATCCGCGCCGAGGCGGTGGGCGAGGGCGCGTCGAAAGTGGCGGCGTTGCCAGCGGTGCGCGCGGCGCTGCTCGACCGCCAGCGCGCCTATCGGCAAGCGCCCGG
>JBAVFD010000015.1:0-1780 GCA_049588075.1 Thiobacillus sp.
GGCGGTGCGCGACCTGCTCGCGATCGGTGACGCCGCGCGCGGCATAGAGCTTGGCCCAGGCGGGCGCGAGGCCGGCTTGTTCGAGCGCGGTACGGGCGTCGGCGGGGCAGGGGCGGGCAGTGATGGATGGCATGGCGCGATTGTAAAGTTATAAATATGGGGCGAGCGAATCAGGAGTTCAGAATCTGGTGAATTGCCGATTCTGTCTGCCCGACGCACGGAGTACCATCGCGGCATGAGCCATTTAATCCCGCTTTCCCGCGTCGCCAAGCTGGTTGGACAGTCGCGCCATGTGATCCAGGACATGATACGCGGCGGCACGCTGGCAACGTTCGACGGCATGGTCGAACTCGACGAATTGCTGCGCGCATTTCCCGAGGTGAAATGGGACGACGATGCGGAGTTTCGCCGGGTCAGTGAAATCAAGGACAAGGCGTTTGCCAGGCGGGTGCGCGAGCTGGTGCTGCCGGACAAGGATGTGCTGGCGGCGCGATTGAACGAGCTGGGCAACGATTACGCAGCTGCCAAAGCCTTGCTGCTGCATTACGGCAATGTGATGACTTGGCTGGACGAAAAGATCGACGAAATAGACGAAGACGCGAGTGCCGAGACGCACCACGCACTGCACAGCGTGCGTGCATTTCTGCTGCGCAATCTGGCCGAGGTGCCAGCGGATGCGGCGCAGGCGCAGGCGGCCATTGCGCAGGAAAGGATACTTAAAATCATGACAGCCCACGTCACCATCCAGCCCAGCGGCCACGAGTTCTTTGTTGAAGGCAACGACACGCTGCTGGAAGCCGCATTGCGCAATGGCGTGTCGCTCAATTACGGCTGCAGCAACGGCAATTGCGGCGATTGCAAGGCGCGGCTGCTGTCGGGTGAGGTAAAAAAGGTTCATGCCCACGACTATGTGCTGAAGCAGACCGAAAAAGATGCCGGGGTGATCCTGCTGTGCTCGTACGCGCCGGTGAACGACGTGGTGATCGAAGCCAACGTGGCGGGCGCGCGCGATATTCCGGTGCAGCAACTCGCCGCCAAGGTGAAGTCGGTCGAGGTGTTCAATTTGCAGATGGCGGCATTGCATATTCTGGCACCGCGCAGCCAGCGCCTGCGCTTTCTCGGTGGGCAAAGCATTCGGGTCGGCTTCAACGGGGTGAGCGGGCGCTATGCGATCGCCAGTTGCCCGTGTGAAGACCGCCATATCGAGGTGCAGATTCCGCACCACCCCGACGATGCCTTTGCCGAGGCGCTGTTCACGACCTTGAGAGCCAACGACACGGTGGCGGTGGAAGGGCCGTTCGGCGAATTCGTGCTGGACGAGGATTCGCCGCGCCCGGTGATTTTTCTCGCCTTCGGCGCGGGCTTTGCGCCGATCAAGAGCCTGATTCAGCATGCCATGTCGCTGGAGCTGGCCGAGTCGATGGACCTGCACTGGCTGGCCGACGCGGCCGGACATTATCAGGACAATCTGTGCCGCGCCTGGGCCGATGCGCTGGATAACTTCCATTACGTGCCGCACGCGCCGACCGACGATGTGGACGCCATGCTGAACAGCATTGTGGTGGATTACCCGGACTTGCATCGTTTTGACGTGTATGCGGCAGGCACGGCGGCGCAGCTCGAACGGGCGCACGCGCATTTTGTGCGCGGCGGCCTGCACGACGCGCGCTGGTTTGCAGGGGCGCTGGACGCCTGAGTTCTGGATGCTGCGGGTCTGGCTTTATGTGTGGGCGCTGCCGGTGACGTTGCTCGGCATGCTGGTGGTGTTGATCGCGCGCAG
>JBAVFD010000016.1:0-22357 GCA_049588075.1 Thiobacillus sp.
AGGACGCCGAGCGCGTGCTGGCGGTCGCTGCCGGCTTCGACGCCGAAGACGAATACTCGCGTCCGCTGGTGCCGCACGGCTTCGACTTCGGCCGCGCGGCCGGTTTCCGTTTCGGCGTGCCGCTGCAAAAGGATTTGGAATTTTTCGGCAACGCCGAAGCCGAAAGACTGTTCGGCGCAGCGGTGGAACGCATGCGTGCGCTCGGCGGCACGTCGGTGGCAATCGACCTCGCCCCCTTCCTCGACACCGCGCGCCTGCTCTACGGCGGCCCCTGGGTGGCCGAGCGCTACCTCGCCATCCGTGACTTCTTCGATGCCCAGCCCGACACGATTTTTCCGCCAGTACGCGAAATCATCGCCGGCGGCCGCGCCATCAGCGCCGCCGACACCTTCGCCCATCTCTACACGCTGCGCGCATACAAGCGCAGCTGCGACGCAGTGTGGAACGACATCGACGTGCTGCTCACCCCCACCGCCGGGACGACCTATCGGATTGAGGAGATGCAGGCCGACCCCATCCGCCTCAACGCCAACCTCGGCTACTACACCAACTTCATGAACCTGCTCGACCTCGCCGCCACTGCCGTGCCGGCCGGGTTCCAGAACGACGGCCTGCCGTTCGGCGTCACCCTGATCGCGCCGCCGCATCAGGACGCCCCGCTGCTGCATCTGGCCTCAAAAATGCAGCAGGCCCTCGGCGGCAGGCTGGGCGCCACCGCTCACGCGCTGCCCGCCGCCGAGTCCTTGAACCTGCTGCCCGATGGCCAGGTGCGCATCGCCGTCGTCGGCGCCCACCTCAGCGGCCTGCCGCTCAATTCCCAACTCACCGAGCGCAACGCGCGCCTGGTGAGCGCAACGCAAACCGCACCGACATACCGCTTCTACGCCCTGCCAGACGGCAAGCGCCCCGGCCTCATCAAAGTGCAAAACGACGGTGCAGCCATCGCCTGCGAAGTCTGGGAAATGCCCGCCAGCCAGTTCGGCTCCTTCGTCGCCGGCATCCCCGCGCCGCTCGGCATCGGCAAGCTGGAACTGGCTGATGGGTCAATCGTGAATGGGTTCATCTGCGAAGGCATGGGCGTGGCCGATGCGCAGGACATCACGGAATATGGGGGCTGGCGGGCGTGGCTGGCTGCGCGGGTCGGTTGAGTTCAATGATTGAATCCGCAACCCCGAGGAGACGGTCGTGGCCAATTCACCGAATATCCGTAGATGCAGCGAAAGCAGCCTATTCACAATCCCGCTCCAGACGTCTCGCCGATAGTTGCGCATCCTGAACAGGGACATAATCCATCTGCCGCCGGTCTCCCTTTTTCACGACGGATCATCGGACCGGGTGCCGGGCAAATCGATAAGGATCAACTGATTAATCCAATATGAGGATGCACGTCCCTGGAATGACCCGGAGAAGGTTCGGAGACTTGTTCCTGTTCGCCTTCACGTCTGTGGAACTGGTTCTGCTCATTTACCTGACGCCCACCTTCGCGATCGTAGACTGGATTTACGTCTCGGGACATCTCCTGGTTCTGTGGATCGCCCTTGCGCGGCTCCCGCCACAGATGCAGGATCGCTCGTTTCCTGCCAGCATCGCGGTCCTCGTGGCATACGCCTACCCCTATGCCCAGGTTGTGTATCTGCGGTGGGCGCCCGGCAACCCGGCTTGGCCGGAGGCTGGGCAGGTGCTCGTGATGCTCGGAGCATGCCTGAGCTTCGCCAGCCTCCTCGGTCTGGGCAGATGGTTCGGAGTCTGGCCCGCCTTGCGGGGTCTGGAAACGAGAGGCCCCTACCGGCTCGTGCGCCACCCGATGTATCTGGGCTACGTGCTCGCGGACATGGGCTACAACCTCTATGAATACAATTTCGGAACCGTGCTGATGGTGATTGCCGGCTGGGCCTCCCTGTTCTACCGCATCCGTGCCGAAGAACGGACGCTCTCTCAAGATGCCGGATGGCCGGGCTATGCCGCCCTGGTGCGCTACCGCCTCCTTCCCGGCCTCTGGTAGGCGCATGGGAAGGGGATGGAGGAAGGTTGTCCAATCTCATCCCTGTTGATTGGGCAAGGTGATTTTGCCCAGGAGAAACGTTGCGGTGGTTGGGTTTTTATGGCCCTGGGGGCTGACTGCACCGACAGGGCGACCGATGGAACCTGGTGGACACGTCAGGCTATGCGGCTTGGCCGACGGGCTGCTTCTGGCCGGTTTGCGTCCCCTCAGTCGAGGGAGGCGGCTCGCGACACGACGCTCCAGCCTATTTTTTCTTCCTGTAATACCCCACCAGTTCCCCCTGCGCCAGGATATGTCCGTGCATCGCTTTTTCCAGCGCGGCCTTGGTCGCAGGCTGCAAAACCGGCAGCACGGTGTCGAGCGCATACAGCCTGTGGACGTAGCGATGGCGGCCGATGGGCGGGCAGGGGCCGCCGTAGCCTTTGCGCTGCCAGTCGTTGAGCCCTTCGCGCGTGCCGGCCGGCAGGTCTGACAGGCGGGATTGGCCGGCCTCGAACCCGGCAGTGGCGGGCGGGATGTTGTACAGCACCCAGTGCACCCAGGTCATCTTCGGTGCAGCCGGGTCGGGGGCGTCGGGGTCGTCGACGATCAGCGCCAGGCTTTTTGTTCCGGCAGGCACGCCGGACCACGCCAGCGGCGGGGACTGGTCGCTGCCCTCGCAGGTGTAGAGGGTGGGAATATCGGCATTCGGGGGGAATGCGCTGGAGCTCAGTTTCATGGTCGTGTCCCTTTCCGCGGCGCATACGATTCCGCCCGTCAGGGTCAGCGCAATGCCAACGCCGATCAGCTTGCGTATCGAACTCCGCATGAGCAATCCATCCATTCGGCTTGAAATATAGACAGTCGCGTCAGCCGTGCGTATCCAAAGAAGAAAACGGACAGCGCATCATCCAGTAATGCCGAGTTCTGTACAAAGCCTGCCCACCACGCCCTTCAACGCGTCGACCTCCGCCTCCAGCCGCGCCACATTGGCCCTGAGCGCGGCGATCTCGCCCGTCGTCGCGCCGGCCGCGGACTCGCTTGACGGGGAAGGTGCGGCGATGATTTCCTCGATGACGGGCGCGCCGTTCAGCAGGTGCGCCCAGCGGTTCTCGCGCGAGCCGGGCTGGCGGGGGAGTTCGACCACCAGCGCGCCTTCCGGCCGCCCGGCCAGTTCCTGCAGAAAGCCTTCCACCGCCGAGATGTCGGCGAACCGGTGCAGGCGCTCGCAATTGATGCGCAGCTCGCCCGCCGTCTGCGGGCCGCGCAGCATCAGCACGGTGAGCAGGGCGATGGACTGCGCGGGCAACTGTAGCGCCTTGCCCATGTTGTGGGCATAGCGGGTCACGCGGCCGCCGCTGGATTCCATGACCAGGGCCGGCCCCTTGAGGCTGTCGATGGCGGCCTGCACCTCGGCCTCGCTCACCTCGATGATGGGGTGGCGGCTGGTCTTCTGGTTGCAGCCCGCCACCAGGGCGTTGAGGGACAGGGGATAGGTGTCGGGCACGGTGTGCTGCTTCTCGCAGAGCACGCCGAGGACGCGGGTTTCGAGCAGGGACAGGATGGGCAGGCGGGGGGCGGTCATGGCGGGACAGCGTGATGTCGATGGGCCATTATGCCCCGCTGCGGCGGGTGTGGGTTTCGCTGTCTGAATGGCGATGGGTCGGACGACACGGGGTGGCTGAACGTCCCCGCCCGTGTCGTGCACTCAGAGCGAAACGTCCGGGCTCCAGTCCAGGATCATCCAGCGCCGTTCGTTGTTGCCTTCGACGACAAGCTGATGGCCCCGACGCTGGAGTGCGCCGGGGTGGGTGACGATCTGTCCCTCGCGGAAGGGCAGGGTGGACAGCTCGATGCGCCAGGGTGTGGGGCCGTTGCGGTGGCCGAAACTGATCTCGACATTTAGCCAGTCGAGCCATTGTGCGCGGGAGGGCCGCGCTTGAGCGATGAGGCGGGCCAGGTCAGTAACACTTTTCTGATTGGCGATACTCGGCAGGGGATGGGGGCGGCCCCGCACATGGATGAAGCAGTCGCCAGCGACGAGTAGCCAGGCAGGGCGCGAGGGCAGTTCACCGGCTTCCACCACCAGTTCGAGCGCGGCGGTGCCGCCCCGGCTGTGCGGCAGCCGTTCCCAGATTTCCAGATAGTCGGCGTCGACGCCGGTTTCGGTCACGCGCTCGCCGTCGAAGACCATGCGGCCGATGTCGCGGCTGCCGCTGGCCGGCTGCAAATCCAGCTGGTGATGCCAGGTGCAGTGTTCGCCGTCCACCTGGGTAACGCCAAAGAAACCCTGTTGGGTGGCGAGCCAGGCCAGCTGCGTGTCGTCGTATTCGGCAAGGCTGTCCACCCCGGAAAAATCCGGCCGCCCGGCGGGGATGCGCAGGTCGGCGTGCCAGCGCGGGGTTTGCAGCCACAATACCCGGCTGCGTTCGTCGCGCCCGCTGGCGGTTTCCAGCAGGGTGCGGTTCCAGACGCCGAGGTAGGCATCCGGAACCGGCGTGGGCTGTTCCGTCAGATCGCCCGGATTAAATGGAATGGATGCGTTCATTCGATATGCCGCAAAGCGCAATGGACCACGCTTGCCATGCGGACTGGGTTGCCGGCGACGGGGGTGAGCAGGCGCGTGATGTCGAGTGGGGCGGCCGTCTCCGCCGCAGGCGGTTCGGTCAGCTGCGCGTCCGTCCGCCTACTCATGGAATTCGGGAAAGCGCCGCAGCGTGCGCCAGAAGGCGAGGTCGTGATTGGGCCACAGTTCGGCATTTTCCTGTCGCGCCAGCTGCTTCAGCTTGCGGATGCTTTCCAGTGCCTGCGCCTCGCGGTCCTGCCAGCAGAGGCCGGGAGCGATCTCGTCCTGCAGGTTTTCGGCGAGATCGGCGGCGTCGCCGCAGAGGATGACGGGCGGTCCCTTGGGCAGTTCGATGAACAGCGACATGTGGCCAGCGGTGTGGCCGGGGCTGGCGACCGCGCGAACGCCGGGCACCAGATCGTATTCGCCCTGCTGCACTTTCCAGCGGTAATTTCCGGCGATGTCCTCGGGAAACACGGCGACATCGAGGCCGGAGCGCGCGGCATCGAGTTCGTCCTGCTGCACGTGCACCTCGGCGCCGCACACATCGCACAGGCCGCCGGCGTGGTCGAAGTGCAGGTGGCCGACGAACACCACGTCGACGTCGGCGGCGGTCAGGCCGAGCCGCTCCAGATGATGCGGAATGCGGTCCGCCTCGCGCATTTCGGGCGGGCCGAAGGGGAATGCTTCGGGATCGTAGTAGCGGTCGCGCAGGGCCGGGTCGGCGATCTTGGCGTAGTCGCAGCCGACGTCGTAGAGGATGCGGCCGTGCTTCGTTTCGATCAGGTAGGCGAGGATCGGCGCCTCGATGGTCTGCCCGTGCCCCCGATTGCGGGTCGACAGCGACTTGTCGTACTTGTGCAGGCCGGTGAGCAGCGGCCACATGCGCAACACCTGGGTCATGCTGCCTCCTCGTGAAGATGTTCGAGCTCCGCGATGAGCGCCTGGCTGTCGGCGACCCGGCCGAAAATGCCGCCTTCCACACCCACCATTTGCAACGCGGCATCGTGCAAGTGCGGATGCGCCGAGCCGCAGGCGTCGCCCGCCAGCACGCAGCGGTAGCCGCGATCGACTGCTTCGCGCAGGGTGGAATGCACGCAGACCTCGGTGGTGACGCCGCCGAGGATGAGATCGCCGATGCCGCGGATATGCAGAATCTGCGCCAGGTCGGTCTGGTGGAAGGCGCCGTAGCCGGGCTTGTCGACCACCGGTTCGCCGGGCAGTGGGTACAGTTCATCGATGAAGTCGTGGCCGAACTCGCCGCGCACCAGCAGGCGGCCGAGCGGACCGGCGCTGCCGATTGCTGCGCCGGCGGCGCGGCTGCGTTCCAGCTTGGCGGGCGGGCAGTCGGACAGATCGGGGCGATGCCCCTCGCGTGTATGCACCACCAGCAGGCCGAGCCGGCGCGCAACTGCCAGCAGCTGCTGAATGGCCGGAATGGGGCGGCACAGGGCGCCAACGTCCAGCCCGGCCGTGGCGGCATACCCGCCGGGGTCGAGAAAATCCCGCTGCATGTCGATGAGGATGAGCGCGGTGCGGGCGGTCACGTCACACCGCAGTCAGGAAGGATACCGATACTGCGCCCACGAAACCGGCGGCGTGGCCGGACTGGGGATCGACTTCGCCGTAGTCGTCGGCCAGTACGCGCTTCACCCGATGGCGATGGAAGGGCAGCAGCAGCTTCGCCATCGGAAGGGTTTGGGCACGCGCGTCGCCGTATAGCTCCCGGTGCAGCGCCGGCAGGCGGTACCACGGCGCAGTCGGCCTCTCGTGGTGGACGTTGTGGAATGGAAAGTTGAGCAGCAGCAGGTTGAGCCGGGGCCAGCGCAGGCTGGCGAGGTTGGAGTAAGTGTGGGCCTGTTCGTAGGCCTTGTCGCGCAGCGTGTCGGCGGGCACCGGGTCGCTGTCCGGGATGGCATAGGCGTCGTAGGTATGCTGGAAGGCGTCGGCGAAGCGCAGCACGCTGACCATGATCAGATAGGCGACGGCATACAGCAGCAGCGCGCGCGGCGCGACCACGCCGAGCATGGCGAAGACGGTTCCACGAACGGCGAGGATGGCGAGCACGCGGCCGCGGTCGGCGCGCCGTTGCGGATTGAGGAAGGGCAGCGCGACGACGTAGGCGTGCATCAGCAGCTCCACCGCCGGCACGTAGGCCCATTCCAGCGCCAGCACCGCGCGCCGCACCCAAGCCGGGGACGCTTGCAGCAGCGCCTTGGTGTCGAGGCTGATGACGTCGGCGCGATCGACGTGGTGGCGCATGTGCTTGCGCCGCAGGTGTTCGTAGCGGGCGTAGCAGCTGCCGGTGAGCCAGGTCATCAGCACGCCGCCGCGGGTGTTGGCTTCGGGCTGGGTGAAAATGGTGCCGTGGGCGAATTCGTGGAACAGATAGGCGGCGATGATGAGCGCGTGCGCGAACCACAGGGCACCGGCCAGCGCCCACGGCCAGGCAGCGGTCGCCATCAGCCACAGGCCGCCGCCATAGCCCGTGAGGGCATAGGCGAGGGCCAGCGTGTTGGGCAGGGCGCCGTCGGCGTGGCGAAACAGTCGGGTAGACATGATGCGGCTCCTGTCGAACACCGTCCTCCGCGGAGGACGGCCAAGGACTTATTTCAGCAGGGCTTTCACGAAGCGGTCATCCAGGGTGGACGGAATGGCCACCGGCTTCTTGATCTGGCCGTTCTTTTGCAGGAGCTCGTTGATGATTTCGCCGCTGACAAAAAATGAGGTGGTGTCCTTGCCCTGGGCGTAGGTCTTGGACATTTCCTTCAGCGGGATGTTGTAGACGCCCTTCAGCTGTTCCAGCGCTTCCTTGTCGGACACGCCCACCGCCTTGCCGATCAGCTTGGCTGCTTCGGCAGGCTTGGCCTTCATGTAGGCAAGGCCGTCGAGGTAGCCGCGCATCAGTGCGGTGATTTGCGCGCCATCCTTGTCGACGCGCCTGGCATCGAAGACGAGCACGTCGGTGATGATGCCGGGTGCTTCGCGCGAGGAATAGATGACATGGAACTTGCCCTTGCCGGTCGCCACGATCTGCGACACGTTGGGCTCGTAGGTCACCCCCGCCGGGGTGGCGCCGGACGCCATTGCCGCGGGCACGGCTTCCGGCGTCATGTTGACCGGCTGGATATCCTTGTCGCTCATGCCGTTGATCTTGAGTGCGTAGGCGAGCAGGAAGTCGGACGGCGACAGCGGCGCGTAGGCGACTTTTTTGCCCTTCAGTTCGGTGATCTTGGTGATGGGCTTGGCGGCCAATATGGCGTCGCCGCCGTAGGAATAGTCCACCGGCATCACTACCTTGAAGTCCCGGCCCTGACCGCCCGCGCCGACCACCTGGTCGTAGGTCAGAAGTGCGCCGTCGATGGCGCCGCCCGCCATCGCCGACGGCAGCATGGCCGGGTCGGTGAAGGTTTGCAGCTTCACCTTGAGGCCATACTTCTTGTAGAGATCCATGGCATCGGCCACGTAGAACGGCGAATAGCCGATCCAGGTGGTCAGCCCGAGTTTCAGCGTGGGCGCGGCCTGCGCGCCGGTGACCAGCAGGGCGCCGGCGGCGGTGGCGAGCAGTTTCTTCAGTACGGTATTCAGATGCATGGTGCGCTCCTTGGGAAAATAATGGATAGGCCCGGGACAGCGGTGAACGCGTTCTCCCGGGCTTTTGTCCCTCCGTGGAGCCCCGCCCTGTGGCGGAACCGGCCGCTCTCGGACCAGTCATCCCCTGCGGGACCGGAACCCTAGCTGCGCATTCGCGGTAAATGCAGACGACAGTGCGCCGCTTTTCCCGACACATCGGGAACAGCAACACCTGTGCCAGCCGTGCGATGAAAGAACGATGCGTTGCCAACCCCCGCCGTTGCTTGGGTTTCCGCGCAGCCTGTGCATCGCGGCATGTCAGGGTCAGGCCCGCATGGCCCGAATTGGTGCAGATCGCAGCCCGCCATGCACCAAACCGGATGGTCGTTCTGCAGCGCGCCCTTTTGTATTGGGTGGCTTTTCGGTAGGCTTCGCGCTAATCCCAAGAAAACCGATCCCATGCATTTCACCCCTGAATCCTTCCGCGCCTGGCCGACCAAGCGCATCACCCTGCTCGGCATGTCCGGCGTCGGCAAGACGCACATCTCTTCCATGTTGCGCGGCCACGACTGGTTTCATTTTTCCGGCGACTACCGCATCGGCACGCGCTACCTCGACGAGCCGATTCTCGATCTGATCAAGCAGCAGGCGATGCAGGTGCCGTTCCTGCGCGACCTGCTGCGCAACGACTGGATCGACATCAAGAACAACATCAAGATCCACGACCTCGGGCCGGTGCTCACTTTCGTCGGCAAGCTGGGCGGGCCGGAGTGGGGCGGATTGTCGCTCGACGAGTTCTCGCGCCGCCAGGCGGCGTACCGCGACGCCGAAATCGCCGCCATGCGCGACGTCCCGGCATTCATCCGCAAGGGCCAGGAAATCTACGGCTATCCGCACTTCGTCAACGATGTCGGCGGCAGCCTGTGCGAGCTGGACGAGCCCGGCGTGGTCGAACTGCTGGCCGAGCACACGCTGATCCTCTACATCCAGACCACCACGCGCGAAGAGGAAGACACCTTGATCCGCCGCGCGCAGTCCGATCCCAAGCCGCTGTATTTCCGCCCGCCCTTTCTCGCTGAAGCTTTGCCGGTTTATCTGCAGGAAAAAGGCATCGGCTATGTCGCGCAGATCGAGCCCGACGATTTTGCGCGCTGGGTGTTTCCGCGCCTGTTCCATTCGCGTCTGCCGCGCTATGAAGCGATCGCCCAGCCGCACGGCTATACCGTGACTTCGCAGGAAGTGGCGCAGGTACGCGACGAGCGCGATTTCCTCGCGCTGGTCGAAGCTGCGGTCGCGCGCAAGGGGAGCTGAGATGCCGCTGGTCGCGCACAACGCCCTGCCCACCTTCGAACGCCTGCGCCGCGACGGCATCACGGTGCTGTCGACCGGGCGCGCAGCCAACCAGGAAATCCGCGAGCTGCACGTCGGCCTGCTGAACATGATGCCGGACGCGGCGCTGGAGGCGACCGAGCGGCAGTTCTACCGGCTGGTGGGCGAATCCAACCCGATCGCGCAGTTCTACATGCACCCCTTCACCCTGCCTGCGCTGCCGCGCGGCGCGGCGGCGCAGGCGCACATCGCGCAGTTTTACGAGAGCTTCGACGCCATTCGCGACAAGGGGCTGGACGCGCTCATCATCACCGGCGCCAACGTCAGTCATCCCAACCTGGCCGACGAGGCGTTCTGGCAGCCGCTGATCGAGGTGATCGACTGGGCGTGGGACCACGTCACCTCGACCCTGTGTTCCTGTCTCGCCACCCATGCGGTGATGCAGTTCCGCCACGGCCAGACGCGGGTCAAGCAGCCGCACAAGATCTGGGGCGTGTTCGAGCATCGCGTCACCGACGCGCGCCACCCGCTGGTGGCCGACATCAACACCCGCTTCGACGTGCCGCATTCGCGCTGGAACGACGTGTCGCGTGCGCAGTTCGAGGCGGCCGGGGTCAAGGTGCTGGCCGAGGCCGAAGCCGCCGGGGTGCATCTGGCGGTGAGCGGAGACGGCTTGCGCACCGTGTTTTTCCAGGGCCATCCCGAATACGACACGGTGTCCTTGCTGAAGGAATACAAGCGCGACCTGCTGCTCGCGCTGGCGGGCAAATTGCCCGCCTTGCCGCCTTTCCCGGCGCGCTATTTCAACCACCAGGCGCAGGCGCTGCTGGCGGAATACGTGAGCCGCGTGCAATCGGGCGCGACGCTCGACTTCCCCGAAACGCTGCTGACGCCGCAGCTCGACAACACCTGGCACGACACCGCCGAAGGCGTGATCGGCAACTGGATCGGCTGCGTCTATCAGGTCACCCACCGCGAGCGCGGCCTGCCTTTCATGCCCGGCATCGACCCCAATAACCCCTTAGGGCTCGGATGACGGCAGCGCAGGTACATTTCGACGCGACGCAGGGTGCGCTGATCGCCAGCGGCGCCTGGCATGCCGATGCTGCGGCTGCATTGCCCAGGCTGGAAGGGCAAACCGCGCGCATTCTTGACGGCGCCGCCGTCACCCAGCTCGACACCAATGGCGCGTGGCTGCTGCTCACCGCCGCGCGGCCGCAGGCAAGCGATCCGATGCCCGAACTGCGCGGCTTCCAGCCACGCCATCTGGCGCTGCTGCAGCTGGTGGCGCAGCATGCCGCGCCCACCGCGGCGCAAATCGAGCCGCCCCGCGCAGGCCTGCGTGCGTCGATCGGACGCGGCACCCTTGCGATGTGGGGACACTTCATCGGCTTGGTCAACTTTATCGGCCAGCTGGCCACCGAACTGGCGCTGCTGATGGGCAAGCCGGGGAACTGGCGCTGGCGCGAACTGGGCGCCCAGGTGAGCGCAGTGTTTGTCGGCGCGATCCCCATCGTGATCGGCATGATGTTCCTGCTCGGCGTGGTGTTCGCCTATCTGCTGGGCGACCAGGCGCAGCAATACGGCGCCAGCATCTTTGTCGTCGATGGCATGCTGCTGGCGATGCTGCGCGAGATTTCGCCGGTCATCGTCGCCGTCCTGATCGCCGGGCGCACCGGTGCGGCCATTACCGCGCAGCTCGGCACCATGAAAGTCACCGAGGAAATCGACGCCATCACCACGCTCGGCCTGTCGCCGCTGACGGTGCTGGTGATCCCGCGCATGATCGCCCTGCTGATTGCCTTGCCGCTGCTGGTGTTCATCGGCGACATCGCCGGGATCGTCGGCGGCATGCTGGTGGCACAGCAGCAGCTGGATATTTCGCCTAACATGTTCATCGATCGGGTGGTCGCCGTGCTGCGGCTGAAAACCCTGCTGGTGGGCCTTTTCAAGGCGCCGGTATTTGCCGTTTTCATCGCCCTGATCGCCTGCCGCATGGGATTGTCGGTCACCCGCGACGCGCGCAGCGTCGGCGCCCACACCACCTCCACCGTGGTACAGAGCCTGGTCGCCATCATCATCCTCAACGCGATTTTTGCCGTGATGTTTGTGCGGCTGCATATCTGATGAACGAAACCGTGATCGACGTTCGCGACGTCAAGACCACGCTGGGCGGCAACGGCATTCATGGCGGGCTGAACCTGTCCGTCGCGCGCGGCGAAGTCGTCGCCCTGATCGGCAGCAGCGGCACCGGCAAAACGGTGCTGCTGCGCGAAATCATCGGCCTGCTGAAACCGCAGTCGGGCCGGATCGAGCTGTTCGGGCAGTCGGTATGGGACAGCACGCCGGAGCAAATGAACGCGCTGCGGCGGCGCTTTGGCGTGCTGTTTCAGGACGGCGCGCTGTTTTCCTCGCTGTCGGTGGAAGACAACGTCGCCACTCCGCTGTTCGAGCACACCGACCTGCCGCATCCCCTCTGCCGTCAGCTGGCGCGCTTGAAACTGTCCCTGGCCGGATTGCCGGCGGAGGTGGCCGCCAAGCGTCCGAGCGAACTCTCCGGCGGCATGCGCAAGCGCGTGGCGCTGGCGCGCGCACTGGCGCTCGACCCCGAGCTGCTGTTTCTGGACGAGCCGACCTCCGGGCTCGACCCGATTTCGGCGCGCGCCTTCGACAGGCTGATCCGCCTGCTGGCCGACAGCCTGGGCCTCACCGTATTCCTCGTCACCCATGACTTGGATACACTGTTTTCAATTATCGACCGGGTCATCGTGCTGTCGGACGGTCGCGTGCTGGGCAGCGGCACGGTGGCCGAACTGAAACAGTTCGACGACCCGTGGCTGAACGATTACTTCGCCGCGCGAGCGCCGGAGGGAGAAACCGTAGATGGAAACTGAAGGTCGCTACACCCTGGTGGGCACGCTGGTGCTGGCGGTAATCGCGCTGATGACGCTGGCCATCGTGTGGCTGGCGGGCGCGGCCGACACCATCGCCTACCAGAACTACACCGTTTATTTCAAACGGCAATCGCTCGACGGGATGGCGGTCGGCAGCCCGGTGAAAATGCGCGGCATCAAGATCGGCGTCGTCGACGGCTACGACTTCGCCAGCACCCAGGACGAAACTGTCGCGGTGACCGCGCGCATCGGCGCGGATGTGCAGGTGCATCGCGGCGCTGCGGCTTACGTCAAGCGCAATCTGGTGACCGGCATCGCCGCGCTTGAAATCGTCAATGGCCCGAAAACCAGTCCGGTGCTGGAGGCTTCCAGCGGTGAGCGCTACCCGGTCATCGCCGAGGGCAGTTCCGATATCGAGAAGGTGGCGGTCACGGTATCGAAACTGGCAGACAGCGGTGCGCAGATCATGGAAAAAATGAACAACGTGCTGTCGGAGGAGAACCAGCGCGAACTGAGCCGGACGCTGGCCAATCTGAATGTGCTGTCCAGCCAGCTCGCCGCCAACAAGAATGGCCTCAAGGACTTGATGAAGGGCATCAGCGAGGCTGCGGAGGCATTCCGCGTTGCCGGTGCCAATATCGGCCAGGCGACCACCCGGGTCGAAGGCAGCTTCGTCGGCGTCGCCAGCAACGCCGACATCGCACTGAAGGAGGCCACCGTCGCGATGGAGAAACTCCAGCGCGATGCCGACCGGATTGCCGCAAACATCCAGCAACTCAGCGACACCGGCACGCTGGAGCTGACCAACGTCAGCCGCGACGTGCGCACCAGCGCCGACGTGCTCACCACCACCGGGCAGCGCTTGTCCGACCCGCGCGCCATCCTGTTTGGTTCCGGGAAACAGCAGCTTGGCCCCGGAGAAAAATTGCCATGAAGATAAATTCAGCCGCCGCCGGGCTGGCCCTGCTGGCCTTGAGTGCGTCCCTCACGGGCTGCATCAGCCTGGGCGCGTCGTCCGCCCCTGCCGTGGTGTATTATGTGCTGAACGACGCCGCCCCTGCTGCCCCTGCCACGCCCCTGCCCGCCACCGCCACCGCCCCCACCACCTTGGTGGTGCTCGACACCGGCGCCGGCGGCTTCTACGACACCGACCAGCTCATCTTCAGCCGCAGCGCCGACACCCGCGGCCAGTATCAGTTCGCCCGCTGGACCGAGCGCCCCGGCAAGCGTTTTGCCGACCTGATGCGCGCCCGCCTCGACCGTCAGGGCATCTGGCATGTCAGCGCCGGCGGCGGCTATGTGCGCAGCGATCTGCTGCTGGATACCGAGCTGGTCGAGTTCTATCACGACGCCACCCGCGATCCGGGGCAGATGCGGCTGGTGCTGCGCGCCGAGCTGGTGGACATGAAGCAGCGCAAGCTGCTGGGGCGCCGCGTATTCGAGCAGCAGGTGCCGCTGGCGAGCTACGACGCAGCCGGTGCCGCGCAGGCGTCCAGCCAGGCGGTCGGCCGCGTGCTGGACGATTTGAGCGTCTGGCTCGCCAGTCTTAAATAAGCGCCTACAATTCAGACAGCTTCATTTCACCGGAATTGCCCACAACAAAGGAGAGAGACCATGAAACGCCTGCTTGCCGCCCTGTGCCTGTGTTCCGTTGCTGCCGTTGCCCACGCCGAAATTTCGCAAAAATTCGGCGACCTCGAAGTCCACTACAACGCCCTCACCACCGACGAACTGCAACCCGATGTCGCCCGCGCCTACAAGATCGATCGCAGCAAGACGCGCGGCCTGGTCACCATGTCGGTGCTGAAGAAAAACAAGGTCGGCGCGCTGACTCCGGTCCCGGCCAAGCTCACCGTGTATGTCACCAACCTCACCCAGCAACTGGCCAATGTGGACATGCGTGAAATCAAGGAAGGCACCGCCATTTACTACCTCGGCGAATTCCGCGTCGTCCCGCCGGACACCCTGAAATTCACCGCCACCGTCGAAGTGGCCGGCGAGCCCAAGCACGACATGACCTTCGACCAGAAATTCTTCAAGTAAGCCCGGCCACCCCCGCAGCCCCGGTTCCGGGGCTGTTTTTTTGCCCGCTGCTGCGGAAACGAGTGGGTTGTCAGGTGGCCGGGAACGCCGAAACAACCAGCTTCAGCAGGCCCCACACGCCGAAGCCCGCCACCGTCAGGCCTGCCGCGCGGCGCACCCATCGCTGCTGCATGAACGGTTGAATCTGCCGGGCGAACAAGCCCATTCCCAGCAGGTTCGGCAGCGTGCCCAGCCCGAACGCCAGCATCAGCGCCGCGCCCGAGGTGGCGCTGCCCGCCGCCAGCGCCGACACCAGCACCGAATACACCAGCCCGCACGGCAGCCAGCCCCAGGCCATGCCCGCCAGCAGCGCCTGCGGCAGGGATTTCACTGGCAGCAGTTTCTGGAACAGCGGCTTGACCCGGTTCCACAGCGCGCCGCCGGCACGTTCGAACACCAGCACCCACTGATTGAATCCGGCCAGATACAGGCCAAGCAGGATCATCACAACTTGCGCCAGCACATACAGTAAGGTCTGCACTGGCATGAACTCCGCCAGCTTGAGCGAGGCGCCGAGTGCACCGGCCAGCGCGCCGAACAGCACATACGACGATATCCGCCCCAGGTTGTAGGCCAGGTGCAGGCGAAACGGCGGGTGCGTGCCATCGGCGCGAAAGGAAAACGCCGCGACGATGCCGCCGCACATGCCGACACAGTGCACGCCGCCGAGCAGCCCGGCGAGCAGCGCGGTAAGCAGCGAGAGTTCGATCATGCCGGCGCGCTCGTCTGGTTCAGGTCGGCGATGGCCTGGCGCATCCGCCACACCATGTAAATCCCGGGCAGGCCGAACAGCACCGCCAGCACGAAGAACGCGGGCCAGCCGATGGACTCGGACAGCACCCCGGCCAGCGGGCTGATGTAGATGCGCCCGACCGCGGCCAGCGCCGACAGCAGGGCGTAATGCGTCGCGGTGTAGCGGTGGTTGCACAGGCTCATCAGCAAGGCGACGAACGCCGCCGTTCCCATGCCGCTGGTGATGTTCTCGGCGGCGATGGCGAACATCAGCAGGCCGTCGATCGCGGCGGGCTGGTTCAGCGCGACGATGCCCCAGTCGAATGGCGCCAGGGTGAAGCCGCCCCACGCGCCCTTGCCCAGCACCGCAAGCGCCCAGAAGCCGAAGTTGGCGAGCATCTGCAGCACGCCGAAAACCAGCAGCGCGCGCACCAGCGACATGCGCATCATCAGCGCGCCCGCGATCAGCGCGCCGAAAATCGTCAGCCAGATGCCGATGATCTTGTTGACGATGCCGACCTCGGCCTGGGTGAACGCCATGCCCTTGATCAGGAACACCGTGGTCAGGCTGCCGGCGAAGGCGTCGGAAAACTTGTACAGCACGATCAGCAGCAGGAACGCCCACGCGCCGGGCTGCACGAAGTAGCTGGCGAGCGAGCGATTCAGCGTTTCGAAGCCGACCCTGCGCGCCGCCCACGCGCCCAGGGGCAGGGCGCAGGCCACGCCCGCCAGCACGAACAGCAGGCGTACCCATTTGTTGGCGTCGTCAGGCGCGAAGCCCAGCGCCATCAGCCCCCAGCGGCTGATGAACGCGCCCGCCAGCACGCCTGCGAGCAGGGCGACAAAGCCGCGCAGCTCCCGCAACGGGTTGGAGTCGATCGGCTTCGATGCGCCGCTGACGCGCGGCAGCGTCAGCAGGGACACCGCCGCTGCTGCGACAAAAATGCCCGCCATCACGTGGTACACCCGCTCCCAGCTGCCCCACTGGTCGGCCCAGATCAGCGCGATGCCGCCCGACAGGATCATCGCCAGGCGATAGCCGAATACCGCCAGCGACGAGCCCAGCCCGCGCTCCCTCGGCAGCAGCACGTCGGTGCGGTAGGCGTCGATCACCACATCCTGCGAAGCGGAAAAAAACGCCACACTCACCGCCGCGGCGGCGAACAGCAGCGGCGTCGCCGCGGGCGACACGCTCGCCATCCAGGTCAGCACCCCCGCCAGCATCAGCTGGGTGAGCACCAGCCAGCCGCGCCGCCGTCCGAGCCACGGCAACTCGAAGCGATCCATCAGCGGCGCCCACAGGAACTTGAAGGTGTAGGGCACGCCGACCAGGCCGAGAAAGCCGATGGTGGCAATGTCCACCCCCGCGACCGACAGCCAGGCCTGCATCGCCTGCCCGGTGAGCGCCAGCGGCAGGCCCGAGGCAAACCCCAGAAAAAGCACCGCCAGCAGGCGATGGGTCGAAGCGAAGTTGTGCGGCATGGTCAGGGGATCAAGGGTTTAAGTGCGTGCGGCCACATGAGTGCGCAACCAGGCGGCGAGCCGGGGGTGATTGGAAAAAGGGGAAAGCATAAGTTTGATTGGGGTTATTTCGCCAGTTCACGCAAAACAGCGTGGCGCTCTTTCATGATCTTCCGCCCGGTTTTCAGCTGGCGCTCGATTTCCGCGCGTTGTAGATTCAGCGCCAGCAGCCGTCTGAGGATTTCCTCGTCCGGCATTGCCGGCGTGTAGGTCGAGCGCCAGCGCGTACATCATCAACTGCTTCAGCGCGGCGCCGAGGTCCTTGTCGGGCGCCTTGTATTCCCAGGCGAAGCAGTTCCTTTTCCATACGTCGGCCCAGCCCTGGCTGGCGCTGCTTTTCTTGATCAGCCCGCATTCGTACTGGTATTCGCCTTCGATGCGCGGCGGCTCCACATCGAGCAAGGCGCACAGGTCCTCGAAATGCGCCTGCGCGCCCGCGCGTTCGGTCAGCGGGTTGTCGCGCCACTTGGCTATGAAGGCTTGCGGGGTCATGCAGCAGGGTCGATGATTTGACCCGCATCCGCCGCTGCCTTGAGAGCATGCAGGTTGTGCAGCAGCGCGGGGATGTCTGTTTGGATGATGCTCCAGAGCGTGTCGTTGTCGATGCCGAGATAGCCATGAATCAGCCGGTTGCGCGTGGCTACGATGCGTCGCCAGTCGATGTGACTGGCGAATTGCCGCACGTGCTCGGGAATGTGGGTGGCGGCTTCGCCAATGAGTTCGAGATTGCGCACGGTGGCGTCGTAGTTAAGGCCGCTTTGCTCGAAACGGCTTTGATCCATTTCATAGGTGTAGGCCAGCACCTTTTCCGCGAAGTCGATCATGTCACTCACGTAAAAGCGCCATTCACGCGACACGGATAGCCTCTTTCTCGATATAGGGGCGGAGTTCCGGGCGCAGGGCCTTGTCGGTGACGAGGTCTACCGGGCAGCCGAACAGGTCTTCCAGATAAAACTGCAAGCCGAAATAGCGGTCGGAAGTGGATGGGCCGTCGAATTCGACCAACACGTCGACATCGCTGTTTTCCCGCGCTTCATCGCGCACCGTGGAACCGAAAAGCGACAGATGCCGCACGCCAAAACGTTGGCGAATCGTTTCTTTGTGGTTCTGCAACAAGTGCAGCGCGTTCTGTTTCTTCATCGTGGCCTCGGTGGGTGGCTCAAGCCCGGTAATCGTAATCGACAATCAGCGGCGCGTGGTCGGAAAAGCGCCGGTCCTTGTAGACGCTGGCGGATTTTGCCTTGGCGGCGATGCCGGGGGTGGCGATCTGGTAGTCAATGCGCCAGCCGACGTTCTTGGCCCAGGCCTGGCCGCGGTTGCTCCACCAGGTGTAGGCCTCGCCGGTGTGGCCGGGGTAGAGGCTGCGGTAGACGTCGACCCAGCCGAGCTCGTCGAACAGGCGGGTCATCCAGGCGCGCTCCTCGGGCAGGAAGCCGGAGTTCTTCTGGTTGGATTTCCAGTTCTTCAGGTCAACCTCTTTGTGGGCAATGTTCCAGTCGCCGCAGATGACGATCTCGCGGCCGGACTTGATCAGCGCTTCGAGGTGCGGGAAGAACACGTCCATGAAACGGAACTTGGCCTGCTGGCGTTCTTCGCTGCTGGAGCCGGAGGGCTGGTAGAGCGAGATGACCGCCAGATTCCCGTAATCGGCCTCGATGTAGCGGCCCTCGGCATCTAATTCGGGCACGCCGAGGCCTTCGATGATGCGCTGCGGCTGTTTGCGGGTATAGACGCCGACGCCGCTGTAGCCTTTTTTCTCGGCATAGTGGAAGGCGCCGCTGAGGCCGTCGCACTGGATGAATTCGGGCCTGAGGTCGGCGGCCTGCGCCTTGAGCTCCTGCACGCAGACGACGTCGGCGCGCTGGGCGGGCAGCCAGTCGAAGAAGCCCTTGGTGGCGGCGGAACGGATGCCGTTGAGGTTGGCCGATATAATGCGCATCGCGGTGTCTGGTTAAGAACAACTATTAAAGAAGTGTGAAGAAATGTCCGATTACAAAGCCGATTTTGTGGAATTCGCCATTGCCTCGCAGGTGCTGTGTTTTGGCGAGTTCAAGACCAAGGCGGGGCGGATGAGCCCCTATTTTTTTAATGCGGGGCTGTTCAACGACGGCGACAGGCTGAAACGGCTGGGCGAATTTTACGCGAAAGCCATTGTCGACTCGGGGATCGCGTTCGATGTGCTGTTCGGGCCGGCCTACAAGGGGATTCCGCTGGCGGCGAGCATTGCGATCGCGCTGGCGGGGATGGGCAGGAACGTGCCGTACGCCTACAACCGCAAGGAAGCCAAGGATCATGGCGAGGGCGGGACGGTGGTCGGCGCGAAGCTGCAAGGCCAGGTGCTGATCGTGGACGATGTGATCTCGGCGGGCACCTCGGTGCGCGAATCGGTGGAACTGATCCGCCAATCGGGTGCCGAACCGGCCGGGGTGGTGATTGCGCTGGACCGCATGGAGCGCGGAACCGGTGAACGATCCGCGGTGCAGGAAGTACGCGAGCAATATGGCATTCCGGTGGTGGCGGTGGTCACGCTGGATAATCTGGTGGAGTTTTTGGAACGTGATGCAGACAGACAAACCGAATTGCAGGCCGTGGCAGATTACCGTGCAAGATACGGCGTGTAGCACGCTGCTGGCGATCGCCTTGCTGCTGGGCGCGGGCACGGCACAGGCGGCGATGTACCGCTGGGTGGACAGCAACGGCCGCGTGCAATACAGCGACACCTTGCCGCCGACCTACCATCAGAGCGGCGCGGCCGAGATGAACAAGCAGGGGCAGGTGATCAGGCGCACGCAATCCGAGGCGGAGCGCAAGGCGGAGGCCGATCGCCAGGCCGAGGAGAAGCGCATCCAGCAGGAAAAGCAGAAGCAGGCACAACTCGACCGCGCGCTGACCTCGACCTACACCACCGAAGCGGAAATCGATCTGGCGCGCGACCGCGCGCTGGAACACCACATCCTGGCGATCAAGGGCGCGGAAATCCGCAGCAAGGCGGTGGACGCCAATCTGGCCGAGCTGAACGCGAGTATTGCCCGTATCGAAAAGGCCGGGAAGAAAGTGAGTCCCAGCATGAAGAATCAGCTGGACCAGGCCAACAGGGAAAGTCAGGAACTGAAGCGCGCCATCCAGACCAACGAAGAAGCGATGACGAGCGTGCGCGAGAAGTACGCGGCGGACAAGGCGCGGTTCCACGAACTGACGGCAGGGAAGTAAACAGGCGTTTTACAGGTCGGGCAGAAAGGGGGCGGTGACGCCCCCTTTGTTCATTGCAATTTGACCTTGAGCAGATCGTTGACCTGCGCCGGGTTGGCCTTGCCCTTGCTGGCTTTCATCACCTGGCCGACCAGCGCGTTGAAGGCTTTTTCCTTGCCGGCGCGGAATTCCTCGACCGATTTCGGATTGGCGGCCAGCACGTCGTCGATGATTTTTTCCAGTTCGCCGGAATCGGACATCTGCTTCAGGCCGCGCGTTTCGATGATGGCATCGACTTCGCCCGCGCCTTCCCACAAGCCTTCGAACACCTGTTTGGCCAGCTTGCCGGACAGGGTACCGTCCTGGATGCGGCCGATCAGCGCGCCGAGCCGGTCGGCGGCAACCGGGCAGTGCTCGATTCCCAGATCGGCCTTGTTCAAGGCGGCGGACAGTTCGCCCATCACCCAGTTGGCGGCGAGCTTGCCCTGGCCGCAGGCGCGCGTGGTCGCCTCGAAATAGTCGGCGAGCGCGCGCGATCCGGTTAAAACCGCCGCGTCGTAGGGCGACACGCCATATTCGGTTTGAAAGCGTGCCTGCATCGCGGCGGGCAGTTCGGGCAGCGTGGCGCGCACCGTCTCGATCCAGTCTTCGTCGAGTTTCACCGGCAGCAGGTCGGGGTCGGGGAAGTAGCGGTAGTCGTGCGCCTCTTCCTTGCTGCGCATCATCCGCGTCTCGCCGCGGTCGGGGTCGAACAGCACCGTGGCCTGCTGGATGCGGCCGCCGTCTTCCAGCGTCTCGATCTGCCAGCGCACCTCGTAGTCGATCGCCTGCTGCAGGAATTTGAACGAGTTGAGGTTCTTGATCTCGCGGCGGGTGCCGAATTCGGCCTGCCCCACCGGGCGCACCGAGACGTTGGCGTCGACGCGGAAACTGCCTTCCTGCATGTTGCCGTCGCAGATGCCGATCCAGGTCACCAGCGTGTGCAGCGCGCGGGCGTAGGCCACCGCCTCGGCGGAAGAGCGCATTTCCGGCTCCGAGACGATCTCCAGCAGCGGCGTGCCGGCGCGGTTGAGGTCGATTCCGGTCATGCCGTGGAAGTCCTCGTGCAGCGACTTGCCGGCGTCTTCTTCCAGGTGGGCGCGGGTGAGGTGGATGACCCTTTCTTCCGGTTGCCCTGAGCCTGTCGAAGGGGAGCCTGTCGACGGGACCACGATCTTCAGCGCGCCGCCCTCGACGATGGGCCTGGCCAGCTGGCTGATCTGGTAGCCCTTGGGCAGGTCGGGGTAGAAGTAGTTCTTGCGGTCGAACACGTTGACGCGGTTGAGCGTCGCGCCGATGGCGAGGCCGAATTTAATGGCGCATTCCACCGCGCCCTTGTTCAGCACCGGCAGCACGCCGGGCAGGGCGATGTCGACCGCGCTCGCCTGGGTGTTGGGCGCGGCGCCGAAAGCGGTGCTGCTGCCCGAGAAGATTTTGGATTTTGTGGCGAGCTGGGTATGGACTTCCAGCCCGATAACGGTCTCCCACTTCATTTCAGACCCTCCGGTTGGCGGCGGTGCCAGTCGGTGACGCGCTGGTATTGATGGGCGACGTTGAGCATCTTCGCCTCGCTGAAATAGTTGCCGACCAGCTGCAGGCCGATCGGCAGGCCGCCTTTGTCGAAGCCGCACGGCAGCGACATGCCGGGCAGGCCGGCGAGGTTGGCGGGGATGGTGTAGAGGTCGTTGAGATACATTTCGACCGGGTCGCCGGATTTCTCGCCGAGCTTGAACGCGGTGCCGGGCGCGGTGGGGCCGAGGATGACGTCGCAGGTCTTGAAGGCCGCGCTGAAATCGTCGGCGATCAGGCGGCGGATTTTCTGCGCCTGCAGGTAATAGGCGTCGTAATAGCCGTGGCTCAGCACATAGGCGCCGATCAGGATGCGGCGCTTGACCTCCGCGCCGAAGCCCTGCGCGCGGGTCTTGCAATACATGTCGTCGAGGTTGCCATACTCCGGCGCACGGTAGCCGTAGCGCACGCCGTCGAAGCGCGACAGGTTGGACGAGGCTTCGGCGGGCGCCAGCACGTAGTAGACGGGAATGGCGAGCTGCGAATTGGCAAGCGAGATGTCGACCGTGGTCGCGCCGAGTTTTTTCAGCTCGGCGACCGCCGCTTCCACCGCGGCGGCGACTTCATTGTTCAAGCCCTCGGCAAAAAACTCGCGCGGCAGGCCGACGCGCAGGCCGGCGAGCGGCTGGTCCAGCTCGCGGGTGTAATCCTCTTTTTCGCGCTCCAGGCTGGTCGAGTCCTTGGGATCGAAGCCGGTCATCACGTTCAGCAGCAGCGCGCAGTCCTCGGCCGAGGGCGCCATCGGCCCGGCCTGGTCGAGGCTGGAGGCGAACGCGATCATGCCGTAGCGCGACACCAGGCCGTAGGTGGGCTTGAGTCCGGTGATGCCGCACAGCGCGGCGGGCTGGCGGATCGAGCCGCCGGTGTCGGTGCCGGTGGCGG
>JBAVFD010000017.1:0-2306 GCA_049588075.1 Thiobacillus sp.
GGCCACTGCGGCAGACGCGATCGCTGTGCGCTGGTGCACCCTGCGACTGGGGCGGCAGCCCCGGCTGGCCGGAGTCAAGCATCTGAACCGGCTGGAAAATGTGCTGGCGCGCGCCGAGTGGGACGACCCGGCGACATTCGAGGGGCTGCTGTGCGACGACCGCGGCGTGGTTGTCGGTGGCGTGACGAGCAACCTGTTCTGGGTCAGCCATGGCGACTTGTTCACCCCGGATCTGAGCGCGTGCGGCGTCGCGGGCGTGGCCCGAACCCGTCTGCTGCGTGCCGCCGGACGCCGCGGCATGCGCACCCATATCGATCGCTTCGCGCCAGCCGCTATACTCGCTGCCGATGAAGTCATGATTTGTAACAGCGTCATCGGTTTGCGCCGGGTGGCGCGTCTGCATGACCAGACCTGGCCCGCCGCGGGCTGGACGGAAACCTTGAAAACCGCCTTGTATGAAAACGTGGATTAAGCGACTGCTGCTGCTGACGATCCTGGCTGCGCTGCTGGGAGCCGGCGGGCTGGCCTGGTATGCCAGACAGCCTTTGCACATTCAACCCTTGCCGAGAACCGTCAATGTCACGCCCGGCATGAATCTGAAAAGCCTGAGCGCCATGCTCGAACGCGAAGGCGTGGTCGGCAACGCACAGGTGTTCTGGTTGCTCGGACGCGTGCAGGGCAAGGGCGGTGCACTCAGGGCGGGCGTCTATACGCTGGACAAGCCGCTCACGCCATTGGCGCTGTATGACACGTTCGAGCGCGGCGAAATCACCCAGGCGATCGTGCAATTCATCGAAGGCTGGAACTGGCGCGAGGTGCGTGCCGAACTGGCCGCGCAGCCCTTGCTGAAACACGACAGCGCCGACATGAGCGATGCCGACCTGCTGCAAGCCATCGGCGCCGAGGAAAGCCACCCCGAAGGCCTGCTGTTTCCGGATACCTATTTTTACGCGCCGCACACCTCCGACCTCGTTGTGCTGCGCCGCGCCTACCGCCTGCAGCACGACAGGCTGCAGGCTGCCTGGGAAACCCGGGCGCCGGGGCTGCCGTATCGCACGCCGTACGAGGCGCTGATCATGGCGTCGATCGTGGAAAAGGAAACCGGCGCGGCGTCCGAGCGCCCGCGGATTGCCGGGGTGTTCCTCAATCGATTGCGTTTAGGGATGCGCCTGCAAACCGACCCCACCGTCATCTACGGGCTGGGCGAGCGCTTCGATGGCAACCTGCACAAGGCCGATCTGCAGCGCGACACGCCGTACAACACCTACACCCGCGCCGGGCTGCCGCCCACGCCGATTGCGATGCCCAGCAAGGCGTCGATTGAGGCCGCGCTCAATCCGGCCAAAACCGATGCGCTGTATTTTGTCTCGCGTCGCGATGGCACCCATGTTTTTTCCAGCACCCTCGAGGCGCACAACCGCGCGGTGAACCGCTACCAACGATGAGCACACCCGGCAAATTCATCACTCTCGAAGGTGTCGACGGCGCCGGCAAAAGCACGCACCTGGGCTTCGTGGCCGACTGGCTGCGCCAGCAGGGCAGGGAGGTGATCGTCACCCGCGAGCCGGGCGGCACGCCGCTCGGCGAAACCCTGCGCGAACTGCTGCTGCACCGCGAGATGGACGCCGATACCGAATTGCTGCTGATGTTCGCCGCGCGCCAGGAACATCTGGCGGCGCTGATTTTGCCTGCGCTGGCACGCGGCGCCTGGGTGCTGTCCGACCGCTTCACCGATGCCAGCTACGCCTACCAGTGCGGCGGGCGCGGCATCGCGGCGGAACGCATTGCTGCGCTGGAAGCGTGGGTGCAGCGCGGCTTCGCACCCGACCTCACCCTGCTGTTCGACGTACCTGCTGAGGTGGCGGAGGCGCGTCGCTCGGCAGCGCGTGCCGCCGACCGTTTCGAGCGCGAGGCCGACAGCTTTTTCAACCGCGTGCGCAATGCCTATCTCGACCGCGCACTGGCTGAACCCGTACGCATTCGTGTACTCGATGCGCGCCAAAGCATCGCAGCCTTGCAGGCCGAAATCGGCCAGTTGTTGCAGGGGCTCACGTGAACGCGCCGTATCCCTGGCTCGATGCAAGCTGGCAGCGTCTGCTGGCGACCCGGGCGCGTCCGGCACAGGCCTTGTTGCTGGCAGGGCCGCGCGGCGTCGGTAAAGGCGCATTGGCGCAGGCGTGGGCGCAGGCCTTGCTGTGCGAAGCGCCGCGGCCCGATGGGGCGGCCTGCGGCAGGTGCCCGGCCTGTCACTGGTTCGAGGCGGGCACGCATCCGGATTTCCGGCTGGTCACCCTGCAGGAAAAAAC
>JBAVFD010000018.1:0-6735 GCA_049588075.1 Thiobacillus sp.
ACCCCCTGGCGGAAACCCGTCAGCCACTCGCGGCCATGCAGGCGATGTTGACGGCCAAGGCGTCCGAAACCGATCCCTGGGTGGTGACGCTGGGCTGCCCGCTCAACAACCTGATGCAGGAGATGAGTCCGGTGGATGAAACCTTCCGGCTGAATCTGAATGGCCTGTTCCAGGATTGGGTCACGGTGGTGAAATCGGCGCTCACGCGCGGCAAAAAGTCCGGCGAAGTGCGCAAGGATATCGATTCGGCCGAAACCGCGTTCTTCATCGTGTCGGCGCTGGAAGGCTGCATCGGCATGAGCAAGAACACCCAGTCCGTCGCGGCGTATCGCGGCTGTCTCGGGCAGTTGATCCGCTATCTGGAAACACTGAAAGCTTAGGCAATTCGTTGCGGCCCACGCTGCAACCGGCTGCCGCCGCGCTACCCGGCGACCGCACACCATTCGGTAGCTTGATATGAAGGAGCCAGCATGCAAACCAGCGAAATCCCATTCAACGAAACCCTCGATGCGCGCGGACTCAATTGCCCGCTTCCCATTCTGCGCACCAAGAAAGCGCTCGCCACACTTGGCTCGGGGCAGGTCTTGAAAGTCACTTCGACCGACCCCGGTTCGGTCAAGGACATGCAGGCCTTCGCCAAACAGACCGGCAATGAACTGCTGTCTTCCGCCGAGTCGGCGGGCGAGTTCGTGTTCTATCTGAAGCGGCATTGACCTGAGCACGATCCGGTGCTGTATGGGAATGAAAGACGAAACGCGGCGTCCGCGCACGCTGATCCTGCCCCCCGCACCCTACGCAGCAGCCCTGCTGGGTGGCTGGGGGCTGGATCGTCATCTGCTGCCGCTGGCGTGGGATGGCGGCGCGGCATTGCGCCCGCTCGGCTGGCTGGGGGTGTCGCTCGGGTTGGCGCTGTTTGCGTGGACGCTATGGACGTTTCACCGCCACCACACCACGGTCAATCCCTATGCCGGGGCGGCGGCGCTGTGCACCGACGGGCCGTTCCGCTTCAGCCGCAATCCGATCTATCTGGGCGACTGGTTCATTCTGACCGGGGTGTCGCTGCTGCTGAACACGCTGTGGCCGCTCGCGTTCGCGCCCCTTATCTGGGCCATGCTCCGCTTCGGCGTGATCCGGCATGAAGAAGCCCATCTCGAAGCCAGGTTCGGCGACGCCTACCGGGGTTATAAAACCCGGGTCAGGCGCTGGATATAACCTCGATCATTTAATCTCAAGCAGGGAGAGTGTCATGAGCATTTTGCGAACCGTTACGCCCGAATCCGCAACCGGTGAAGTTGCCGAGATTTACGCCCAAATCAAAAGCGCGTGGGGTCATGTGCCCACCGCCCTTCAGGTGTTCAGCGCGCACCCTTTTTTGCTCAGGCACCAGTGGGAGTATTACGCCAGCATCATGCAGCATCCCACGCTGGCCTTCCCGCTGACGGCGAGCATTCGAATGCTGGTTTCGCAGGCCGGGAATTGCAGCTACTGCATCGACATGAATGCCGGGATGCTGATCAACATGGCCGGGTGGACGCCGGAACAGGTCGCGGCCACGCGCGCCGATTTCAATGACAGCCCGTTAAGCGCCCAGGAAAAAACCCTGCTCGGTCTGGTGCTGAAAGCGACGCGCGATTCCAACAGCGTGACCGCGCTGGACGTTCAGGCGGCGCGGGAAGCCGGCTGGTCAGACAGCGACATACTCGATGCGGTGAATCACGGCGCGCGCATGGTGGCAGCCGACATCCTCATCAATGGGTTCAAGGTCGAGCGCGATTTCTGAGTGCCGTGCCGGGCAGCACCCTTTGCACCGGACTCCAACGCGACGGGGCAGGGCCGTTATAGTCCGGTACGGACGATGTCATAGAGGAGCCATGCATGAACGTTACCCTGCACGATAAATCGCTGGAGATCCGGCTCACGGCCGCTGCGCAAAAGGCACTTGCCCTGCGCGACCGGCCGCTGGTCGCCGAGATGGAGTTGCTGTTCTCCTGCCTGCTGCGCAAGCGGGTGTACTTCGGCGACGCAGCCGAGCACTCCACCCCGGTCAACGACCGCCTGGCAGTGCGCTTCCGGCCGATCATGACCCGCCATTGCAGCGTGTCGGAAGACGGCGGTTTGCCGCCTTCCGACGACTTCCCCCTCGCCAACCCGCGTCCCTATGTGCCCAATTGGCTTGCCATCGATTACCGCCGTGGAGAGTGGGCAGGAGATTTCGGTTACGCCAGCTGACGCGGCCTCAGGCCAGGCCGAATAGTTCGCGGGCGTTGCGCGTGGTGGCCTGCGCCACTTGATCGATGTCGAGGCCGCGCAGTTCAGCCAGGGTCTGCGCGATACGCGGCAACTCCCCCGGCGCGTTGCGGCCGCGTCCGATCCACACCGGCGGAATGTCGGGGCTGTCGGTCTCCAGCACGATCGCCTCCAGCGGCAGGTCGACCGCCAGCCGCCGCAGGTTGTTGGCGCGTGGCCAGGTGAAGGCGCCGCCAAAGCCGAGCCTGAATCCCAGCTTGATGAATTCGTCCGCTTGTTGTGGGCTGCCGTTGAAGGCGTGGGCGATGCCGCCGCGCACCTTGATCTTGCGCAGGTGTTTCAGCAACTGGTCGTTGGCGCGGCGGCAGTGCAGCAGCACCGGTAGGTCGTATACCTGCGCGATTTTCAGTTGCTCGACGCAGAAGAATTCCTGGGTGGCGTAATCGAGATCGACAAACAGGTCGAGCCCGATTTCGCCGATGGCGACCGGTCGCTGCGCCTCGATCTGCGCGCGCAGATCGGCCAGATGTTCGGGGCGATGCACGTCGATGGTCATCGGGTGCAGCCCCCACGCCGGCAGGCAGCCGGGATAGCGTTCGCAGGTGGCGGCCACCGCGGCAAAGTTGTCGCGGCTGACGGCGGGAACCACCAGGGTGTCGACGCCGCCTGCGATCGCGGCGGCATAAACCGCATCGCGATCGGCATCGAACTCGGCCGCATCGAGATGGCAGTGGGTATCGATAAAAGACGGCGCCGCAGGATTAACGGGTGTGGCGCGCAAAAACGGCGCCACAGGAGGCGCCGTTCTCGTTGTGTCGGTCATCTGCTCAGTCGTTGCTGGCAAAGCCCAGCAATTGCAGCAGGCTGGTGAACAGGTTGAAGATCGTCACGAACAGCGTGACCGTCGCCATGATGTAGTTGGTCTCGCCGCCGTGGATGATGTTGCTGGTCTCGTACAGGATGAGGCCGGACATCAGGAGCACGAACATCGCCGACACCGCCAGCGACAGGCCGGGCAGATGGAAGAAGAATGCGCCGAAACCGGCGAGGAAGCCGACCAGAATGCCGACCGCGAGGAAGCCGCCCATGAAGCTGAAATCCTTGCGCGTCGTCATCACGTAGGCCGACAGGCCGAGGAAGATCGCGGCGGTGCCGCCCATCGCCATCATCACCACCTGGGTGCCGTTGGGCAGCGCGAGGTAATGACTGATGATGGGCCCAAGGGTAAGCCCCATGAAGCCGGTGAGCGCGAACACGAAGGCGATGCCCAGCCCGCTGTCGCGGAATTTGGTGGTGAGAAACAGCAGACCGAAGTAACCGACCAGGGTGATGATGAAGCCGAACGGCGGCAGGTTGAGCGACATCGACACGCCGGCGGTGAGCGCGGCAAACGCCAGCGTCATCGACAGCAGCATGTAGGTGTTGCGGACCAGCTTGGTGGTCGACAGCGCTGTGAGTTGGCTGCGATCAAGGGGGGTGACTTGCGGGTTCATGCGACCTCCAGAAATAATGAACGGCAGGATGCTGCGGTGAGACGGATTCTAGCTCAGCAAGTTCCTCGGAGATACCGTAACCGCCCATACGCGATCAGGGTGCCGGGTGCGCCTGCCGGCCATACCAGGCCTTCAGCAAAAACGGCGGCGCAACCGTGGTGATCGCGATGACGATCAGCAGCGCGGCGTAGGTTTCGGCATCGAGTATTTTCTGGTTCAGGCCCAGTTGCGCGAAGATCAGGCCGACCTCGCCGCGCGGCACCATCGACAGGCCGATGGCCATCTGGCGGAAGCGGGTTTCGCTGATGAAGAATCCGGCGGCGATTTTGCCGATGAACGCCACCGCGATCAGCGCGCCGCCCAGTTGCCACACGTGCGGCGAACTCCAGTCCACGGTGTTGAGGTTGAGCGAGACGCCGACCATGACGAAAAACATCGGCGCGAAGGTGTGGATCAGCGGCCGCATCTGCTCTTCCAGCCGGTGGGCCATATTGGGGCTGGGGGCCAGCCAGCGGTCGAGCGCGGGCAGGCCGAGCCGGTGCATGAGATTGAAGCGGAAGTGTTGCGACAGCGCGATGCCCGCCGCAAACCCGCCCATGATGAGCGGCGCGCCGACCAGATGCGCCATCCAGGAAAACAGCAGGATCAGCGCCAGCGCCATGGTGATGAGCAGGCCGGGCGTGGCCGCGCGCTGGTCGTAATGGTCGATGATGCCGCCGACGAGCTTGGCGGCGAGCGGCGACAGCAGCATGAACAGCACGATGAACAGCCCGACCTGGCCGGTGGCGGCGAGTGACACCTCCTGCTGCACCGCGAACTGATAGAGGAAGGCGAGCGCCAGCACGCCGAGAATGTCGTCCAGCACTGCTGCGCCAATCACGATCTGCGCCTCGTCCGCATGGCGTTGGCCGAGGTCGTCGAGCACCCGCACCGTGATGCCGATGCTGGTGGCGGTCAGCGTGCCGCCGATGAACAGCGACACCAGGTTGTTCAGCCCGAAGCCCCAGCGGCAGACGGCGTAACCGAGCGCGAACGGCAGCGTAAAGCCGACGATCGCCACCACCAGCGGCTTGATTCCCGACTTGGCGAGGCGGAACAAATCGGTGTCCATGCCGACTTCGAACAGCAGCAGGATGATGCCGATTTCCGCCAGCAGCGCCATCGTCGCATCCGGCGATATCCAGCCCAGCAGCGACGGCCCCACCAGCAGACCGGCCAGCAGTTCGCCGATGACCGACGGCACGCCGTGGCGCCCCGCGATCTCCGAGAACAGCCGCGCAGCGATCAGGATGATGGCGAGGTAAAGAAAGAATTGGTGGAGTTCCATGCGGCGGGTCCGGGTCTTGTTTGTGGGGTGATGCGAGCGCAGGTCTGTCAGGCCTGGCTGGGCGTGGGGCGCAAGGGTGAGATTATCTTATCGCATAGGGTGAGGCACGCTGAAGCAGGGGGCAATCTATCGATCGCCTTTTCCAACGGGACTGGCCTGTATGCCAGAATCGGAAATAATCCTGGGAGCACGTGCGTGCATTGCAGGAGGCGTTTCAAGCCCCACAACGCTTTGGAGCCGCATACCCGTTCACCATGCAAGATATTGCCGCCATCCGGCTTTTGCTGGCCGCCTGCCTCGCCGTGTTCGGGGTGGCGGGACGCTGCTATTCGCTTAACGCAAACTTCCTGTATCAACATGACTGATAGCAAGGACGAAACGCAGCCCGACTGGCATTGCCTGAGCAGCGAGGAGGCCGCTACCCGCCTGGGCAGCGACCCGCACCACGGCTTGTCCACCGAGGCGGCAGCCGCCGGCCTGGCGCAATACGGCCCCAACACCCTGCGGGAAACCTGCCGGCGCCACCCGCTTGCCATGCTGGCGTCGCAGTTCGCCGATTTCATGATTCTGGTGCTGATTGCCGCTGCGGTGATTGCCGGCGTCATCGGCGAGCCGCAGGACAGCATTGCCATCGTGGTCATCGTGTTCCTCAACGGCATCCTGGGCTTCGTCCAGGAATACCGCGCCGAGCGCGCCATGGCCGCGTTGAAGCAGATGGCCGCGCCGCTGGCGAGCGTGATCCGCGATGGCACGGTCCGGCAGATTCCGGCGCCCGAGCTGGTTCCGGGCGATATCGTCAAGCTGGAAGCCGGCAACATCGTGCCGGCCGACCTGCGCCTGCTGGAACTGGCCTCGCTCAGGGTGAACGAATCCGCGCTGACCGGCGAATCGCAGGCGGTCGAAAAACGGGAGGCGCGCCTGCCGGAGACCGACCTGCCGCTGGGCGACCGCTTCAACCTGGCCTTCAAGGGAACGGTGGTCGCCTACGGCCGCGCGCGCGGCCTGGTGGTGGCCACCGGGATGCGCACCGAACTGGGGAAAATCGCCGCGCTGCTGTCCGGCGAATCCGGCAAGACGCCGCTGCAAAAGCGCCTGGCGCGCTTCGGCCAGCATCTGGCGCTGGTGGTGCTGGCGATCTGCGCCATCATTTTCGTTGCCGGCTGGCTGCGCGGCGAACCGCCGCTGGTGATGCTGCTCACCGCGGTCAGCCTGGCGGTCGCCGCCATTCCCGAGGCGCTGCCTGCGGTGGTCACCATCTCGCTTGCGCTGGGGGCGGCGCGCATGGTCAGGCAGAACGCGCTGATCCGCCGGCTGCCCGCGGTGGAAACGCTCGGCTCGGTCACCTACATCTGCTCCGACAAGACCGGCACGCTGACGCAGAACCGCATGCAGGTCGACTGCGTGCTGGCCGCCGGCGAAACCCGGGCCGGACTGCAGGATGTCGAGGGTGCGCCCTGGCGCGAACTGGGCCTGGCCATGGTGCTGTGCAACGATGCAGCGATCGACGCAAATGGAAAATCCGTCGGCGACCCCACCGAAACCGCCTTGCTCGAAGCCGCGCAGGCGGCTGGATTCAGCAAGAATGCATGGCAGAAAACCCTGCCGCGCCTGGCTGAACTTCCCTTCGATTCCGGGCGTGCGCGCATGAGCACGCTGCATCGTGACGGC
>JBAVFD010000019.1:0-18968 GCA_049588075.1 Thiobacillus sp.
GCGGCGCCGGTCCCGCGCTGCGCACCTCCATGTCCTGCGTCGGCGCGGCGCGTTGCGAAATGTCCTGCTTCGACGAGGCGCGCGCGCTGCGCACCGTCATCAACAACAACCTGGACGACATGCACCGCCCCAGTCTGCCGTACAAGTTCAAGTTCAAGTTCTCCGGCTGCCCGAACGACTGCGTCAACGCCATCCAGCGTTCCGACATGGCCACCATCGGCACCTGGCGCGACAACATCCGCGTCAACGAAGCTCAGGTTAAGGACTACTACAAGGCCCACGGCATGACCGATCTCGTCAACGACGTAGTCAGCAAGTGCCCAACCCAGGCGATCACACTTGTCCCTGAAAACAAGGCGGACACAACCAACCCGCACGTGTCGGTGGCTCGTCTGGGGGACGGCAATGCGATGTGCATCGACAACAAGAACTGCGTGCGCTGCATGCATTGCCTCAACGTCATCCCCGGCGGCCTGCTGCCCGGCAACGACAAGGGGGTGTCGATCCTGGTGGGCGGCAAGGGCGTGCTGAAGATCGGCGCCACCATGGGCAGCGTGATCATTCCGTTCATGAAACTGGAAACCGACGAGGATTTCGACAAGCTGAACGAACTGGCCGCCAACATTCTCAGCTTCTTCGCGGAGAACGCGCTGGAGCACGAGCGCACCGGCGAGATGATCGAGCGGATCGGCCTGACCAACTTCCTCGAAGGCATGGACATCCCGGTCGATCCCAACATGATCAGGGAACCGCGTTCCAACCCCTACTTCCGCTCCGACGATTGGGACGAACAGGTCGCCAAATGGGTGGAGTACAGGCAACAGAAAGCGGCCTGAAACCAGGCTGGCGCCTCGTCACGCTGCGGACCGAGCGCCCGCGGCGATCGACAGGTCAACTCTTTCGGTGGTGCTGCAGCAGCCGGCCCAGCGCCTCTTTCAGCGGACCGTCCTCAATCTCCGCATTCAGATGCGCCAGCCCGTCCAGTGCACTGGGCGGCAGTCCGGTTTTCTCGACGGGGTGGGTGTAGCGTGCCATCAGATCGGGATTGACGCTGACGCGCACGCTGGCGACGACGATGCCTTGTTTGCCGAGGCTGGCGATCAGGGCATCGGTCTGGTGGCGCAGGCGGCTGGCAACGGCGCCGCTGTCGCAGGCGAGGCTCAGGGTGCCGTTTTCCAGCTGCATGATGCGGATATGACCGGTCAGCGCAGCGGGCAGGGCGCGGTCGAGTGCAGCCTGGATTTTAAGCAGCGCCTGGGCACGGACAACGAGGCCATGCGGCAACTGGCTGGCGAGCAGGTCGGCGAGGCTGGAGGAACTCATGGGCGTGACACCCGGGCGGCGCAGAAAGCTTGCGCCGTTGTATTCATGGCTTCACAGGAAGCCCGTGACGCTATGTTAAAATTCAAAGATTTACCGCGTCCTGCGGACATTTCGGATTCCTCATGCTGCAATCCATTTTCAAAAAAGTTTTCGGTAGCCGTAACGACCGACTGGTCAAACAATACCTGCAAAAGGTGAAAGCGATCAATGCGCTGGAACCGGCGATGGAGCAATTGCCCGACGCCGAACTGGCCGGCAAGACCGCCGAATTCAAGTCGCGGCTGGAACAAGGCGAATCGCTCGACAAGCTGTTGCCGGAAGCTTTCGCCGTGGTGCGCGAAGCGTCGAAGCGGGTACTCGGCATGCGCCACTTCGACGTGCAGATGGTAGGCGGCATGGTGCTGCACGACGGCAAGATCGCCGAGATGCGCACCGGCGAGGGCAAGACCCTGATGGCCACGCTGCCCGCGTATCTGAATGCGCTGGCGGGCAAGGGCGTGCATGTGGTGACGGTGAACGACTATCTGGCCAGTCGCGACGCCGCGTCGATGGGGCGGGTGTTCGGCTTTCTCGGCCTGACCACCGGGGTGAACATGTCGCAGATGCCGCATGATGCCAAGCAGGAGGCGTATGCCGCCGACATCACCTACGGCACCAACAACGAATACGGCTTCGATTATCTGCGCGACAACATGGTCCACCAGATGAGCGAGAAAGTGCAGCGCCCGCTGGCCTTCGGCATCATCGACGAGGTCGATTCGATCCTGATCGACGAGGCACGCACGCCGCTGATCATTTCCGGCCAGTCGGAAGAAAACATCGCGCTGTACCAGCAGGTCAACCTGGTGCCGCCGCGCCTGGTTCGGCAAAAGGACGAGGAGTCCGAAGGCGATTACTCGGTTGACGAAAAATCGCGCCAGGTGCTGCTGTCCGAGGCCGGGCACGAGAAGATCGAAGCCGTCCTCACCGAAATGGGCCTGCTGCCCGAGGGCGGCAGCCTGTACGAGCCTGCCAACATCATGCTGATGCACCACGTGTACGCCGCGCTGCGCGCGCACGCGCTGTTTTTCCGCGACCAGCATTACGTGGTGCAGAACGACGAGGTCATCATCGTCGACGAATTCACCGGGCGTTTGATGAGCGGCCGCCGCTGGTCGGAAGGCCTGCATCAGGCGGTCGAGGCCAAGGAGGGCGTGGCGATCCAGAAGGAAAACCAGACGCTGGCGTCGATCACCTTCCAGAACTATTTCCGCATGTACCAGAAGCTGTCGGGCATGACCGGCACGGCGGACACCGAAGCCTTCGAATTCCAGAGCATCTACGGGCTGGAAACCGTGGTCATCCCGACCCACAATCCGATGATCCGCAAGGACGAGCACGATCAGGTTTACCGGACGGCCAGGGAGCGTGACCAGGCGGTGATCAACGATATCCGCGCGCGTAACGCCAACGGCCAGCCGGTGCTGGTCGGCACCACCTCGATCGAAGCCAACGAGCATCTGTCCGCCGAATTGCAAAAAGCCGGACTGCCGCACAACGTGCTGAACGCCAAGCAGCACGCGCGCGAAGCCGAGGTGATTGCGCAGGCGGGCATGCCGGGCGGCATCACCATCGCCACCAACATGGCAGGCCGCGGCACCGACATCGTGCTGGGCGGCAGCATCCAGAAGGAAATCGACGCGATCCACGACGACGCGGCGCTGTCCGACAGCGACAAAGCCAGCCGCATCGCTGCGCTCAAGGCCGACTGGCAGGTACGTCACGACGCCGTGCTGGCCTCGGGCGGCCTGCACATCATCGGCACCGAACGCCACGAGTCGCGCCGCGTCGACAACCAGTTGCGCGGCCGTTCCGGCCGCCAGGGCGACCCCGGCTCCAGCCGCTTTTTCCTGTCGCTGGAAGATCCGCTGCTGCGCATCTTCGCGTCCGACCGCGTCGCCGCGATCATGGATCGCCTGAAAATGCCGGAGGGCGAGGCGATCGAGCATCCGTGGGTGACACGAGCGATCGAGAACGCGCAGCGCAAGGTGGAACAGCGCAACTTCGACATCCGCAAGCAGCTGCTCGAATACGACGACGTGTCGAACGACCAGCGCAAGGTGATCTACGAGCAGCGCAACGAACTGCTGGCGAGCGAGAACATCGCCGACACCATCCACGCCATGCGCGACGATGTGCTGCACGAGACGATCAACCTGTACATTGCGCCGGGCAGCATGGACGAGCAGTGGGATGTACCGGGGCTGGAAAAAACGCTGGCCGCGCAGTTCACCCTCGATCTGCCGCTGACACAATGGCTGGACGAGGACAAGACGCTGAACGAGGACGGCTTGCGCAGCAAGATTTGTGCGGCGGCCGAAGCGCAGTACAAGGAAAAAGAAGCGATCGTGGGCGCCGACGGCCTTCACCAGTTCGAGCGCGCGGTGATGCTGCAAAGCCTGGACACCCACTGGCGCGAACACCTGTCGGCGCTGGACCATCTGCGTCAGGGCATCCATCTGCGCAGCTACGCGCAAAAGCAGCCCAAGCAGGAATACAAGCGCGAGGCGTTCGAGCTCTTCTCCGCCATGCTCACCGGCATCAAGGCCGAAGTCACCCAGATCACCACCACCGTGCAGGTGCGCGCACCCGAGGACGTACCGGCAGTCGAATTGCACGACGAGTTGTCCAACGTGCAATACCAGCACGCCGGTTACGACGAGGCCAAGGATTTTGCCGACGCCGAAACGTCTTCGCTGGATTTCTCCAAGGCTGGGCGCAACGATCCCTGCCCCTGCGGATCGGGCAAGAAGTTCAAGCAGTGTCATGGCAAGCTGAGCTAAGGAGCGATCATGCCGTACTATGTTTTCCGTCTGGGCATGTTCAAGGTGCTGGTAAAGCAGGGCGAGTGGGCAACCTTCAAGGAAGCCAAGGCGCACACCAATGAACTGCGCAAAACACTCGACCCCAAAACCGGCGACAAGTACAAGATGATCTTCGCCGACAACGAAATCGCCGCGCAGGAAACGCTGACGGCGGAGCGTGAACTGGAAAAGACCCTGTCCGGCGACGACTGGTAAAAGTTACTCATCAACCGTCTGCGCACCTGTGATTCGGGATCGTGCGCTGCTCGCAATCCTCATGTACGTCAGTACATTCCGGTTGCTGCGCTGCTGACTCACCCAACTGAGCGTGGTTGTTGGCGCTTCAGCGCCTTTACAACCACGGCCTGCCCCTAGCGGGTGGACAGGCGCTCGCTACGGTTTCTGAGCAACTTTCTAGGAAGTTGATATGGCTGAATACAACGAAGACGCCTACAAGCTCGCCCGCAAGGCTTACATCGAGCACAGTTGCCCGTTCGAACGCGCCCTGCTGTCGCGCTGCGTCGGCTGCAGCCGTTCACGCAAGCTCAACCTGGCCGAGCGCGAAGCGATTGCCTGCGGCGATCCGGCGGTGCGTGAACACTGCCTGACGTTTTACCGGGCGCTGCACGACAACGCGCAGTTCGCGCTCAAGATCAATCCCGATGCACCGTGGCCGTTCGGCAAGGAAATCCGCGCCCAGTGCGGCGGGGTGCGTGGATTGGCCGACGAAATGGGCAGCGCCGGCGATGAAACCACCGATATCGCCGCCACCGTGCTGCAGGCCAGCGAACGCTTCGGCGGCAGCGCCGAATTCCCCTATTCCGAAATCATGCGCGCCGTGGTGCATTACGAGCCGCGCAAGCGGCACCCGTAACGCGTCCTCACCAAGAGCCCTTGGGCAACCCTGGTTTTCTCTGACAACACTGACAGCGTGCGATCTGGGTCGGCGCTGCCGTTGCGATCACCGACCCACCGGCAATCGTGCCGGTTTCAGGCTGGTTTATTGCGCATCCCGCGGCATCCTTCAGCGGCTTCATTCCCGATGGCCCCGAGCGGCCACCTCGACTTTCACACGCCTGAATCCCGTGCCGCCTGACGGCGCACCACGCTGATTCAGTCTGAAACCAGCCGATTCCGCCCCGGCTGACATGAGCAACCGCCCGGCACGCAGGCGCGCGGTTGAGCTTGTATGTTGGCCAGGAGTTTCCTAGGGTTCACTAAAGGTGTCGGGGAAGTTTTTCTTTTTATGGAGCCAGACAAATGAAACACGCTTTAGCGACAAAAATTTTCGCAATGGTGGCCGCTGCCGTTTTTGCCTTGGGTGCCGTGCAGGCATCGGCAGCCAGTCCGGCCAAGGACAAGGCCGAAGCCGAAAAAGTGGTGAACGACGCCACCAAGACCTTCAACAATTTCGTCGCCGACCCCAACATGACCTGGTTTCGCGATAACGTCAAAAACGCCAAGGCCATGCTGGTCGTGCCATCCCTGCTCAAGGCAGGATTCATCTTCGGCGGGTCGGGTGGAACCGGCGTCGTGCTGGCACGCGATGGTCAGGTCTGGCGCGGGCCTTCTTTCGCGACCGCGGGCTCGGTGAGTTGGGGGCTGCAGGCGGGCGGTTCGGTGGCCGAGGTGGTGATGATGGCCATGACGGAGAAGGGCAAGGATGCGCTGCTCAGCAACAAGTTTCAGGTGGGAACGGAAGTGAGCGTGTCGGCGGGGCCGGTGGGCGCGGGCGCCCAGGCCGCGACGACCGACATCGTTCAGTTCACCCGCAGCAAGGGTGTCTTTGGCGGCCTGAGTCTGGAAGGCTCGGTTATCGCCGTGCGCGATAGCCTCAACCAGGCGTATTACGGCAAACCGGCAACGCCGGTGGACATCCTGGTCAAGGGAGCGGTCACGAACCAGCAGGCGGCGCCTTTGATCAAGACGGTGACGGCCAAGACCGTGAAATAACGCTGGTTGGATTTACCCGGGCGGGCACGGGACAAGCGCGTGTCCGTCCGCCCGCCGCGTTCGCCCGCGTCTTACAGGCAGGCTTTCAGCGCCTTCAGGCAGTAATCCACGTTGGCCTGCTTGGCCGAATACCCCATCAAACCGATGCGCCAGATCTTGCCGGCCATGTCGCCCAGGCCCGCGCCGATTTCGAGGTTGAATTCGTCCAGCAGGCGGGTGCGGATCGCGGCTTCGTCGACACCTTCGGGCACATAGATCGAGTTGAGCTGGGGCAGGCGGGCGGATTCCTCCACCACGTAACGCAAGCCCATGCCTTCGAGCCCGGCCTTGAGCTTCTCGTGCATCGCGCGATGGCGCGCCCAGGCGTTTTCCAGGCCTTCCTCTTCGAGAATGACCAGCGCTTCGTGCAGGCCGTACATCGGGTTGATAGGCGCGGTGTGGTGATAGGTGCGCTTGCCGGCGGACTGCCAGTAGCCGAGCACCAGATTGAGATCGAGGAACCAGCTCTGCACGACGGTCGTGCGCGCCTTGATGCGCGCGATGGCGCGCGCGGAGAACGACACCGGCGACAGGCCCGGCGTACACGACAGGCATTTCTGGCTGCCGGAATACACCGCGTCGATGCCCCATTTGTCCATGTAGAGCGGGGTGCCGCCGAGGCTGGTGACGCAGTCCATGATGGTCAGCGCGCCGAATTCCTGCGCGATCCTGCCCAGCGTTTCGCCATCCGACTGCGCGCCGGTCGAGGTTTCGGCGTGGACGAAGGCCAGCACTTTTGCATCCGGGTTCGCCTTGAAGGCATCGCGCACTTTTTGCGGATCGACCGGCGCGCCCCAGGCATCGTCCACCACCACCGGCACGCCGCGGGTGCGTTTGACGTTCTCCAGCATGCGGCCGCCGAACACGCCGTTGCGACAGACGATGACCTTGTCGCCCGGCTCCACCAGATTGACGAAGCACATTTCCATCCCCGCCGAGCCCGGCGCCGAGACCGGGAAGGTCAGCGCATTCTCGGTCTGGAACGCCATCCGCAGCATCGACTTGATCTGCTCCATCAGCTCGACGAAAGCCGGGTCGAGGTGGCCGATGGTCGGACGCGCCATGGCGTCGAGCACGCGCTGCGGCACATCGGAGGGGCCGGGACCCATGAGGATGCGCTTGGGGGGAATGAAGGAGGCAGTCATAACCTTGGTCTCAGTATGGAAAATATCAATCAAAACAACGGGTTGATTCTACGGGCAAACGGGTGGGGAGGAAACGTCCGGACAAGCGCCCTTCAGGGGCGGGCAGGTGGGCTGGCGCAGGCTTACTCCCGATCCACGGGATAGCGCTGTCGGGCTGCCGGCCGATGCGCTGACAGTCAAATCATGCTGCGGTCTTTGGGTTGGGCCCGTACCGGTTTTCACCAGGCTGTCCATCAAGCACCATGAATACCAGGATGACAATCGGTCCGATAAGCGGGATGAGCATGATCAAAAGCCACCATCCGCTTTTACCCAGGTCATGCAGTCGCCTGACGCATACGGCAATCCCCTGAATCAGGGTGGCAAGCGAAAAGAGGCCGGACAACAGTCCCAGGCCAATGCTTGTGGAATAGGTGCCGACAAGCACATCGATCAGGCTGAGTCCGAGGGCAATCAGGGTAACGAACAGGGCATACATCCAGTATTCCTTGCGTCGCGCGCGGCCTTGAAATGAAAAGTTCTTGATGACCTTGAGAAACCACTCCATTTTCATCTCCCCCTGGTTGAAAGCACGGTCTTAAACAACAGGTGCTGCGCCCATCAGTGGCTTCATTGCCGTCAACAGGCTGTTAAAAATGCGCGGATGGACTTTCTCCTGCTCGGCCAGCATCTGCTTCATCGCGTAGCGCTGCTGCGGTTTGGCGAAGCAGGCGGGACAGTTTTCGAAAATCACCGGCAGTCCGGAATCCACCGCAAATGCGCGGGTCTGGCGTTCGCGCGCGTAGGCAAACGGCCGGATGATGCGCAGGTCGCCCGCATCATTCACATAATGCGGCGACATGGTTCTGAGCTTGCCGCCGAACAGCATCGACATCATCAGCGTCTCGGCGAGATCGTCGAGATGATGCGCCATCGCGACGACGTTGCAGCCCTGTTCGCGCGCCACGCGGTACAGAATGCCGCGCCGCATGCGTGAACAGTAGGCGCAGTAGGAATCGGAATCCTTGGTCAGCGTCTTCTGCGCCTCAACCATGATCGGCTGCGATTCCAGGAAGTAGGGCACGCCGAGCGCGGCCATATAGGGCGTGAGCGGTGCGGGATCGTACTGGTCGGACTGTGGATCGACCGTGCAGGCCAGCAGTTCGAATTTCACCGGCGCCTTGTGCTGCAGATGGTGCAGCGTGTGCAGCAGCGACAGCGAATCCTTGCCGCCCGACAGCCCGAGCAGGATGCGGTCGCCGGCGCGGATCATGCGGTAGTCGCCGATGGCGCGCCCGGCGGCGGTGACGAGCGAGCGGGAAGGCTTGACCCAGCCGGCCAATGCGGGGGGCTGGCCTTCGACCGGTCCGTCCTGCGCCAGGTCGGGGGGCTGAGGCTGAACGGCGCTTGAAGTCGGGACGTGGCTCATGTGGAAAATTGCAATGCGTGGAGTTGGGCGTAGCGGCCTTGTCTGCCGATCAGCTCAGCGTGGTTGCCGATTTCGACAATGCATCCGCCTTCCAGCACCACGATGCGATTGGCGCGTTCGATGGTGGAGAGGCGGTGTGCGATGACCAGGGTGGTGCGGTTTTCCATCAGCGTTTCGAGCGCGGCCTGGACGTGGCGCTCGGATTCGCTGTCGAGCGCAGAGGTGGCTTCGTCGAGAATCAGCAGGGGGGCGTTTTTCAGGATCGCGCGGGCGATGGCGATGCGCTGGCGCTGACCGCCGGACAGCCGCATGCCGTTTTCGCCAATCAGCGTGTCGAGGCCGTCGGGCATGGCCTGGATGAAGTCCCAGGCGTGGGCGGCAATGCAGGCGGCGCGAATGTCGTCGGCGCTGGCATCGCGCTTGCTGCCATAGGCGATGTTGTGCGCCAGCGTATCGTTGAACAGCACCACGTCCTGCGACACCAGCGCGATATGGCTGCGCAGGGTGTGCAGGCGGATGTCGCGGATGTCGATGCCATCAAGCGTGATGACACCCGCGTCGGGGTCGTAAAAACGCGGCACCAGATTCGCCAGCGTGGTCTTGCCCGAACCCGACGCGCCGACCAGCGCGACGGTTTCGCCGGGCGCGATGTCGAGCGTGATGCGGTTCAGCGCGGGGAGGGTCTTGCCGGGATAGGTGAGCGTGACGTCGCGGAATGCCAGCCGCCCCTCGATGCGGGCAAGCGTCTGCGTGCCGCTGTCGCGTTCGGCATCCTGGTCGAGCATGGCGAAGATGGTTTCGGCGGCGGCGAGTCCGCGCTGCAATTGATCGTTGACCGCGGTGAGGCGCTTCAACGGCGGGAACAACAGCAGCATCGCCATGAAAAAGGAGACGAAGCCGCCGACCGTGGTGGTGTTGTTCGACGCCTGCCCCACCGCAATGTAGACGATGACCGCCAGGGCAATCGCGGCGATGAACTGGATCACCGGTTCGTACACCGCGTTGGCGGCAACGCGTTTCATTTCGTAGGCGCGCGAGAGGTTGGCGGCGACGCGAAAGCGTTCCTGCTCGTAGGCTTCGCCGCCATACAGCTTGACCACGCGATGCCCGCCCACCGCCTCGTCGACCACCTGGGTGAGATCGCCGATGTTCTGCTGCGCCTTGCGCGACAGCCCGCGCAGACGTTTGCTGGCGATGCGCACGACCCACAGCGTGAGGGGCACCAGCGCGAATACGATCAGGGTGAGCTGCCAGTTCAGCCAGACCAGATATCCGAGCAGCCCCAGCACGGTGACGGTGTCGCGCACCAGCGTGGTGAGCGAACTGGTGGCCGATTGCGTGACCTGGGTGACGTTGAATGCCAGCTGCGCGATCAGCTGGCCGCTCGGATTCTGGTCGAAGTAGCGCGTCGGCAAGGCCATCAGCTTGTCGAACATCGCGGCGCGCAAATCCATCACCAGGCGGCTGCCGACCCACGCCATGCAATAGGTGCTGACAAAGCTGGTGACGCCGCGCACCACGAACAGCGCCAGCAGCAGCACCGGCACCCAGCGGATGAAGGCCGGATCCTTGGCGACGAAGCCTTGATCGAGCAGCGGCTTGAACAGCGCGGGCAGCATCGGCTCGGTGGCGGCGGTGAGAACCAGCGCGACGAGGGACAGTGCGAACATGCGCCAGTACGGCTTCACATAGCCGAGCAGGCGGCGGTAGAGGGTGCGGCTGTCGTGCCCTGCAGGGTGGCCGGGTGCGGGCGTCATGGCAGCAGCACGGTAGCGAGCCCGAGGTAGACGAAGCAGCCCATGCTGTCGGTGACGGCAGTGCGCAGCACCGACGAGCCGATGGCGGGATCGCGTTTCACGCGTTCCTGAATCATGTCATGCGACGGGTTTTCGAGGTTTTCGATCATGGGGCGGATGGCAAAAAGCCCCGCGATTGTAACGCGCCGCGGTTTGCAGGCGTGGATTCTGTCGGGGATGCGCCTCCCCCGGTTAGGGTTTCCAGCGAGACGGCATTTTCGCGCCCATTCGCCGTCTTGCCGAGCCCCGCCCAAATCATCGCATCCGGCAAATTCAGGCCACCCCCCAGTACGCCGCCGTGCCCTGAATGAAGCGGCGGGCGTAGAATACGTCGCCATGTCGGAACCAATCGATCAGCGCCCGCGCGCGCAGAACCTCCTGGAACAGCACTTGAGCGACGTGCAGCTGCTGCTCGCGCGTCAGCGCCGCGTCGAAGCCGTGGTGCAGAAGCAGGACATGCCGCGCCACGAACTGGTCGAAGGACTGGTGCACCGGCAGCATCTGGTCGAGCTGCACAACCTGCTGCGCCGCCTGTCGGCCGGCGAGATCGCGCGGGTCATCGAGACCCTGCCCGAGGAAGACCGCCTCGCTGCCTGGCAGGAGGTCGAAGAAAGCCGTTGCGAACTGGTTCTTGAACTCGTTTCGGACGACGTGCGCGCCGAACTGTTGGTGGCACGCCCCCACAGCAGCGCGCGCAACATGCTCTCGGCCTTTGAGCTGAGGAACGGCCGGCTGAGCCAGGTGCGCATCGACAGTCGCGCCGACCTGGCCAGCGTCAACCCGATGTGGATCGACCTCGTCGCCCCCACCGCAAGCGTGCGCGCCTGGGTGGGCGAGTTCTTCCAGCTTTACCTGCCCGACCCGGAAGATGTCACCGACATCGAGGAAAGCGCGCGCTTTCATATCGACGATAACGATTCGGTGCATATGAGCTCGAACTTCCTGCTCGACAGGCAGGGGGATTCGCGCAACGTCGCGGTGGCCTTTATTCTCCACCGCAACATCCTGTTCTCGGTCCGCAACGAGGAACTGCCGGTGTTCCGTCTGCAGCGGCTGCGCGCCCGCACCCAGCCGGGTTATGTCTCCGACGGCAAGGACGTGTTGCTCGACCTCTATGGCGCGGATGTCGAATACTCGGCCGACGCGCTCGAGGATATCTACGCCGAACTCGAGCGCGTCGGCCGCCAGGTGCTGTCGCCGCAGGTCACCGATGACGAGGCGGCCGCAATCCTCGCCGAGATCGCCAAGGGCGAGGACTTGAATGGCCGGATCCGCCGCAACGTGCTCGACACCCGCCGCGCGCTCTCATTCCTGATGCGCGGCCGCCTGCTCTCGACGGAGCAGCATGAGGACGCGCGGCAGATCCTGCGCGACATCGAATCGCTCGATGGCCACACGTCCTTCCTCTTCAACAAGATCAACTTCCTGATGGATGCCACGGTCGGCTTCATCAACATCAACCAGAACAAGCGCGTATCCAAGCTGACCGCGATTTCGGTGGTGTTCATGCCGATCAACATCATCGCCGGCATCGGCGGCATGTCCGAATTCTCGATGATGACCGCGGGCATTCCGTGGCCGGTTTCCTACGGCGCCTTCACGCTTGCGATGGGGGTGATCGGTTTTGCCACCTATCACGCACTACGCTATCTCGAACAGCGCAAGGCCCAGCAGGCGCTCCTTGCCCGTCAACGGAAGGAAGCCTGAGGACGTTTCCTGTTTCGCCAGACGAAGCAACCGGGGAATCGTATCTGACCCCCATTGGTTGAGTTCTATCGCCTCACGGCGTCACCATGGATTTGAACTCAGGCGCCTTGACCAGCTTGCCGATCAGATTCTGGACGGCAGGCAGATAGGCTTCGGCTGTTTGTTTGCAGGCCGTATCAGCGATAAAGCCGCTATTGAATTCGTAATGCTCCGAAACAGAGACGGATTTCCCGTTTGACGAATTGACCTTGAGGCCAATATCCCACGATCCACCGGTCAACCCACGGGCTGATGAAAACCCGAGCTGTTCAACCGTACCGGTGAGCGTGACTTTCGGGGCTTTTTCGTCAAACTTGCCCGCCACCTTCAATTCATCCGCCAGCGCCTTCTGGATGTAAGCCTCGAAGCTCATGTTGTCCGGCGGCGCGATCGGACCGGCAGCACGGCAACTGTTGTCGAAGTTCTTGGGACCCTGGAAGGAGCCAACATTGATATTGCCCGCCCCCATTTCTTTCAAGGCCACATTGGTATCCGCGTTGATGCTGTAACGCTGGGGCATATAGGTCGAGCATGCACTCAGGGCTACTGCGGAAATTGCAACAAACATTCTTTTCACTTTATTCCTCCCCTTATTGAAAAAATCTGCCGTATGGCTCGCATTAACCAAAACGCCGCTACTGAAGCGCAGGCTCCTGTTTAGTGCGCCTTCGTTTCTACCGCAACACCACCCGCTCCACCACATAGAACAGCGCGGCGACCACGCCGACGATGAGGGCGAAGCGCAGCACGCGGCCGATGGTGCCGAGATAGCTGCGGTTGCCGGTGAACAGCCACGCCAGCCCGAGCGCCCCCACCGCGATGAGCAGAGCGACGAGCAGCAGGCGAATGACGATCATGCAGTGAGCGGATGCAGGCGCAGGAAGGCGGCGGGAACGTCTTCGTCATGCTCGAAGCTGACGGTCTCCCAGGATTCCTGGTGCTGCAGCAGTTCGCGCAGCAGGGCGTTGTTGAGCGCGTGACCGGATTTGTGGGCTTCGAAGGCGCCGATGATGGGGTGACCCAGCAGATACAGGTCGCCGATGGCGTCGAGCACTTTATGTTTGACGAATTCGTCGTCGTAGCGCAGGCCGTCGTTGTTGAGCACGCGGAATTCGTCCATGACGATGGCGTTGTCGAGCGAGCCGCCAAGCGCGAGGCCGCTGTTGCGCAGGGCCTCGACCTCGTGCATGAAGCCGAAGGTGCGGGCGCGCGCGACTTCCTTCGTGTAGGAGGTGTCGGCAAAGTCGATGCTGACGGTCTTGCCGCTCTTGTCGAACACGGGGTGCTTGAAGTCGATGGTGAATTCGACCTTGAAGCCGTTGTATGGTTCGAAGCGCGCCCACTTGTCGCCGTCGCGTACTTCGATCGGCTGCGTGATGCGCACGTATTGCTTGGGCGCATCCTGCTCGACGATGCCGGCGGATTGCAGCAGGAACACGAACGGCGCGGAAGAGCCGTCCATGATGGGGATTTCGGGGCCGGTGAGGTCGACCAGCAGGTTGTCGATGCCGAGACCGGCGAGCGCGGACATCAGGTGCTCGACGGTGGCCACCTTGGCGACGCCGGATTCGAGCATCGAGCACAGCCGGGTGTCGGTCACCAGATAGGGGTCGGCCTTGAGTTCGGCAGGCGGATCGAGATCCATCCGGCGGAACACGATGCCGGTGTCGGGCGCGGCCGGGCGCAAGGTCATCTCGACCTTGACGCCGGAATGCAGGCCCACGCCCGTGGCCTTGACCGGGGTTTTCAGGGTGCGTTGCTTGATCATCCTGTCATTTTAACCGGTGAGGGGCGAACAGCCCCAACCCGGCACGCAGCGCGCGCCAGGTTGCGACCGCCCACCCTTACGCTCTACCCGCAAGGGGCAGGCCGTGGTTGTAAGCCGCTAAAGCGGCGAACAACCACGCTCAGTCCGCCTGGCGCCGCAGGAAAGCCGGGATATCCAGGGTGTCGATGCCGGAATCGCTCATCGCCTGCACCGTGCGGTTGCGGCGGCTGGTCATCACGCTGGGCAGCTCTTCGTTGCCGCCGCTCACCATCATCGGCTCGTTGTCGGTGCCGGTGCGGATGATTTCCATCGGCCGGGAGTGCTGGCGGACAACGGGGTGGCCGAGACCGGTGGCGACCATGGTGACGCGCAGGGTGTCTTCCATGCTGTCGTCGAGCACCTGGCCGACGATGACGGTGGCTTCCTCGGCGGTGAAGCCCTTGATGGTGTTCATCACTTCGTGGATTTCACGCATCTTCACGGTGGACGAGGCGGTGATGTTGACCAGCACGCCGCGTGCGCCCGCCAGATTCACGTCTTCCAGCAGCGGGCTGGCGACGGCCTGTTCGGCGGCGATGCGCGCGCGGTTTTCACCGCTGGCGGCAGCCGAGCCCATCATCGCCATGCCCATTTCGCTCATCACGGTGCGCACGTCGGCAAAGTCGACGTTGACCAGGCCGGGGCAGTTGATGACTTCGGCGATGCCGCCGACCGCGCCATGCAGCACGTTGTTGGCGGCCTTGAAGGCGTCGAGCATCGAGACGTCGTCGCCCAGCACCTGCATCAGCTTTTCGTTGGGGATGATGATGAGCGAATCGACGTGACGTCCCAGCGCCTCGATGCCGGCGTTGGCGGCGCGCACGCGCTTGCCTTCGAACATGAAGGGCTTGGTGACGACCGTGATCGTCAGGATGCCGAGTTCCTTGGCGACTTCGGCCACTACCGGCGCGGCGCCGGTGCCGGTGCCGCCACCCATGCCGGCGGTGATGAACAGCATGTCGGCGCCGTCGATCAGTTCGGCGATGCGCTCGCGGTCTTCCAGCGCGGCTTCACGGCCGACGTCGGGGTTGGCGCCTGCGCCCAGGCCCTTGGTCACGCCGTTGCCGAGTTGCAGCTGCAGCTTGGCCTGGTTGCGTTTCAGCGCCTGCGCGTCGGTGTTGATGGCGATGAACTCCACGCCGCTCAAACCCGACGTGATCATGTGGTCGACCGCGTTGCCGCCGCAGCCGCCCACGCCGATTACCTTGATCACTGCATCCTGGGTGTCTACATCCATCAGTTCAAACATCTTGCTTCCTCCTTTTATTGCCAATCAAAAAACCCAAATCCATTGGTGTGTCTGCCTGGATGGTTTTGATGCATCCGGCACTACCGCCAAATCCCGTTTCAACGTCGCGCGAGTCCACTCACCCGGCGACGTCAGAAATTCCCCTTGAACCAGCTCTTCATCCGTTCCAGAATGTCCTTGAGGCTGTTGCCCGAGAGCTTCGGCGCATCGCGCCCGCGCGCTTCCAGTCCGGCCAGCAACAAGCCCATGCAGGTTGCATAGCGCGGGTTGCGCATCACATCCGACAGTCCGCCTTCGTAGCGCGGCCAGCCCATCCGCACCGGCATGTGGAACACTTCCTCGCCCAGCTCGACCATGCCCTGCATTCCTGCCGAGCCGCCGGTGATGACGATGCCGGACGACAGCAGTTCCTCGAACCCGCTGCGGCGCAGTTCGGCCTGCACCAGCGAATACAGTTCTTCCATGCGCGGCTCGATGAATTCGGCCAGCGTCTGTTTCGACAGCGTGCGCGGCGGGCGGTCGCCGATGCCGGGCACCTCGATCATGTCGCGTGCGTCGGCCAGCTGGCGCAGCGCGCAGCCATACTGAATCTTGATGTCCTCGGCCTCTTTCGGCGGGGTGCGCAGCGCCACCGCGATGTCGTTGTTGACCTGGTCGCCCGCCACCGGAATCACGGCGGTGTGACGGATCGCGCCGTCGGTGAACACGGCGATGTCGGTGGTGCCGCCGCCGATGTCGACCAGGCAGACGCCGAGCTCCTTTTCGTCTTCGGTCAGCACCGCCATCGCCGAGGCCAGCGGCTGCAGCACCAGGTCGCCGACCTCGATGCCGCAGCGGCGCACGCACTTGATGATGTTCTGCGCCGCCGACACCGCGCCGGTGACGATATGCACCTTCACTTCGAGGCGCACCGCGCTCATGCCGAGCGGGTCGCGCACGTCTTCCTGACCATCGACGATGAATTCCTGCGGGATGGTGTGCAGGATCTGCTGATCGGTCGGGATGTTGACCGCACGCGCGGTCTCCACCACGCGGTCGACGTCCATCTGGCTGATTTCCTTGTCCTTGATGGCGAACATGCCGTGCGAGTTGAAGCTCTTGATGTGGCTGCCGGCGATGCCGGTGTAGACCTCGCGGATCTTGCAATCGGCCATCAGCTCGGCTTCTTCCAGCGCGCGCTGGATGGCATTGACCGTCGCCTCGATGTTGACCACCACGCCACGCCGCAGACCACGCGACGGATGGGTACCCATGCCGATGATGTCGAGCGTGCCTTCGTCGTTGATTTCAGCGACGATACAGACGATCTTGGAGGTACCGATGTCGAGACCGACGACCAGGTTTTTAGGGTCTCTTGGCTTACTCATGTTGCATTGCACTCATGTGGGTCTCGGTTTAAAAGGTGAGGCGCCGTGCGGCATCCGCATGGCGAAGCCGTCGGGGTAGCGCAAGTCGACTGCGACGGGGATTATCGGGGCGGCGTTTTTGGCGCTCGGCGCATTCGCGCTGGCAGCGGTTGCGCTCGCCACGACCTGGGTGGTTAACAGGCGCGGATACAAAGTCACGAAGCGCGCCAGCCGGGCGTCGGTCTGCAATCGCCCAAGCGCCAATTGCATGCCGTTGTCCAGCCGCATCCACCACGCCCGGCGTGGCGACAAGCGCAATTCGGCGATGCGCATGCCAAGCGGCTTGAGCGCCGCCTGGTAGCGACGGAAGGCCGCCACCACTTCGGCGCTGCTGTCGTCCGGTCCCGACAGGCGCGGCAAGTTGCCGGATGACGCCGCGACAAACACCTCGCCGTCGGCATTGACCAGCGCGTCATCGTTCCAGCGTGCGAATGGCACATGCTCAAGCAGCGACACCACCAGCGTATCGGGCCAGCGGCGCTCGACCCGCGCTTCACGCACCCAGGGCAGTTTTTCCAGGCTTGCACGCACCTGTTCGAGATCGACGGTGAAGTAGGTGCCATGCACCTTGCGCTCGGCCACCAGCCGGATTTGCGCTTCGGTCACATGCGCCACCGGCGTTTTCACCTCCAGCGTGGTCAGCGCGAACCATGGCCGCGCCACCAGCCAGCTGGCCGCGCCATAGGCCAGCAGGCCGAGCGCACCCCAGGTCAGCACACGGGCGACCTGGGTCAGCGGATGGGCGGCGAGCTCGGGCGAGGTCATGCCAGCGTCTGCTCCAGAATCTTCAAGCACAGGGCATCGAAATCGAGTCCGGCCACGCGTGCGGCCATCGGCACCAGGCTGTGGTCGGTCATGCCGGGCGAGGTGTTCACTTCCAGCAGGTACGGGTTGCCGAGGCTGTCGCGCATCACGTCCACCCGTCCCCAGCCGCGTCCACCCACCAGGCGGAAGGCTTCCAGCGCCAGTTGCCGCAAGGCCTGTTCGTCGGCATCGGGCAGGCCGGCCGGGCAGTGATATTGGGTGTCGTTGCGCAGATATTTCGCCTCGAAATCGTAGAAGGCCTTGTCCTTGGCGGGCTCCAGGCGAATCAGCGGCAGCGCGGTGTCGCCGAGGATGCCGACGGTGAATTCCGGGCCGTCGATGAAGGTTTCGGCCAGCACTAGCGGGTCGTGCTCGGCGGCGGTTTCATACGCTGCCTTCAGCGTGCCGGGCGCGGTCACCTTGCTCATGCCGATGCTGGAGCCTTCGCGCGCGGGTTTGACGAAAATCGGCAGACCGAGCTGCTTTTCCACCGCAGCGAAATCGCTGTCGGCGGCGAGCATGGCCCAGTCGGCGGTGGGCAAGCCGGCGGCGCGCCACAGCAGCTTGGTGCGCCATTTGTCCATGCCGAGCGCCGATGCCATCACGCCGCTGCCGGTGTAGGGCATGCCCAGCACTTCGAGCGCACCCTGCATGCAGCCGTCTTCGCCCAGGCGCCCGTGCAGCGCAATGAACACGCGGTCGAACTCGCCACTGATGAGGTCGCCGAGATTGCGGTTGGCCGGGTCGAACGCATGTGCATCGACGCCCTGACGCTGCAACGCCGCCAGCACCGCGGCGCCGCTGTTGAGCGATACCGGGCGCTCGGCTGAGGTGCCGCCCAGCATCACCGCGACTTTGCCGTATTTTTTCGCTGCATCGATCGGACTCACTGCCGTTCTCCAATAATCCGTACTTCGCGCATCAGCCGCACATTGCTGCGCGTCTCCACGACGTTTTCCACATGTTCGATCAGGCGCTCGATGTCGGTCGCCGTGGCATGACCCAGATTGACGATGAAATTGGCGTGCTTGTCCGACACCTGCGCATCGCCGATGCGAAAGCCCTTGAGACCGCAGGATTCGATCAGGCGCGCGGCATGATCGCCCGGCGGGTTGCGGAACACCGATCCGGCGTTGGGCTGATTCAGGGGCTGCGACGCGATGCGCTGCTTCAGCAGCGCCTTGATGATTTCGCGTGAAGCCGCGCCGTCGCCTTTTTCCAGCCGGAACCAGCCGCCGACGAACCACTCCTGGTGCGCCTGCTTCAGTGCGACGTGCCGATAGCCGGTGACGTATTCGCCCTGCTGCCGCTCGTTCAGATGGCCCTGCCGGTCCAGCGTCAACACCTGCACCAGCTTGTCCCAGGTTTCGCTGCCGTAGCAGCCGGCGTTCATCGCGATGGCGCCGCCCACGGTGCCGGGGATGCCGGCCCAGAATTCGCCGCCGACCA
>JBAVFD010000020.1:0-9401 GCA_049588075.1 Thiobacillus sp.
ACCCCCTGGCGCACGCCTTCGTCGCGCCATCGCTCCACTATGAGGAACCCGTCATGTCGAAAGAAGAACTGATAGAAATGGAAGGCGTTGTCAACGAAGTGCTGCCGCAAACGCGCTTCCGCGTCACGCTGGACAACGGCTTCGAAATCATCGCCTACGCTTCCGGCAAAATGCGCAAGCACCGAATCCGCATTCTGACCGGCGACAAGGTCACCATCGAAATGTCGCCGTACGATCTCACCAAGGGCCGCATCAATTTCCGCCACAAGGACGCCCACGTCCAGATGCCGCCCGCCATGCCCAGAAAACCTCATTGATTCGATACCGGGCGCGTCGCAGGCTGTTCGGGCTGCGCCCGCCAATCAACGGGGCGTCAGGTTCAGCCCCGCACTTTGCGATACGCCTCCAGCAAGCGCTGGTGTATCGCACTGCCCTCAAAATTCCCGCCCAGCCGGGTCAGCCCGAAAAACCGTTCGTCCTGATTGAATAGCGCCAACGCCTGGTTCAAGGTGTCGCGGCCATACAGCAGCGCCAGCGCGGGTTCGAAGGGGCCGGGGTCGTCGAGCTGGACGAGGTCGGCGATGCAGCGGTAGACCTTCAGGCGCGCTTCGCTGCGCTGTCCGTACTGCGCGATCCAGCTGCAGCCTTCCAGAATCGCCTCGTCGTCGCCGAGGGCGAGCGCCAGCAGCAGCTTGAGTTCGCCGACGCGCAGGTCGGTCCACGGCGAATCGGCATCCGGGGCGAGGCCGATCAGCACCGTCACCAGCCGGTCGTCCGCCAGTTCCAGTTCGGAGATCTGATCGAGCAACGCGGCGCATTCGTCGTCGCTCAAGTCGGGCAGGCGCGAGAGCGCGGGGCGCATCAGGTTGCCGACGCTGTTGTTCTCGAATTCGAGTTCTTCCACCGGGTAAATCTCGGACACGCCCGGCACCAGGATGCGGCAGGCGTAGACGCCGAGGTGGGTGAAGTCGGCGATGTACAGCTCATGCCCTTCGGCGTGCAGGGCGTTCACCGACCAGGTGTAGTCCTCCTCGGTGGTGGTGCCGAAATTCCAGTCGACGAATTCGTAATCCGGCGTGTCGCGCAGGAACTGCCAGCTGATGACGCCGCTGGAATCGACGAAATGGATTTCCAGATTCTGCGGGTCGGCGATTTCGGCTTGATCGAAGCCGGGTGCCGGAAACCCCGCCAGCGAGTCGAGCGCGCGGCCCTGCAGCAGCTCGGTCAGCGCGCGTTCCAGCGCCACCTCGAAGCGCGGGTGCGCGCCGAAGCTGGCAAAGCAGCCCTGGTCGTGGGGGTGGATCAGCGTCACGTTCATCACCGGATAGCGGCCGCCGAGCGAGGCGTCCTTCACCAGGATGCCGAAGCCCGCCTCGCGCAGGCCGCGGATGCCGGCGGCGATGTGTGGGTAGCGGGCGATCACGTCTTCCGGCACGTCGGGCAGGCACAGGCCTTCCTCGATGATGCGGAACTTGATGTGGCGTTCGAAGATTTCGGCCAGCGCCTGGGTGCGCGCCTCCATCAGCGTGTTGCCGGCCGACATGCCGTTGCTGACATAGAGGTTGCCGATGAGGTTGACCGGAAAATACACCGTTTCGCCGTCGCGCAGGCGCTGGTAGGGAATGGCGCAGATGCCGCGCGCGGCGTTGCCAGAATTGAGGTCGATCAGCTGGTCGGCGCGCACGCCGGCGTCGGGGTTGTAGAGGGTGTGCAGCTCGGGCGTGAGCAGGCCTTCCGGCCAGACTTCGCTTTCCAGGGTGAACCAGCGTTCCTCGGGCGTGTGGGTGTAGTCCCGTTCGGCCAGGGTCTCGCCCAGATAGAAATGGGTCCAGAAATAATTGGTCGACAGCCGCTCGAAGTATTCGCCCAGCGCGCTCGCCCGCGCCGCCAGCTCCGAGGCGCCCTTGCCGTTGGTGAACAGCAGCGGGCAATCGCGGTCGCGGATGTGCACCGACCACACGCCTTCCACCGGGTTGAGCCAGGAGCGCTCCTCGATGTGAAATCCCAGCGCGTCGAGCTTGGACTGCAGGGTGGCGATCGATGCCTCGAGCGAGGCATCCTTGCCGGGGATGAAGTGTTCGGTGGGGTGCATGGGGAAACTCGATTTCTGAACAGCCGACAGCATAAGCGATGCGTCAAGCGCGGTGTCACCCCGCGCTTTGCTCGAATTCAGCCACCACCTGCCGCAGCCGGCTGGCTTCCTGCTCCGGCCGCATCAGCCCGCGACGCTGGCGGGCGTGGCTGGACAGGTCGGCATAAAACGCCGGATCGCTTTCGGCCTTCGACAGCAGCGCGGCCAGCCGCCGCTCGTCGCCCACCGGAAAATAGCCGGGATAGTCTTCTCCCAGCATGCCGATATTGCCCGGCATGTGCGAGGCCAGCACCGGCACCTCGGCGGCCAGCGCTTCGCAGATGACGTTGGCGCCGCCTTCCATCACCGAACTGATGACCATGAGATGCGCGCGCGCCAGCCGCTTCAGCACCGTCTTGTGCGGCACGTCGCCGGCCCAGTGCCAGCGCGGCAGCTTGCTCTGAGCCAGCTCCGCTGTTTCGGCCATCTCCTCGGAGAGGGCGCCGCCCAGATGCGTCACCTGGATGTGCGAATCCTCGGGCAGATAGGACGTGGCCAGCGCCACCCGGAACGGATCCTTTTCCGTGCGCAGGTGGCCGATGACCAGCACCTCGAAAGTGCGGGGAGGCGAGGGCAGGCGGGTGATGTCGGGCGCGGATTGATAGATCACCCGCGTCTTGGCGGCCAGGTGCGCGGCGAGTTCGTCGACCCCGCGCTCCTGCAGCACGATGATGCGGTGCGCGAGCTCCAGCGCCTGCTGGGCGTCGGCGTCTTGGTGAATGTCGCGATACAGGTCGGTGCCGGTCAGCGCCAGCAGCAGCGGGCGGCTCGGAAAACGTTCGGCAAAGGCGCGGATCGAGGCGAAGCTGCGTCGCGCATGCAGCGCCAGCATCAGGTCGGCCGGGCGGCCGTCCCATTCCACCTGCACCCGCACCGTGTGCCCCGCCTCGCGCAGGAAGCGGGTCCAGCGTGCAGCCGTGTGCCAGTTGCCGTTGCGATGCTCGCGGCCATACGGTGTGATAAGGACGATGCGCATGGCGTGAGTTTACGCCCGCTGCGGCGAATCGCGGATAATCGGCGCATGACCGAGACCCCCATTTCCTCACGCGACAACCCCATTTTCAAGCGGCTGAAAAAGCTCGCTGATTCTGCCCGTGCGCGGCGCGAGGCGAAGATGACTGTGCTCGACGGTGAGCATTTGCTGGCCGCCTATCTGGAGGCGGGCGGGCAGCCGCATACGCTGGTGCGTGCGGCGTCGTTCGAGACCGGTGGGCTCGAACACCTGGCCGTGCGTTGTCCGCACGCCAAAGCCATCGTGCTGCCCGATGCGCTGTTCGCCGAACTCTCGCCCGTCGCCACCCCGACCGGCCTGCTCGCCGAGGCCGCCTGGCTTAACCCGCCGGCCATCGCCACCACGCCGCTGGTCATCGTGCTGGAAGACATTCAGGACCCCGGCAATCTCGGCTCCATGCTGCGCACCGGCGCGGCGGCGGGGGCGACGCTGGCGGTGCTGTCCAGGGGCTGCCACGACCCATGGTCGCCCAAGGCGCTGCGCGGCGGGCAGGGCGCGCAGTTCGTGCTGCCGCTGCAGACGGCTGTCGACCTGCCGTCCTGGCTCCAGGATTTCGGGGGGCGGAGCGTGGCCCTCACCCTGTCCGATGAGAACCGCTTTTACGCGCTCGATCTGACCGGCGCGCTTGCGCTCATCGTGGGTAACGAAGGCGCGGGCCTGTCGGAAGCGGTGCGTCAGGCGGCAAGCGTGCAGGCCCAGATTCCGATGCGTGGAAAAGTGGAATCGCTGAACGCGTCGGCCGCGCTGGCGGTGGCGGTATTCGAAGTGGTGCGCCAGCGCGGTTAGGCCCAGCGTGGGTTGAGCGTGGCGTGGTTAGGCGTGGCGTGGTTAGGCGTGGCGCAGGCGCGCGGCAATTTCTTCCACCGACATGCGGGTGGTGTCGAGCACCGGCACCGCGTGGTGTTTGAACAGCCGCTCGGCAGCGGCGAGTTCTTCGCGGCATTGTTGCAGGCTGGCGTAACGGCTGTCGGGATAGCGCGCCTGGCGGATGGCGGCGAGGCGTTCGGCCGACAGGGTCAGTGCGCGCAGCCGCGGTAGATGGGCGAGCAGGGCGCCGGGCAGGCTGGGGTGCTCCAAGTCGTCCGGCGTCAGCGGATAGTTGGCGACGCGCAGGCCGTATTGCAGGGCAAGATAGAGCGCGGTGGGGGTTTTGCCGACGCGCGAGACGCCGACCAGAATCAGGTCGGCCTGGTCGAGCCGTTGCGGCTGCAGGCCGTCGTCCAGTGCCAGGCTGAAATTCACCGCGTCCATGCGCGATTCGTAGTTGTTCGCCATGTTGTGGGTGCGCCCACTGCTGGGCGTGGCGGCTTGTCCCAGCGCGGTTTCCACGGCAGGGGCGACGAGGTCGAAGACGTCGAACAGATGGGCACGACTGTTGCGCAGGATGGCGCGCAGGGCCGGGTCGGTCAGCGTGGAAAACACCAAGGCGCCGGGCGCGGCGGCAATCTGTGCTGCAGCGGCCTGAGCCTTGTCCGGGCTGTCGACGAAAGGCAACGCAATCAGGCTAAACTCGAAAGCAGGAAACTGCGACAGCATGCTCTTCGCCACCGCTTCGACGGTGACGCCGGTGTGATCGGATACGCAGAATGCAATGCGATTTTTCATGGGGTGCCTTTATGCAGGACTTGACTGACTATATCGTTCCACTGGATGCGCTGTCGATGGCGGATGTGCCACGTGTCGGCGGCAAGAATGCGTCGCTGGGCGAGATGATCCGCAATCTGACGCACAGCGGCGTCAAGGTGCCGGGCGGCTTTGCCACCACCGCGCAGGCGTTCTGGGATTTTCTCGATCACAACGATTTGCGCGCGCGTATCAATGCGCGGCTGGCGACGCTGGATGTAACCGATGTGACGGCGTTGGCCCGGGCGGGCGCGGAGATTCGCGCCTGGATCGAAGCGGCCGCCTTGCCGTCCGCACTGGAAACGGGGCTGCGCACCGCGTATGCCGCGCTCGGCGATGCGGTGTCGGTGGCGGTGCGCTCGTCGGCCACGGCGGAAGACCTGCCCGATGCCTCGTTTGCCGGGCAGCAGGAAACCTATCTGCATGTGCAGGGCGAGGGTGCGTTGCTGCTGTATGTGAGGAAGGTCTTCGCCTCGCTCTACAACGACCGCGCCATCGCCTATCGGGTGCACCACGGCTTTGCGCATGCCGATGTGGCGCTGTCGGCCGGGGTGCAGCGCATGGTGCGCTCCGATATCGCCTGCTCGGGCGTACTGTTCACCCTGGATACCGAATCCGGGTTCCGCGACGTGGTGTTCATCACCGCCGCCTATGGCCTGGGCGAAACCGTGGTGCAGGGCTCGGTCAACCCGGACGAGTTCTACGTGCACAAACCCAGGTTGGCAGCAGGCTTTCCCGCCGTGGTGCGGCGCGAGCTGGGCGAGAAAGCGAGCCGCATGGTGTGGCGCGACGGAGCGACGGTGATCGAAGCCACTCCGCCCGACTTGCGCCGCCGCTTTGCGCTGAGCGACGCCGAAGTGCTGGAACTGGCGCGCCAGGCCATGGCAATCGAAGCCCACTACGGCCGCCCGATGGACATCGAGTGGGCGAAGGACGGCGAGAGCGGCGAACTGTTCATCGTGCAGGCGCGGCCGGAAACGGTGAAGGCGCGCGCCAACGGCGGCGGCGAACGCTACACGCTGGAAGCAACCGGCGAGGTGCGCATCAGCGGCCGCGCCATCGGCCAGAAAATCGGCGCCGGTGCGGTGCGGATCATTGCCAGTCCGGCGGAAATGAACCGGGTGCAGCCGGGCGACGTGCTGGTGACCGACATGACCGATCCCGACTGGGAGCCGGTGATGAAGCGTGCGGCGGCGATCGTCACCAATCGCGGCGGGCGCACCTGCCACGCCGCCATCGTGGCGCGCGAACTGGGCATTCCCGCCGTGGTGGGCACCGGCGAGGCGACGACGGTGTTGCGGGATGGCGAGACGGTGACGGTGTCGTGCGCCGAGGGCGACACCGGCACGGTGTACGCGGGCAAGCTGGCGTTTTCGGTGGAGACGCTGGCGAGCGAAGCCCTGCCGCAGCCGCCGGTCAAGCTGATGATGAACGTCGGCAATCCCGAGCGCGCCTTCGAATTCGCGCAGATTCCGAATCATGGCATAGGCCTGGCGCGGCTGGAGTTCATCATCGCGCGCATGATCGCCATGCATCCGCTGGCATTGCTGAATCTTGCCGACCAATCGCCGCCGGTGCGCGACGAAATCGAACTGCGCAGTGCGGGCTATGCCGACCCGGTGAGCTTCTATGTCGACAAGCTGGCCGAGGGCATCGCCACGCTGGCGGCGGCGTTCTGGCCCAAGCCGGTGATCGTGCGGTTGTCCGATTTCAAGTCCAACGAATACGCCAACCTGCTCGGCGGCGAGCGTTACGAGCCGAAGGAAGAAAACCCCATGCTCGGGCTGCGCGGCGCGGCGCGTTATGTGTCGCCGTTGTTCCGCCCGGCGTTCGAACTGGAGTGCCGCGCGCTGAAGCAGGTGCGCGAGACGCTGGGCCTGAGCAACGTCGAAGTGATGATTCCCTTCGTGCGCACGCTGGAAGAATGCGCGACGGTGGTCGAGTTGCTGGCGGCCAACGGCCTCGCGCGCGGCGACCACGGGCTGCGCCTGATCATGATGTGCGAGATTCCGTCCAACGTGCTGCTGGCCGACGACTTCCTGCAATACGTCGACGGCTTTTCCATCGGCAGCAACGACCTCACTCAGCTGACGCTGGGCATCGACCGCGATTCCGGCCTGGTGGCGGGCGGCTTCGACGAGCGCAATCCGGCGGTGAAGAAACTGCTGGCCGAGGCCATCGCCGCCTGCAAGCGGCACGGCAAATATATCGGCATCTGCGGCCAGGGGCCGAGCGACCATCCCGATCTGGCCGACTGGCTGGTAACGCAGGGGATCGGCTCGATTTCGCTCAACCCGGATACGGTGGTGGCGACCTGGCGGCGGCTGGCCCGGGCGTGATATTTTGACGGCACCAAACAGGGAGACACGATGCAAACAGCAACGATAGCGCCGCGCAAGGGCGGGCTGAAATGGGCGATGTGGCTGGTGTTACTGCCGCTGTTGATCTTCGCCCTGTATCTCGCATTCGTGATGAACTGGTCGTATTCCGAGGGCGAGCGTGCGGGCTATCTGCAACGGTTTTCGCACAAGGGCTGGCTCTGCAAGACCTACGAGGGTGAGCTGGCCATGACGACCGTGCCGGGCGTGGCGCCGGTGCTGTGGAATTTCACCGTGCACGACGCGGCGGTGGCCGCCCAGCTGAACGCGCTGGCGGGCAAGCGGGTGGTCGTGTTCTACGAGGAGCATCGCGGCATTCCCACCACCTGTTACGGGGAGACCGGCCACTTTGTGAGCCGCGTGCGCGAGATCGACGATATCGGAACGCAAACCAACCCGGTCAGGCCGCTTCTGCAACATCCGCAATAGGCCTCTCGCCGCATGACATGAAAGCGTTCGCCGGCTTTGTCATTGAGCCATCACCGGGGATAGAGTAAAATCCGTCATCACCCGCCCCCGCTTATAACAATGACGAAGTATGTGTTTGTCACTGGTGGGGTGGTTTCTTCCCTCGGGAAAGGGATCGCCTCCGCTTCACTCGCTGCGCTGCTCGAATCGCGCGGTATCCGTGTCACCCTGCTAAAGCTCGATCCGTACATCAACGTCGACCCCGGCACCATGAGTCCGTTTCAGCACGGCGAGGTGTTCGTCACCGACGACGGCGCGGAAACCGACCTCGATCTCGGCCATTACGAGCGCTTTTCCAGCGCGCGGATGAGCAAGCGCAACAACTTCACCACCGGCCAGATCTACAAGTCGGTGATCGACAAGGAGCGGCGCGGCGATTACCTCGGCGGCACGGTGCAGGTCATCCCGCACATCACCGACGAGATCAAGCGCCATATCCGCGACGGGGCGGGGGACGCTGATGTGGCCCTGGTCGAGATCGGCGGCACCGTGGGCGACATCGAATCGCTGCCGTTTCTCGAAGCGATCCGCCAGATGGGCTTCGAAGACGGCCCCGAAAACACCTGCTTCATCCATCTGACGCTGCTGCCCTACATCGCCACCGCCGGCGAGCTGAAAACCAAGCCGACCCAGCATTCGGTGAAGGAACTGCGCGAAATCGGCATCCAGCCCGACATCCTGCTGTGCCGCGCCGACCGCGAGATTCCGCTGGACGAGCGGCGCAAGATTGCACTGTTCACCAATGTGCGTCACGAGGCGGTGATCGAGATGCGCGATGCCGATTCGATCTACAAGATTCCGGCGATGCTGCACGACCAGATGCTCGACGAGATCGTCTGCCACAAGCTGAAAATCCTGGCGCGCGCGGCCGATCTGTCGGTGTGGAAAAACCTGGTTCATTCGCTGGAGCATCCGCAGCACACCGTCAACGTCGCTTTCGTCGGCAAATACGTCGATCTCACCGAATCCTACAAGTCGCTGTCGGAATCGATGATTCACGCCGGCATGCACACCAGGAGCCGGGTGAAGATCCACTACATCGATTCCGAGCAGATCGAGAAATCCGGCATCGATGGCCTGAAGGATATGGACGCGATTCTGGTGCCCGGCGGTTTCGGCAAGCGCGGGGTCGAAGGCAAGATCGCCGCCATCCGTTACGCGCGCGAAAACAAGGTGCCGTATCTGGGCATCTGTCTGGGCATGCAGCTTGCGGTGGTCGAATATGCACGCGACGTCGCCGGCATGGCGGATGCGCATTCCACCGAATTCGAGCCGGCCACCACGCATCCGGTGATTGGCCTCATCACCGAGTGGCTGGACCGCGGCGGTCAGGTCGAAAAGCGCAGCGAGCAGTCGGATCTGGGCGGCACCATGCGCCTGGGCGGCCAGCCGTGCAATCTGAAAGACGGCACCCTGGCACGCGCGGTGTATGGCGCGGCCACCATCACCGAACGCCACCGCCACCGCTACGAAGTCAACAACATCCTGCTGGCCGAACTCGAAGCCAAGGGGCTGGTGGTGGCCGGACGCGCGCCGGGCACCGATCTGTGCGAAATGGTCGAGCTGCCCGCAACGGTGCACCCCTGGTTCGTCGGTTGCCAGTTCCATCCCGAATTCACCAGCAATCCGCGCAACGGCCATCCGCTGTTCAATGCCTTTGTCAATGCGGCGCTGGCCTATCAAAAGGAACATGCATGAAACTGTGCCATTTTGAAGCAGGCATCGATCAGCCGCTGTTCCTGATTGCCGGCCCCTGCGTGATCGAATCCGAGCAGCTGGCGATGGACAC
>JBAVFD010000021.1:0-2136 GCA_049588075.1 Thiobacillus sp.
ACCGTCAGCGTGGTGCCGGGCGCCAGCTTGCGGATGCCGTTGTAGATCGTGCGCGGCGCGGGCACCACCGCATGCAGGGTAAACAGGTGATGCAGCGCGACGGCATCGAGGCCGGTGTCGACGCCGCCCGCTGCCAGCAAGGCCTGTGGGGTCGACGCGAAACGGAAGCGGCCGAGGTTTTCGCTGTAGTACAAGGGCTTGATGCCGAGGCGGTCGCGCGCCAGAAACAGGGTCTCGCGGTTCCAGATGGCGAACGCGAACATGCCGTGCAGCCGCTCGACGCAGGCCTCGCCCCACTCCAGATAGGCGCGCAGGATGACTTCGGTATCGCCGTCCGAATGGAACACGTGGCCGCATGCGAGCAGCTCGGCGCGCAATTCCGGGTAGTTGTAGATGGTGCCGTTGAACACCAGCGCGGTGCCGGTGGCGGCATCGAGCATCGGCTGGCGCGAGCGCGGCGACAGGTCGATGATCGCCAGCCGCCGATGCCCCAGACGCACCGGCCCGTCGGCATGCTGGCCTTCGGCGTCGGGCCCGCGCCGCGCCAGTTTGGCGAGCATGCGCGTCATGACCGCCGTGTCGGGCGGTTTGCTGTCGAAGCGGAATTCACCGGCTATGCCGCACATGGTCTGTCTTCGCTATCCCTAAATTAGAATCGCCCTGATTAAAGTCGCATCCCAACCAGGCGCTGCCCATCACGGCCAGTATTTCGCCTTGTCCGGCAGCACCCACCGTACCCCGCCGCGCGGGTCTTCCTTGTCACCCCGGTAGCGCGGGATCAAGTGAATGTGCAAATGCGGCACGGTCTGCCCACCCGCCTGGCCGTGGTTGATCCCTATGTTATAGCCGTCCGGTTGATGATGTTTATCCAGAAAATTCTTGGCCAGCGCCAGCGCCTTGAGCAACGCGGCCTGTTCGGCTTCGCTGGCTTCGAACAGGGTGGCGAAGTGCCGGCGCGGAATGATGACCGTGTGACCCTGTGAGACCGGGAAGCCATCCTTGTAGACCACGGTGAGCTCATCCTCGGCGAGGATGCGCTTGGGGTCGAGGTGGCAGAAGGGACAGGGTTTGGTTGCGGGTGGGTTCATGCCTGAGGCCGTCAAAGAGTGTTCAGAAAAATGCATTCAAAAAACCAGCGGCGGCTCGTCCATCAGCGCGATCTGCTCGCGCAGTTCGAGGATGCGCGCCTGCCAGTATTGCTGCGTATTGAACCACGGAAACGCGGCGGGAAAAGCCGGGTCGTCCCAGCGGCGCGCGAGCCAGGCGGCATAGTGGATCAGTCGCAGGGTTCGGAGCGCTTCGACCAGATGCAGTTCACGCGGGTCGAATTCGGCGAAGTCTTCGTAGCCTTTGAGAATCTCGTTGAGCTGCACCTGCTGCTCGTCGCGCTCGCCCGACAGCAGCATCCACAGATCCTGCACCGCCGGCCCCATGCGGCTGTCGTCGAAGTCGACGAAGTGCGGCCCGTCCCCGGTCCACAGCACGTTGCCGGCGTGGCAGTCGCCGTGCAGGCGGATCGCGCGCACGTGGCCCGCGCGTTCGTAGCAATAGGCCACGCTGGCGAGCGCGTGGTCGACCACGCTGTCCCACGCGGCGAGCAGATCGGGTGGCAGCCAGTGGCCGTCGCGCAGAAAGTCGCGTGACGCGAAACCGAAGCTCTCAAGGTCGAGTGTCGGCCGGTGCAAAAAATTCGCCTGCGCGCCCACGGCATGGATACGGCCGAGGAAGCGCCCCATTCTTGTCAGGGTGTCGGGGCGGTCGAACTCGGGCGGGCGTCCGCCCTGCTTGGGATACACGGCGAAACGGAATCCGGCATGGAGATGCATTGAGGCGCCGTTCAATACCAGTGGCGCGACCACCGGAATTTCGCGCGCGGCCAATTCGGCGGTGAAGGCATGTTCTTCCAGGATGGCGGCATCCGGCCAGCGTCCGGGACGATAGAATTTGACCACGACGGGCGCTGCATCTTCCACGCCCATCTGGTAAACCCGATTTTCGTAGCTGTTCAGCGCCAGCAGGCGGCCGTCGGCCTTGAGGCCGGTGCTGTCGAGCGCGTCGAGCGCACAGTCGGGGGTCAGCGCGGCATAGGGGTGAGGCGAAGTTGTCATGGTGCGATGCAAAAGGGCTATAAACGAA
>JBAVFD010000022.1:0-2184 GCA_049588075.1 Thiobacillus sp.
TGACGAATTTGGTGTCGAAGCGGGTGTCGGACACGGTCTGCACCATGGCGTCGGAGATATGGCCGATGCCGCCGAGGCGCGCCACTTCGAGCGCCAGTTCGGCGGTCGAAATGTCCACCCCCATGCCGCCGATGACGATCGGCACCAGTTCCTGTTTGCCGAAGCGCAGGCGGAAATCATCCACGCGTTTCATTTTGATCCTTTGGATTGCTGTTGCTGAATGTGACTGCCAACTGGGTGACCAGCGACCCGGAAAACCCTGTTCACCCGGAGCGGTGGGGCTAAGCCCTATCCATTACGGGTCCGGCTTGCATGCCACCACGATTCGAGCCTCAGGAGTCGGATTTGCTGACCCACGCAGTTCGCTGTCTGGCGCATAGGGTGGATTGTACCCATACGCCATGCCGATGGCACCGGGAAGACGCGGGCTGCCCCACCCTTTGCAACAACAGCGGATGCCGGACGTCGCGGCTTGCCCAGCTGGTCATGCGTTATAAGCGGGTTGGCCCCTGGGTGATGGGCGTGATGGGGTCATCCCGGCACGCGACCAGCGCCGGGTCGTCGCAATGATCGATCAGGATGCGCTTGACCCGCATTTGCCAGAGCCGGCCAAACGCCGCCCGTTCCGTGTCGCTGGCAGAACCCGCGAGCAGTTTCGGCATCAGCCCCTGCAGTTCGGGCGAAGCAGGGACGGTTTCGGGGTGGTAGGTAACGGCCACGCGCACGCCCGAATCGAGCCGGGTGAAATGGACTTCGCTGTCGTTTCGCGCCGCGAATGCCAGCAGATCACGGCGCACGAACCGTCCGCCGATCCCCTTGAAACCGCCTTCGCCGGCCGCGCCGGTCAACAGGCCGGCCACCGCAGCGATGACGCCGGTGACGCCGTCCGATTGCGACGTGCCGAACTCGACGCGAATCCCGCCACGTTGCGGGGTGCTGTCCGGATAGAGGCGGGCCAGCGCCTTCAGGGTCATCAGATAGGCGCCCGCCACCGTGGGGCAGGAATGCCCGGCAAGCTTGACCGCATCGACGTAGCCGTATTCGATGCATCCGTTGTCGGCAGCGCCGAGGAATTCGGCGAGCGGGTCGTGCAGGGTGATGCGTGCGACGGCATCGTAAAAAGCCGGGTAGCTCATGACGGACTCTCTTTCTCAATGAATCGGGCCTGTGCCAGCGCCACAATGGCCTGCAGCATGAACCACAGCAGCGTGGCCGCGCCCAGCAGCAGGCCCCATTCCCGGCCCGTTCCGGCCACGATGCCGCTGATGCAGAACAGCACGGCGCGGGCGCCGCCGTAACGTCCCAGACTGCCGCGCAGCCGTGCGTGCCAGGCGTCCTGCACGCCCGGGCGCAGCCAGACCGGCAACAACTGGCTGGCCGCGCCGGACACCAGCGGCAGCAGGAAGCCGGCGACAAATACTGCAGTGGGGGTGGGCGCAGGCAGCGCGACCGCGACGGCACCGACAAGCAAACTGAGCGCAAACCCGACCAGCGCGGCGGCGAGCAGCGGTGCGGCGCCGTGCAACGCGAGGATTTCAGCGCGATACAACCGCAGCCAGCTGGTGCCCAGCCGTACCAGCGGGATTGCCCATAACAGGCCGCCGATTCCGGCTAGCGGGGCGAACCAGGCCGCGCCGATGGCGACCAGCAGGGTTCCGGAAACCGCCCAAGGCAGGTCGCGACGCAGTCGTGATCCGACTTGCGGATCGGGTTTGCCGGTGACGGTGGGCAGCAGTACCGCGAGGGTACCGAGGGCAGTCAGCCCGATGAACCCGAGCGTGTTGAGATGAAGGTGGAGGCGGCGCAAGGCGAGCGTCTGCTGCGGCCAGATCACGCTGGCGAGAATGGCGAGCAGGGCCAACACGAGGCAGGCCAGCGCCGTCTCGTACCAGGCCAGACAGGGATGGGGGCGGCCCAGCATGCCGGCCCGCCGGCGGCGGCTCCAGATGAACAGCGCGCCGGCTGCGGTCAGCGCCAGCAGTGCGCCGGCATGGCGTCCCCAAAACAGGTCGGGCAGGCTGAGTGCCGCCACCACCAGCGCCCCGCCCGCCAGTCCCACAACGGGGATGACTAGCAGTCCGGCAGCGGCGCTGCAGGTGCGGGTGAGCACCGGAATGAAGTGGCTCATGGCGCCGAAGATCAGCGGCATGGCACCCACCGCCAGAATCAGGTGCAGGGTGGCGG
>JBAVFD010000023.1:0-1702 GCA_049588075.1 Thiobacillus sp.
CGCGTTGTGGCCGCGCAGGGTGATGGTCTTGCCGCTGCCGAGGCACTGCATCAGCACGCTGATGAACTGGCTGACGCTGCCGTAATCGACGCGGGTGACCTGCGCCAGATCGATCAGCACGTCGTTGTGGGTGGCGGCATAGCTGCTGAACTGCTGCAGCGCGCTGTCGTTGGCCGGGGTGATTTCGCCGGAGAGCCGCAGCGCATCGTCACGCGATTCGGCCGGTGCGGCCTGCACCACGACGGCGGCCTGCACCTCGCTCCATGACGGCGGCGACACTTCAAAGCGCACCGCATAGTCGACCGCCAGGTTTTCGAAGTTGTCCATCTGGCCGAGCGTTTGATACAGCTCGAGCAACAGCAGCCAATGCACGGCCCGGCTGTGGGTGGCGCGGTTGAGATCCTGCAGCAGCGCGGTCAGGCGGTCGACGCCGCTGACCTGCAGCTTGCGCTTGGCCTTGCGTGCGTCGGCAAGAATCTGCGTGCATTCGCTGGCACCGGTTTCGTCCACCATCTCGATGTGCGAAAAATCAATCCGCACCACCGCATTCTTGGCGGTGGCGGCGATGCCCTCGCGCAGCGTGGCCGCAGCGGATTTGTCGAGCAGGCCGGGCAATTCCAGGCTGGCGGCCTGGGCTTGCTGGGGACTGGGGGCGGCGTTGCCCCCGATTTTTTGCCAGACCGGCGGCGAGCTCTCGAAACGCATCGCGTAATCCAGCGCCAGTTTCTCGAACTCTTTTTCGCGGTTCTGGATGCTGTAGAGGTCGAACAACATGTGCCAGGCACGGCGATCACCCGTTTCCAGCACCTCCTGCAACAAGCGCTCGGCCATGTCGGACTGGCCGCTGGCATAGAGGATGGCGGCTTCGTCTACCTGCGATTGCGGCGCGCCACTGGTCTCCTCGACCACGATGCCGCTGGCGCCCATGTTCATGGTCAGCAGGGTTTCGCCGGGCAGATCGTCGGCAGCAGTTGCGGCCGACGATTTTTGCGCCGGGCTGGGCGTCTTGTCCTTATTTTTTTTGAAAAACGGAAGAGCCACGGAATAGGCGTACTGGGGTCAAGGGTCAGGGTTGGATACTAGCGCTGTCGCCCGGTTGCGGCAACCCGTAGTCGATTGCCCGGCGTCAGCCGCACCAGATTGCCGACCAGCAGGGCGGCCAGGGCAAGCGTGATGACGATCACCGGTCCGGCAGGCCAGTCGAACAGAGCCGAAGCGGCCAGTCCGCCTGTATAGGCCAGCGCGCCCAGTATCCAGCCGGCAATCAATCCGGTACGCGGCGGCCAGCCACGCACCGCCAGCGCGGGCAGGATCAGGCTGGCAAACACCAGGTACACGCCAACCAGTTGCACCGAGGCCGTGATGGCCAGAGCGAAGATCAGGTAAAAACCGAGCGAACCCAGCCGCGATGCACGTATCCACCAGAACGCGATCAGCGCGGCATACAACAGTGCAATCTGCACAATCTGCGCGGTGCCGACCCACAGGATCTGCCCGGTCAGCAGCTCGGACAAGTGCTCGCCGCCGTGCGGATCGCCCGCCAGCAGCAGCACACCGAGGCTGGCCGCAACCACGAAGGCCGAGCCGATCAGGGCTTCCTGAATCTCGGGCCAGCGGCGTTCGCAGATGGCCAGCAGCGCCGCACCCGCCAGCGCCGCTGCCGCTGCGGCGAACTGGGTCGGCCAGCCTTCCGGTGCCAGAT
>JBAVFD010000024.1:0-1665 GCA_049588075.1 Thiobacillus sp.
GGCTGGTAGCTGCCGAACGGCAGGTCGGCGACGATGAAGGCGCGCCCGCTGCCGGCGGCGACGCAACGCGTGTGATACGTCATTTCGGCAAGTTTGACCGGCAGCGTCGAGGCGTGGCCCTGGATCACCATGCCCAGCGAATCGCCGACCAGCAGCACGTCCACCCCGGCGGCATCGAGCACGTGCGCGAAGCTGGCGTCGTAGCAGGTGAGCACGGCGATCTTGTCGCCGCGTTCGCGCATCGTTTTGAGCGTGGAGAGCGTGACCGCCATGTCGTCAGGCTGCCCGGTTGAAGAACTCGCGCGGACCGCGCATCTTGTTCATGCGTTCCAGCAGCAGCTCGAAATCAGCGGCGTTCTGCGCGAAGTTGAGGTTTTCGCTGTTGATGATCAGCAGCGGCGCGGCGTCGTAGCGATGGAAGAAATCGCTGTAGCTTGCCGCCAGGCGGCGCAGGTAATCGGCCGCCATGCCGCGCTCGAATTCCACGCCGCGCTGCCTGACGCGGGCGAGCAGGCTGTCGATCGGCGCCTGCAGGTAAATCACCAGGTCGGGTGTCGGCGCTTGCGGGGTGAGATCGGCGTAGACCTTCTGATACAGGTCGAATTCGTCGTCATCCAGGTTCAGCCGCGCGAACAGCATGTCCTTGTCGATCAGGAAATCCGACACCGTGCCGCTGCGGAACAGATCGGCCTGCGCCAGATCGCGCAGCTGGCGCGAACGCTCGAACAGAAAATGCAGTTGCGTCGGCAGCGCGTAGCGCCTGGGTTCCTGGTAGAAGCGCGGCAGGAAAGGATTGTCGGTCGCATTTTCCAGCAGGGTGTCGGCGTCCAGGCGTTCGGCGAGCTTGCGCACGAGGCTGGTTTTGCCCACGCCGATGGGGCCTTCGACGACGACGTATTTGTAACGGGAGAGGCTCATGCGTTGACGGCGGCGGCGGGCGGAAGAAGCGGAACCACGTGCTGGTCGTCACACCTGGCGAGCCAGTCGGCGGCGCGACCGCGACCGGGGATCAGCGTGTCGGGCGCGATTTCCAGAAGCGGCAGCAGCACGAACGCGCGCTCGGTCATGCGCGGATGCGGCAGCGTCAGCCCCTCTTCGTGAAAATGTGCGTCGCCGTACAGCAGCAGGTCGAGGTCGAGCGTGCGCGGGGCGTTGCGGAAGCTGCGCTCGCGGCCGTGACGGTGCTCGATGTCGAGCAGCGTGGCGAGCAGCGCGCGCGGCGCGAGATCGGTTTCCACCTGCGCGACGGCGTTGATGAAATCGGGCTGGTCGACATAGCCCACCGGTGCCGAGGCATACAAACTGGATCGGGCAAGCAGCCGGGTGCCGGGCAAGCGGTCGAGTTCGGCCAGTGCGTATTCGACCTGCGCCGCCGGGTCGTTGAGGTTGGCGCCGAGGCCGATGGTGGCCAGGATTTTCATGCAGGCACCTTCATGCGGGTTGTGTCTCGCCGGCGGCTTCGCCCGGTTTTTTGCGCTTGCGCTTGCGGCGCGGCTTGGGTGCGTGGTCGGCCAGCAGCATGGTCTCGCGCTCGTCGTCGCCGGCATCCTGAAAGCGCGTCCACCACTCGCCCAGTTCGGCGTCCACTTCGCCGGATTCGGCGCGCAGCAGCAGAAAGTCGTAGGCGGCGCGAAAGCGCGGATGCTCCAGCAGGCGATACGGACG
>JBAVFD010000025.1:0-5089 GCA_049588075.1 Thiobacillus sp.
GGACTGCACGCGCGCCCGTCGGCCAAACTGACCCAGCTCGCGTCGAGCTTCAAGAGCGAGGTGTTCATGTCGCGCAATGGCCGCCGCATCAACGCCAAGAGCATCATGGGGGTGATGATGCTGGCGGCAGCCAAGGGCAGCACGGTCACACTGGAAACCGAAGGCGAAGACGAGGACGCAGCGATGGATGCGCTGGCCGGATTGATTTCAAGCGGCTTCGGGGAAGAACGATGAGCTTCTCGCTGCACGGCATCGGCGTTTCCGGCGGCATCGCCATCGGTTATGCGCACATCACTTCGAGCGCACGGGTCGAAGTGCCGCAGTACATGCTCGACCACAAATATATCCCGGATGAGCTGGCGCGTTTCGACGAAGCCATCCTCACCACCCGTGCCGAACTGGAAACGCTGCGCAGCCAGATCCCGGCCAATGCGCCGGCCGAGCTGTCGGCGTTTCTCGACATGCACCTGATGTTCCTCGGCGATTCGATGATCGCCGAGGAACCCAAGCGCCTGATCAGCGAAACCCAGTGCAACGCCGAATGGGCGCTGGCGCAGCAGATGGAAGCGCTGGTGGCGCGCTTCGACGAAATCGAGGACACCTACCTGCGCAGCCGCCAGGACGATGTGGTGCAGGTGGTACAGCGCGTGTTGAAGGCACTGCTCGGCCACCCCAGCCATCTGCCGCTGGACGTCGATTTCGACGTCGAACGCATTCTGGTCGCGCACGAGTTGTCGCCGGCCGACATGATCCTGTTCAAGAACGTGCACTTCGCCGCCTTCATCACCGATCTCGGCGGCACCACGTCGTCCTGGCGACTGCGCAGATAGGGATCTTCGATTTCTTCAAAGCGCGCCACCAGCGCTTCCATCTGCTGCGCCAGCGCCCATTCCGCGTTGCACTGGGTTTCACTGATCAGGCGCTTGGGTTCTTCGGCGATGGTCGAGTCGCCGAGGAACATCAGGTGCATGTCGAGAAAGGCCGACAGTTCGGCCGGCGCGCTGGCCGGGATCTGGCTGCGCAGCGTTTCCAGTTCGGCGCGAGTGGCGAGGATGGCCTCGTCGAAACGCGCCAGTTCATCCGGGATATATTTGTGGTCGAGCATGTACTGCGGCACTTCGACCCGTGCGCTCGAGGTGATGTGCGCATACCCGATGGCGATGCCGCCGGAAACGCCGATGCCGTGCAGCGAGAAGCTCATCGTTCTTCCCCGAAGCCGCTTGAAATCAATCCGGCCAGCGCATCCATCGCTGCGGCCTCGTCTTCGCCGTCGGTTTCCAGCGTGACCGTGCTGCCCTTGGCGGCGGCCAGCATCATCACGCCCATGATGCTCTTGGCGTTGATGCGGCGGCCGTTGCGCGACATGAACACCGCGCTCTTGAAGCTCGACGCGAGCTGGGTCAGCTTGGCCGATGGGCGCGCGTGCAGCCCCAGCTTGTTGACGATTTCAACGTCCCGTTGCTGCATGGCACATGCTCTCGGAAATGTGGTTGATGCTGTTGCGCCCGCCTTCGACGATGCGCACAACGAGTTGCGGCAGCGCCAGCGTCTCGCGGTAGTTCAGCGCCTTCAGCAGCATCGGCAGGTTGACGCCGGAGACGCCTTCGATGTGCGCCGGCTCGAGCAGCCGGCACAGCGTGTTGCTGGGGGTGGCGCCGTAAACGTCGGTCAGCACCAGGATGCCGTCGCCTTCGTCCAGTTCGGCCAGCCGCACCTGCAAGGCCTTCTGACGTTCGTCTGGATCGGCATGGCCGATGAAATCCAGCGTGGCGAGACCGCGCGGGCGCTGCCCCAGCACATGGGTGGCGCACTCGACCAGGCTGTCGGCGAGCGAGCCGTGGGCGACGATGAGGATGCCTATCATTGTTTGAATGTCAGACCAAAAACAGCATTCTAGCGAAGCCGGGCCTGCATCGCAGGCGAGACGTGGATCCGGCCGGCGGCATCCACTGCAAGATAGTCGCCGATACCCAGGCGGCCCGCCCCTTCCGCCAGTCCCGGCGCGCCGCCGATGAACAGCGGTTTGGACAACGCATCCGAGCGCGTGCCCGCATGGTCGCCCGTTATGAGTATCGTCACCGACTGCATCCCGCTGGCCGGCCAGCCGCTGCGCGGATCGATCACATGGCAATAACGCCGCCCGCCCGCCTCGAAATAGCGCTGGTAATCGCCCGAGGTGCCGATCGCCTCGCCGTCGCGCAAATCCAGCATCGCCAGCGTGCCCGGCTTGCGCGGATGCTGGATGCCCACGCGCCACGGACGGTCGCCATGTTGGCCCAGCGCGATCACGTTGCCGCCGATGTTCACCAGCGCGTTCCTGATCCCGTGCGCTTTCAGGATCGTCACCGCCTCATCCAGCGCGAGGCCCTTGGCATAGCCGCCCAGATCGAGTTGCACCGCCGGGTTGTCGCTCCAGACTGTGTTGTTTTCAATATGCAGATCGCTCATCCGCGGCTGCCGCTTCACCCACCCGGCAATCGCCCGGGCATCCGGCACCCGCGACTGCGGCGCGTCGGCATGAAAGCCCCACAGCGCAATCAGCCCGCCGATGGCCGGGTTGAACAGATCGCTTGATTGTTTCGAGAGCGCCTGCGCATCCCGCAGCATTGCCGCCAGTTCGGGGGTCACGCTTGTGCGCTCGCCCTTCGCCAGCGCCGCGTTCAGCCGCGACAACTCGCTGGGTTGCCAAGCGTGCAGCTGCCGATGCAGTTCATCAAAACGCGTCAGTACCGCTGCCGTCGCCTGCCGGGCCTGCGCTTCGGGTGCGCCATACACGCTGACTTCGACCAGCGTGCCGAAGACATACGACTGTTGCTGCACCAGCGGCGGCGGACTGCAGGCGGCGAGCAGCCACAGCAGAAGCAGCCACGCGCCGTGCCGTGCCGCCCTCATGCGCGCTCGACTGCAGCGATGAATTGCAGCGCCACGTCATGCCCGGTCTGCGCGGTGATTTCCTGGAATCCCGTCGGGCTGGTGACGTTGATCTCGGTCAAACACTCGCCGATCACGTCGAGGCCGGCGAGGAAGATGCCGTTGGCCTGCGCCCACGGCGCGATGGTTTCGGCGATTTCGCGGTCGCGTGCCGACAGCGGCTGCGCGCGGGCGGTGCCGCCGGCGGCGAGATTGCCGCGTGTTTCGCCAAGCTTGGGAATGCGTGCGAGTGCCCACGGCACGACTTCGCCGGCTATCAGCAGAATGCGCTTGTCGCCGTCCTTGATTGCAGGCAAATAGCGCTGCGCCATGATGGCGCGGCGGCCATGGTGGGTGAGGGTTTCCAGAATGGCGTTGCGGTTGGGGTCGGCGAGCGTCAGCCGGAAGATGCCGCTGCCGCCCATTTCGGTGAGCGGCTTGACGATGATGTCGCCGTGCGTGGCGAGGAAGTCGCCGATGGCTGTCGCGTCAGCAGAAACCAGGGTGGGCGCGATGAATTGCGGGAAATTCAGGATGGCGAGCTTTTCGTTGAAATCGCGCAGACACGCCGGGCGGTTCAGCACGCGCGCGCCATTGGCCTCGGCGATGCCGAGCAGGTGGGTGGCGAGCAGGTAATCGGTGTCCACCGGCGGGTCGGTGCGCATCACCACGGCGTCGAAATCCTTCAGCGCATGAATGCTGGTTTCTCGCACGCCATACCAGTCGTCGTCACTGCGAACGTCGAGCGTGGCGCATTCAGCGCAGGCGATGCCATCAGCCACGGACAACTGCCGTGCTTCGGCAGCAAACACGGCATGGCCGCGTGCCGTCGCCGCGCGCATCATCGCCACCGAACTGTCCTTGTAGGACTTGAGTCCGGCCAGCGGATCGACGATGAACAGCAGCTTCATGCTGTCTCGTTCAACGCTTCGTCGAGCTCGATGCTGGCCGCCAGCATCGCCAGCCGCGCGATCACGCCGTAGGCATAAAAGCGGTTCGGCGCGGCGTCGGGGTTGGCGGTGCGGTCGGGGGTGAAGCAGGTGGTGTCGAATGCCAGCGGCACGAAATGCATGCCGGGGCTGTTGAGGTTTTCGTCGGCGCCGCGCCCGGTGTGAACACGGTAAAACCCGCCGATGACGAAGTGGTCGAGCATATAGACCACCGGCTCGGCGACCGCCTCGTTGATGCTCTCGAAGGTGTAGACGCCTTCCTGGATCAGCACCTCGCTGACTTCCATGCCCTCCTTGCCGACCGCCATTTTGTTGCGCTGCTTGCGGTTGAGCTCGCGCACGTCGTCAGGCGATTTCACCGTCATGATGCCCATGCCGTAGGTGCCGGCGTCGGCCTTGACGATGACGAAAGGCGGCTGGTCGATGCCGTATTCGGTGTATTTCAGCTTGATCCTGTCGAGCAGTTTGCCGACCTTGTCGGCCAGGCAATCCTCGCCCTGGCGCGCCTGAAAATCGATCTTGCCGCACTGGTCGAAATAAGGATCGATCAGCCACGGATCGATACCCACCAGTCGCGCGAATTCGCCGGCGACATGCTGATACGCCCTGAAGTGACGCGACTTGCGGCGCGTCGCCCAGCCCGCGTGCAGCGGCGGCATGATGGTCTGCTCGATGTCCTTGAGGATGTCCGGCACGCCGGCAGACAGGTCGTTGTTGAGCAGCACCGCGCAGGGATCGAAGCCCTCCAGCCCGATGCGGTCGCCCTTGCGCACCAGCGGTTCCAGCGTGAGCCGCCCGCCGCCCGGCAATTCCAGCGTGGTCGGCTGGGTGATCTCGGGAATCAGGGTACCGATGCGCACGATCAGCCCTGTCTGGCGCAGGATGTGGGCGAGCACGGCGACGTTTTGCAGATAGAAGGTGTTGCGCGTGTGGTTCTCGGGAATCAGCAACAGGCGCTGCGCGTCGGGACAGATTTTTTCCACCGCGCCCATCGCCGCGTGGATCGAGAGCGACATGAACTCCGGGTTCAGATTGTTGAAGCCGCCGGGAAACAGATTGGTATCCACCGGCGCCAGTTTGAAGCCGGCGTTGCGGATGTCCACCGAGGTGTAGAACGGCGCGGACTGTTCCTGCCATTGCTGGCGAAACCAGTGCTCGATGGTCGGCTGCGCGTCGAGCAGGCGTTTTTCCAGTTCGAGCAGCGGGCCGGTAAGTGCAGTGGTGAGGTA
>JBAVFD010000026.1:0-9755 GCA_049588075.1 Thiobacillus sp.
TTGTTGCGCTATCCGGCTGCCAGAAGCAGGAAGGTCCGGCGGAGCAAGCCGGCAAGAAAGTCGACCAGGCGACAGAGAAGGTCGGAGAACAGGTTGAAAAAGCCGGCGACAGCATTCAGGACACGGCAAAGGGCGACAAGAAGTAAGCCTTGCGCAAAGCGCCACGTTGATGATGACGACCAGAATCGAACGATAGCGGTTCAGACATGGAGTTCGCCATCTCATCTATCTACGCACTCGCGTACCAGACAAAACCCCATACCCCAAGAGACTCAACATGAAACGTTTACTTTTTGCAGCAACCCTCGCCGTCGCCACCATTCCGGCACACGCGGCCGATGTCGGCGTATCTGTCAGCATCGGCCAGCCCGGTTTTTATGGGCAAATCGACATTGGTGGTGGCTATCCGCCGCCACGCGTTCTCTATCGTGAGCCGAGGGTCATCGAGCGGGTGCCGATGTATCGTCCGCCGATCTACCTGCGCGTCCCACCTGGCCATGCCAGAAACTGGAGCAGGCATTGCAGTGAATACAACGCCTGCGACGAACGGGTCTACTTTGTGAGCAACAACTGGTATCAAAACGAATACGTTCCGCACTACCAGGAACATCATCGTGACAGCTATGACAAGCGCGGTAATGATCATGAAGATCGCGGAGACAGCCAGCACCGCAAGAACGGCAATGGCAGCACACACGGCGAAGGGAATGGCAACAAAAACGGCCATGGTTCTTCTCACTAAAGCAAGGGTGTAAGGATCATTCCGGCCTATCCCGGGGCCATGGATTATCGATTCGGTTGTACGCGACACGCCCCGAAGTTCACAGCCAATACTCCCAAACCCGGGCGAACCACTCCTTCAGGCGCAGATCGAGCGGGCGGTGCTGCCACTGTTCGAGCGTGATCGCGTCGGACGCTGCCAGATCCCTGGCGAACATTGTCTGCACCTGTTTGCCGAACTCCGTCCCCAGAACCACCGCATTCAACTCGTGGTTGTGCAGAAAGCTGCGCCAGTCGAGGTTGGTCGAACCGACCGTGGCCCAGACGCCGTCGATCAGTGCAGTCTTGGAATGCAGGATCACGCCGTGCCGTTCGTAGATTTTCACCCCCGCTCGCAGCAGCCGGTCGTAGTAGTTGCGCCCGGCGTGGAACACCAGCCAGGAGTCGGTCTGACTGGGCAGGATCAGGATCACTTCTACGCCGCGTCGTGCCGCCGCTTCGAGCGCGTCGAGCAGTTGCGGGTCAGGGGCGAAATAGGCGTTGGTGATATGCACGCTGGTCTCGGCGCTGGCGATGGCCGAGAGCAGGGTGGCGTAAATCAGGCTGTAGGGTTCGTCAGGCGAGCTGCCGATCGCGCGCACCACCTCGTGACCCGCGTTCTCGGGCGGCGGGAAGTAATTCTTCGCCGCCAGCGGCGCGCCTTTCTGGCTTTCCCAGGTGGCGAGGAACAGCTTCTGGAACTCGGCCACCACGGGGCCCCGCAGTTGCAGGTCGGTGTCGCGCCAGGCTGGGCTGGCGGCGGGATCGCTGTTCGGTTCACTGCTGGGCTTGCTCCGCGAACCCTGTCTGAACGAGCCACCGGAATAAACGCTGCTGATGTTGATGCCGCCGAGAAACGCCGTGCGGCCGTCGACGATCAGCAGCTTGCGGTGGTCGCGCTGGTTCAGCTCCCATTCCTTGCGGGTCACCAGGGGGTTGATGGGGTTGAATTCGAGCATCTGGATGCCACTGTCGGTCAGCTGCTGGAAGAAGGCCGCCGGGGTATTGAGGGTGCCTACGCTGTCGCGGATGAGATTGACCTGCACGCCTTGCTGCTGCTTGGCGATCAATGCCTGCGCAAAGCGCTGGCCGACCTCATCGTCGTCCAGGATGTAGGTCTCCATGTTGATGTGATCCCGCGCCGCCAGAATGGCCGCGTACATTGCACGGTAGGTGGCCGGACCGTCCTGCAGCAACAGCACCTGGTTGCCGGTGGTCAGCGGACTGCCGACGATGGCCTCTTCGAGCGCCAGGTGGCGGTCGAAAATGTCGGTGTCCTGGCCGCGGCTCGCCAGGCGGTCGAGGATCGCCTGGCTTTGTGCGGCCGACAGCGGTCCGCGCGCGCCCTCCAGTTGCACAGCCGGGCCGGGACTTTGAGCCAGGTCGGGCACGATGGTCGGCAGGCTGCTGCAAGCGGACAGGCCGAGCAGGATGAACAGGTACATGCCCAACCGCTGCCACAGGTGCGGCAGACGGCGGATCAATTCCAGGCTCGATGAAAACATCAACTATCCGTCAACAAGACACGCGCACCACCTTATCACTTATCCGCCAGGCAATTGAACGGAATGACCCGTCACAAGCGTCCCAGCAACAGCAGCACGATGATAATGATCACGATCAAACCCAATCCGCCACTGGGTCCGTAGCCCCAGTTCCTGCTATGCGGCCAGGTCGGAATGGCGCCGATCAGCATCAGGATCAGAACGATCAACAGGATGGTTCCCAGCATGGTGCTCTCCTTATAAATGAGTGAGGGGTGGAGTCAGTTTGCTGGTGCGGAAGGCGCGGGCGGCACCACGATCACCGTGGTGGAGTCGCCGGTCTTTCCAGTGGCGCCCTGGCTGCCCTGATAGCCGGTCTCGCCTTGGCTACCAGTCTCGCCTTGGCTGCCGGTAGCACCTTGGCTACCCGTGGCGCCCTGGCTACCTTGATAGCCAGTCTCGCCCTGGCTTCCAGTGGCACCCTGCGGACCCGCGGGGCCGGGCACCGCGACGGGTGCGGCCGGGGCAGGGGCAGGTACATTGACCACGGTGGGTTTGTCACAAGCGACCAGGCTCAGCGTGGCTAGCAGTGCCGGAATCAGTATCGAACGGTTCATGATTAATCCTTTGCAAGTTACAAACGAGGGAAGGTGGTTTTGAAACCACCGCGAACAAACCGACCCGACCTGAATGTCGTGCACGGTCCCAGACACAACATAGGCGTTTGCATTGCATAGTTCAGTGCGCTATCGAACACAGTGGAATTTTTTGTTGCGACCTGCTTAACAGGCTCAGTGGGTGCCAAGGCCATCACATCTGTAACAAGGTCGGCGATTAACTGCCCCCATCGCGCTATGTGCGTCATCGTACAGACCGTGTTTGATTTTTCGCCTAAATTGCAATCAGGGTTTCTGTACGGTGTGTAATCAGGGCTTGATAAACCCATCCGGTCGGACTATCGATAGACATTGAAATCAAGAAACCCATTTTCAATTACTTTTTGGGAGTCAATCATGAATCAAGTGAGCAAATACCTTTCTGCAGTTTTCCTGGCCGTTACGCTGGTGTCCGCCGTGGGGTGTGCATCCACAGCGAAGCAGGAAGGAACCGGCGAATACATGGACGACAGCGTCATTACCACCAAGGTGAAGACAGCGATTTTCAATGAAGCCACCCTGAAATCGGCCGAGATCAATGTCGAAACCTTCAAGGGCGTGGTTCAACTGAGCGGCTTCGTCAACTCCCAGGCCGACATCAACAAGGCAGTCGAAGTAGCGCGCGGTGTCAGCGGCGTGACATCCGTCAAGAATGCCATGCGGGTCAAGTAAGGAAAGTCAATCAGCTTGTCTGCTTGGGCACGGCTGAGTGACTCGTCGCCCCGGCCAGAGGCCGGGGCTTAAATCGCTGACATGGCTTGATTCAGCGTTTACTGGGGAGGTGCGAAAATGCTCGGAACAATTGCGATTATCCTGATTATCCTTTGGCTGCTTGGCTTCGTTTCTGCCTACACCATGGGTGGATTCATCCACATTCTCCTGGTCATCGCAATCGTGATGATTTTGGTGCAGGTCATACAAGGTCGACGCCCTTAGCACGCTTGTAACGCTTTCAGCAGCCTGCCGGAGAGTGTGCCCCTATTTCTGCGGGCCGCGATGAATGCACGGCCGGAGAAGCCCTAAAGCCCATCCATTCCGGATAACGATATACCGGGTTTCCCCCTGTTTCCAACGGTTACACATTGAAACAGGCTTGAGAAATTCACCATGAACATGACAAAACTTTTATAGGAGAAAAACATGAATCAATCTTTTGATGATGTCGCCAAAGAACAGTTGATCGCCGATTTGAATGTGGTGGTGGCTGATGCGGAAGCACTGCTGAAGGCCACGGCTGGCCAGGGTGGCGAGGCGCTGGCCGCCGTACGCGCCAAGGCTGAAGCGTCGCTTGGCATTGCAAAAGCAAAATTGAGCGAAGCCCAGACAGCGCTGCTGGCCAGAACCCGCGCCGCCGCCAAGGCGACGGATGAGTATGTCCATGTGCATCCGTGGCAGGCGATTGGCGTCGGCACAGCAGTTGGCATGGCGATCGGTCTGCTGATCGGGCGGCGCTAAGCCGGACGATGGCCGAGGCATCGCATGCTGCGTCAGGAGGAGTGTTTGAATCCATGCCGCATTGCGCCCACGACGCGTCGGCGCAATGGCTGCAACGCAGCTGGGTGGTGTGGCAGATCGGGCGCAGGCCGGGTAGAAATTGAGCATCCGGGAATCCGGGGACTATGCGGGACTGTCACTCTATCGATGCTTTCACCACAGGGAGAAAGAAATGAACGCCATTAAAGGAATCGCATTCGCGTTGATTCTGGCCGGTGCACTGAGCTTGATGTACGGCGGGTTTAGCTACACCAAAGAAACGCATGAGGCCAAGCTCGGGCCGATCGAGCTTTCGGTGACGGACAGGGAGCGGGTCAATATCCCGGTCTGGGCAGGCGTTGGGGCCATCCTGATTGGCGGAGCGCTCCTTGTTTTTGGCGGCAACAAGCGCTAACGCCGCTTTTGCTGGTTGCGTTCCGACCTGCGTGACTGGCAGCACCTCATGATTCCCTCTCCCCTTCCAGCAGAATCAACCGGAAGCCCCGCATCCGAACTGGTGCTGGATGCTATCGCCCCCCCCGCCAAGCTTGCCGATGCCCTCCCGCTCACGGTTCACTTGCCTGAAGATGCGCACGGTGCGGCGCTCGGCATCATGGCGACCGTTGCGCTGATATTCGCACTGGACTGGGCGCAACCGTTTCTGATCACCCTGTTGCTCGGGATACTCTTTGCGTACACCTTGAATCCCCTCGTGGTGTGGCTGGAGCGGATCAGGATCCCGCGCATTGTGGGTTCCAGCATGGTCATGCTGGCCGTGATCTGCACGCTCGTGTTTGGTGCTTATGCGCTGCGCGGACAGGTACAAAGAATACTCGCGCAGCTGCCCGAAACCGCCAGCAAATTGTCAACGGGGCTCGACAAGATGCGGAGTGGCCAGAGCAGCAACATGAAGAATGTGCAAGCTGCCGCGAACACGATCGAAAGGGCGGCCAGCCAAGCCGACCAGTCGGCGCCTCCCACACCACGCATCACGCACGTCGTGATCGACCCGCCTGCTTTCAAGCTCAGCAACTTCCTCTGGGTCGGCTCGACGGGAGTGCTCGCCGCCATCGGTCAAGCGGCGATGGTGCTTTTCCTGGTGTTTTTTTTCCTGCTCGGTGGCGATATATACAAACGCAAGCTGGTGCGGCTCGCGGGACCGACACTGTCAAAAAAGAAGATCACTCTGCATATCCTGGATGACATCAACGATTCCATCCAGAAATATATGTTCATGCTGTTGGTGACCAATGTATCGGTCGGACTGCTTACCTGGACCGTGCTGCATTGGATCGGTTTGGAAAATGCCGGCGCCTGGGCCGTCGCCGCCGGTTTGCTGCATGTCATCCCCTATGCGGGCCCCGCCTTCACCGCAGCCATCCTTGGCACGGCGGCCTTCATGCAGTTCGATTCGTTCTCCATGGGCTTATTGGTCGCAAGCGTATCGCTGACAATCGCGACTTTCATCGGCACGTTTGCCGCCACCTGGATGACAGGGCGATTTGCCAAAATGAACATGGCCGCAGTGTTTGTCTCGCTGCTGTTTTGGGCGTGGCTGTGGGGGGTGTGGGGCATGCTGTTGGGCATTCCGATCATCGTCATCGTGAAAGTTGTGTCCCAGCATATAGAGCAGTTGCACCCAGTGGCGGAATTGCTGGGTGAATGATGCGGTTCGGTTGACCTTGTGCAAAGCCGGAGCAAAAGACGCCAAGGGCTCCTGCCCGTGATGGCGTGTGGGATCGGGCGACAAGGATGCGTCGGATAAGACGTCCTGCCGTCGCCAGCGCGGTTCAGGTGCGATATTCCGCGTTGATCTTGACGTAATCGTAGGAAAAATCGCAGGTCCACACGGTGGCGTTGACCATCCCGCGATTCAACACCACGCGCACGGTGATGTCGGCTTCCTGCATCACCGCCGCGCCCTGCGCCTCGGTGTAGCTCGCCGCGCGGCCGCCCTTTTCGGCCACCAGCACGTCGCCCAGATACACCTGCAAGGTGTTGACGTCGAGGTCGCCGACGCCGGCGTAGCCGATCGCCGCAAGAATGCGGCCGAGGTTGGGGTCGCTGGCAAAGAATGCGGTCTTGACCAGCGGCGAACGCGCGATGGCGTAGGCGATCTGCTTGCATTCGGCGTGGTCGCGGCCGCCTTCGATGGCCACGGTGATGAACTTGGTGGCGCCTTCGCCGTCGCGTGCCATCGCCTGCGCGAGTTCGATTGCGACTTCGCTCACTGCGGCTTTCAGCGTCGTGTAATCAGCACACGCTGCATCGCTGATTTCGGCGTTGCCCGCTTGCCCGGTGGCGATGAGGATAAAGCTGTCGTTGGTGGAGGTGTCGCCATCCACGGTGACGCAGTTGAACGAGACGTCGGCGACCGCCTTCACCAGTTGCTGCATCAGCCCGGGCGCAATCGCCGCGTCGGTCGCCACGTAGCCGAGCATGGTCGCCATGTTGGGGTGGATCATGCCGGAGCCCTTGGCCATGCCGGTGACGGTGACCGTCTTGCCGCCGACTTGCACCTGACGCGACGCGCCCTTGGCGACGATGTCGGTGGTCATGATGGCGTGCGCGGCTTCGCTCCAGTGATGGGGCGCGAGATCGGCCCTGGCGGCGGGCAGCGCAGGCAGGATTTTGTCGACCGGCAGCGGCTCCAGAATCACCCCGGTGGAAAACGGCAGCACCTGTCCGGCGGCGCAGCCCATGATCGCGGCGACCGCTTCGCAGGTCTGGCGCGCGCGGCGCAAGCCTTCTTCGCCGGTGCCCGCGTTGGCGTTGCCGGTGTTGATGATGAGCGCACGGATGTCGCCGCCCGCGAGATGTCCCCTGCACAGCGTGACCGGCGCGGCACAGAAGCGGTTTTGCGTGAACACGCCCGCGACGCGAGAGCCCGGCGCCAGCTCAAGCAGGGTAATGTCGCGGCGCCCGGGTTTCTTGATGCCGGCGGACGCAATGCCGAGACGGACGCCGGCAACAGGCAGCAGGGAGGCGGGATCGGGAGCGGTGAGGTTGACGGGCATAACGGCTTCGCGGGGGAGACCCCAAGGCACAGGAAGCCGCTATTTTATGCCGGCTTGATGCCGCTGGCCTGCGGCAAGGCGGGGGATTTACTGCGCGCGCCCCAGCAGCCCGTTCATCACGCGGCGGAATTCGGGACGCCACGGCCACACCGGGTCGAGTTCGATCGAGCGCGCCAGCGCCGCCAGCGCGATCAGCCCGAACACGGAAAACAGCAGTTCCGAAACGAGCTGACGCGGGGTCAGCAAGGCGAATGTCGTGTCCAGAAAGCCGGGGACATAAAACAGACTGGCAAACGCCGCGAAGAGAAGGGTAGGTCCGATGTACATGATGTTTCCCGCTATGGTTATAAATTATGCCAATAACCAAGCAATGCCCGTGCCATGCGCCCGGAAGCCAGAAAACAAGCCCACTTCGTCTGCCCCGGCAGGGTTGGAGAGGGCGAAAGTGTAAAGTTTGGCGACAGTTATTTTTCCGGGGTGGTCGCCAGCTTGCGCAGGATTTCGTGCGACAAAGAATAAAACTGCGGGGTAGGGCCGAGGTCTTCGTAGATCGGGTCGCCGTAGTCATCTTCGGCAATGATCCGGTTGCCGGGGACGTAGGGCATGGCGACTTCCAGCTCGTCGAGCGCGGCGCGGATCAGGTCAGCCATCAACTGTGAATCGCTGCGGTTGGGGTACATCACGCGCAAGGCCTCGATCCGTGCGGCATCGCGCAGGGGCAGGCGCACGGCGTAGGTGCGCACGGAGGTGCTGCCCTGTGCTGCTTCGGTCCAGCGCTGAATCAGTTCGGCAATGCGCATGGCGCTCTCCGGCGTTCACGATGTTTTGTTTATAGCAAACCGGAAGGGCATTGGGACGCTCAGGTCATTTTGTGCCAGACGAGACTGCGGTTATTCGCCGGCATGGCGATATCCTGCTGCAAATCAAGGCCTTGAGCTCTGGCCAGCGCATCGACCGCTTCAAAATCACGCACTCCGGAAGCGGGATCGCGCTGCCTGAGCCAGCCGTCGAAGCGGGCATTGCTTTCCGAAGTGTAGGTGCCGCCGTAGTTGAACGGGCCGTAAACAACCAGCACGCCGCCCGGTTCCAGCACCGCGCCGACGCCCTCGAAAAAGCGCTCGACTTCCGGCCAGCTCATGATGTGCAGCGTATTGGCAGAAAACACCGCGTCGTAGCGGCTGCCGTGCCAACCGTTCTCCTTCACGTCGAGCGTGATCGGCGGCAACACATTGGGCAGCGCCATCTCGGCCAGCCAGGCGCGGATGCCGGGATGGTGCTGCGGCACGTCGCTGGTCTGCCAGCGCAGATGCGGCAGTTCGGCGCCGAAATAGACTGCGTGCTGGCCGGTGCCGCTGCCGATTTCCAGCACCTGGCAGCGATCGGCGAAGGCCTCGCGCAACACCATCAGAATGGGTGCGCGATTCTGTTCGCAGGATTCGGAATAAGGTTTGTCGATCAATTCGTTGCCCCGGTTGATTGCGCCTGGATTATTGCAGATGGACCAGCCGCCCATCGGCCAGCAGCAGCGCGGCCTCGATGGGGCGGCCGGGATACAGCGCGGCGAGCAGCATTTGATAGCCCGCCAGCTGGGGCTGGTGGCGCTCGATCAGCTGTGCCTCGCTGGCCGCGCGGCTGTCGTCCCCTGTTTTATAGTCGAGCAGCCATACCGCGTCGTCGAATTCCACCACCCGGTCGAGCCGCTGCACCCGGCCGCCGGCATCCAGCAGCGTCAGCTCGTTGTGCGCGCGGCGATACTGCGTGGGATCGAAGAAGCGCGCCAGATGCGGCTGCGCCAGCAGGTCGCGGGCAGCGCTTTCGATGCGCGCAAGTTCTGTCGCAAGATTGAGACGCTGCGCCAGCGCGGCCAGATCGCGCGGCGTCCCCTGAAGGGCGCTTGCGCCCCCACCAACGGTGGGATCCATGCCAAGCGGCGCATGGTGTTCGAGGCAGGCATGGAACAACTCGCCACTGGCGGCAGCGGGATTGGTGGGGGCCACCGGCAGCCGCTGTCCGATGGCCGGGGCGGCGATGCGTGCGGGGATCGGCATTGCGGGTGCGGCGTCCACGGCGTCGGCAGCCGGCAAGTCGGCCGGCAGGTTCAGGCCTTGCCACGCGGCATCGACCCGCCGCAGCCAGGCGCTCTTGTCGGCGTCTCCGCTCACGATCAGTCCCTGCTTGGCGCGGGTGAGCGCCACATACAGCAGGTTGTCGGATTCGCGCTGCGCCAACTCGGCTTCCTCGGCAAACCAGGGTTCGCGCCAGCTGCCCTGTTCATCCTGCCTGCCGAACAGCGAAAAGTGTTCCGGCTGCGGCGCGGTGGGCGGCCACGGCGCCAGCACCGCGTAGCTGTCGCCGCGCGCATGGTC
>JBAVFD010000027.1:0-4075 GCA_049588075.1 Thiobacillus sp.
GTGTCGCGCGCCGCCTGCATCGCGCGCCGGCGCGCTTTTTCCCACTGGTCGGTGCCCAGCTTGTGCAGCGGCGCCGCGCCCTCGCCGGCGCCGCTGTAACGCGAAATCAGGTGCAGGCTGGCGACCGGCACGTAGAGTTTGTCGCCCCTGGCGTATTCGAGCTGCAGGAATTCGGTGTCGCCGTCGCCCAGATCCATGTTGAGCAGGCCGAGGTACTGGCCGACGCCGTACTGCGCGTGCACCACCGGGTCGCCCGGCTTCAGTTCGGACAGATCGCGCAGCAGGTTGTCGATCTGGGTGGCGCGGGCCTCACGCGCCCGCCGGGTTTTCGGCGGGATGGCGTAGAGCTCGGTTTCGGTGACGACGGCGAGTTGGCCATCAGCGGTGACGAAGCCTTCGGCCAACGGGCCGTGGGTGAGCAGAATGCGCTCGGATTGCAGCTGGCAGTCGGCCCAGCCTTCGCACAGCATGGCGTGGAGGCCGTGCTCGGCGAGATATTCGTGCAGGGTTTCGCGCCGCCCCGCCGACGGCGCGACGATCAGGGTCGTGCCCTGAAAACCGTCGATAAACCTCTGCAGCTTGGCGACCGGATGCGCTTCGCGACGATCCACCGAAATGGGCGGAACCGGGCGGGCCAGCCCGGTTTCGCCCGATTCCACGCTGCCCTGATTCAGGTCAAGCCGCGCGTAGCCCTTGGCCAGACTGAAGAATGCATCGGTCGGCAGGAACAGTTCGGCGGGTGGCAGCAGCGGCCGATCCTTGTCGCCTGATAACAAACGGTGACGGCTTTGCGCATCGGTCCAGAAGGCTTGCCCGGCGGGATCGAGCGTGCCGTGGCTGATGAAGGTTGTTGTGGCGGGCAGGTAGTCGAACAGCGTCGCCGTGGTCTCGAAAAACAGCGGCAGGTAATACTCGATCCCGGCAGGTGCGTGGCCGTTGCTGACATCCTTGTACAGCTTGGACTTGGACGGGTCGCCCTCGAAACGCTCGCGGAAATTCTGCCGGAAGCGGGTGATCCCGGTCTCGTCGAGCGGAAATTCGCGCGCGGGCAACAGCCGCACCTCGTTCACCGGATAAATGCTGCGCTGGGTATCGACGTCGAACGCACGCAGGGTTTCGATTTCGTTGTCGAACAGATCGATGCGGTAGGGTAGGGTGCTGCCCATGGGGAACAGGTCGATCAGCCCGCCGCGAATCGAAAATTCACCCGGCGCGAAGACCTGATTCACATGGGTATAGCCGCCCAGCGCCATCTGCGCGCGGAAGGCGGCCTCGTTGAGCGTGTCCTTCTGCTTGAGAAAAAATGTATGCGCCGCCAGAAACGCGGGCGGCGCCAGCCGGTACAGCGCGGTGGAGAGCGCCACCACGGCGACATCGAACTCGCCGCGCGAAATCTGGTACAGCGTCGCCAGCCGTTCCGAGATCAGATCGGGGTGCGGCGAAAACGTGTCGTAGGGCAGGGTTTCCCAGTCGGGAAAGATACACACCCGCAACCCGGGGTCGAACCAGCGCAGTTCTTCGGTGAGTCGATGCGCGTCCCATGCGCTGGCACACACCACCACCAGCGGCGCGCCGGTGCGCGCCCGTTCGGCCAGGTACAGCGCATCGGCCGCGCCTGCCAGTCCGGACTGGCTGCGTGCAGGAAGGGAGGGTGAGAAAAACGCCATACAAATAGCGGGATTATATCGGGCGCGAGCGGCGGCTACATGTCGGCCCGCTGAGCCGCCAGGCTTTAGAACCGCCTCAAACTGATAGCCGCGAGGCAAGCGGGGGGCGTTCAGTCTCTATCAGTGGAACCCTGCCTGCACGCGCCCAACTGAAAGCCAGCCCGTCCCCGGGCGCGAAAATCAAACGGTCTTGTCGCGCTCGATCAATGCATACGCACTGTGATTGTGGATCGACTCGAAGTTTTCGGCCTCGACCACATAGGAATCGATCAGCGGTTCGGCGTTCATCGCGGCGGCAACGTCGCGCACGATGTCCTCGACGAATTTCGGATTGTCGTAGGCGCGTTCGGTGACGTATTTTTCATCCGGCCGTTTCAGCAGGCCGAACAGTTCGCACGAGGCCTGGTCCTCAACCTTGCGCACCAGGTCTTCGATCCACAGGAAGCCGTTGGTTTTCGCGGTGACGGTGACGTGGGAACGCTGATTGTGCGCGCCGTAGTCGGAGATTTTCTTCGAGCACGGGCACAGGCTGGTCACCGGCACCAGCACCTTGGTGGTGTGCGTGTATTTCCCGTTCTCGATTGCGCCGATGAAGGTGACTTCGTAATCGAGCAGGCTCTGCACACCGGAAACCGGAGCGGATTTGTTGACGAAGTAGGGGAAACTCATCTCGATGTAGCCCGATTCGGCTTCCAGGCGCTCGACCATCTGGCGCAGCATGCCTTCGAAGTTCTCGACCGAAATCTCGCGCTCGCGCGTGTTGAGGATTTCGATGAAGCGCGACATGTGGGTGCCCTTGAAGTTGTGCGGCAGGTACACGTACATGTTGAAGTTGGCGATGGTGTGCTGCACGCCGCCGGTCTTGTCGGCCACGCGCACCGGGTGGCGGATGCTCTTGATGCCGACCTTGTTGATGGCGATTTGCCGGGTGTCGGCCGAGCTTTGTACGTCTGGCATGCAAACGGCAGTGTCGCAAATCTGGTTCATGGCAGGCTCCTTGGGGTACAGTTTAGACTGAGTCTACACTGCGGGAATAGTTGAGTAAACTACTCAGGTAATAGGGTTATGCGGGCGCGCACTCGGGTTTCAATGCCGGCCGCATCGAGTCCGCAACCGGCCAGCATTTTCGCGTGGTCGCCATGCTCAATATAGGTGTCGGGCAGGCCCAGGTGAAGGATCGGGACAACCAGGCCGAGTTCGGCCAGCGCCTCGGCCACGCCCGCGCCGGCGCCACCCGCCACCGCGTTTTCTTCCAGCGTGACCAGCAGCCGGTGGCTGTGCGCCAGCTGGCGCAGCATTGCCAGATCCAGTGGTTTGACGAAGCGCATATCGGCCACGCTGGCGTCGAGCGCCTCGGCGGCGGCCAGCGCCGGGGCGACCAGGCTGCCAAAGGCGATGAGCGCGACCTCGTTGCCGCTGCGGCGCAATACGCCCTTGCCGATTTCGACCGGATCGAGGCCGGATTCAATGGGGGCGCCGCCGCCGCCGCCGCGCGGGTAACGCACCGCCGACGGACCGTCGTGCAGGAACGCAGTGCTCAGCAGGTGGCGGCATTCATTTTCGTCCGACGGCGCGGCGATCAGCATGTTGGGAATGCAGCGCAGATAACTCAGATCGAAACTGCCGGCATGGGTCGGGCCGTCGGCGCCGACCAGCCCGGCGCGGTCGATTGCCAGCATTACCGGCAGGTTTTGCAGGGCGATGTCGTGGATCAGTTGGTCGTAGGCACGCTGCAGGAAGGTCGAATAAATCGCCACCACTGGCTTGATGCCCTCGCAGGCGAGGCCGGCGGCAAAGGTCAGCGCGTGCTGCTCGGCGATGCCGACGTCGAAATAGCGCTTGGGATACTCCTGCGAAAAACGCACCAGTCCCGAGCCTTCGCGCATCGCCGGGGTGATGCCGACCAGCCGTGAGTCGGCAGCAGCCATGTCGCACAGCCAGTCGCCGAACACCTGCGTGTAAGTCAGCTTGCCACCAGATTTTTCGGCGACGCCCGCCTCCGGGTCGAAGCGCGAGACGCCGTGATACAGGCAGGGATTGGTTTCGGCCGGCTCGTAGCCCTTGCCTTTGCGGGTGACGACATGCAGAAACTGCGGGCCGCTGAGTTGCTTGATATTGGAGAGCGTATCCAGCAGCACGTCGAGATCGTGGCCGTCGATCGGGCCGATGTAGTTGAAGCCGAATTCCTCGAACAGTGTGCCGGGCGTGACCATGCCCTTCATGTGCTCCTCGGCGCGCTTGGCCAGTTCGCGGATCGGCGGCGCGACCGACAAGACCTTTTCACCCGCGCGGCGCGCCGCCGCATAAAACTTGCCGGACATCAGCCGCGCCAGGTAATTGTTGAGTGCGCCGACGTTGGGCGAAATCGACATGTCGTTGTCGTTCAGCACCACCAGCAAAGGCAGGTC
>JBAVFD010000028.1:0-3069 GCA_049588075.1 Thiobacillus sp.
GGCACGCAGGCTTCGATGGTGTCCCAGTAGTAGCGCCACAGTTTGGCCGATTCGGCGCTGCAGCCGATCAGGCGGGCCAGCAGCGGCACGACACCGCGCATATAAGCCTTGAGCAGCGCCTGGCTCCAGGCGCGTTCGGGCTTGGTGATTTCGAGCAGGCACAGGCGGCCGCCGGGTTTGAGGACGCGGTGGAATTCGCTGAAGGCGGCGGAGAGGTCGCCGATGTGGCGCAGCGCGTAGCCCATGCTGAGAAAGTCGAAACTGGCATCGGGGAAGGGAATGGCTTCGGCGCGCCCTTCGATGAGTTGGACGCCGGGCAGGTGGGCTTGCGACATCATGCCGAGGCTGGGATCGACACCCACCACCAAAGCAGGATCGCCCGTCAGTTTCACCGCCTCGCGCGCCACCAATCCGGTGCCGATGCCGATATCGATGACACGCATCCCGGCGGTCAGCCCCGCGCGCTGCAAGGCCTGGTTTCGATACCAGGGGCCGCTGCCCAGCGCCAGCAAGCGGTCGATGCGGTCATAGTCGGATGCGGTGCGGTCGAAAATATTGCGTACGAAGCCGCGCCGTTCCTGCTCGTTGGCGTAGTAATCAGTGAGGGGCGGATGGGGGGAGTGGATCATGGTGGGCTCGGTCTGAAATAGAAATTCATGGATGGATAAAATGCCGGGTGTTTAATTAATCTGCCAAACCCAGCCCAGGTTGATGCCCAGAACGTCGATCCCCGGGTTGGGATCGGTCATGCCCAGATTGGAATGGTGCGTGAAATAGCCAGCGGCTGTGAATGCCTGATTTTTGCTGAACTGCTGGCGTGCGCCCAGTTGGGTAAACCAGTTGAAGGCGAAGTCTTGCCCCTGCCCGCCGGGGATGTTTTTTGAATTGGTGAGGCCAGCGCCGCCACCAATTTCAAAAAACAGCGCGGATTTTTGCTCCGCATTCCATAGCTCGAAGCTGGGCGCGCCTGCAAACGCAAAATAGTAGTCTTCGCCGCCTTCCAGATAGGTCTCCAGGATGACCGCCATCCGGTTGCGCACTACCAGGCGCGCGCCGCTTTCTCCCTTCCACAGATCAAACATCGCAGGCGAGCGCCAGGCGACTTGCAGCGGAACGATGACGTAGTCCAGCGGGGAGTTGTTCCGGACCTTTTCCAGATAGCCCGCTTCGACCGCCACCTCCCAATGGTCAGCGGGGTGATCCTGAGCGCACACGCTGGCCGGGACGGCTAACAGGCACACGCCAAGGGCGGATAAAACCGCGTCATGCCGTGTAAACCAAGTGTGTGTGGAAATGGAATGCATAAAGGCTGATGCGTGTCGTGAGGGGGAGTCATCGTGTCAGATCCAGGCTTGGCTGACGCGCCTGAGCAAGAGTAACGGCAAACGCAGCACAAATCCCAGTACCAGCCGGATATGCATCCAGGTGAGCAGGGTGTTGTCGCGCAGGTAATTGAAGTGTGAGACGCCGCCCTCGTCGGCGCGCAGGTATTTCACCGGCGCGGGCAGGTTGACCGGACGCACGCCGTGCCAGCACAGGCGCACCACGGCTTCGGGGTCGAAGTCGAAACGGCGCATCCAGCGCTGGCCGCGCATCACCTGGCGCAGCGGCTCGATGGGGTAGACGCGAAAGCCGTACAGCGAATCACCGATGCCCGCCCACAGGGTTTCCAGGTTAGCCCAGCCGTTGGAGATCTTGCGGCCCTGCACCCGCAGCGCAGGCGCGTCGGCATCGAACACCGGCTTGCCGAGGATCATCGCGGCGGGGTGCTGTTGCGACGCGGCCATGAAGGCCGGAATGAGCCCGGCCGGATGCTGGCCGTCGGAGTCCATGGTCAGCGCGTGGGTGTAGCCTTCTGCAGCGGCATGATCGAGGCCGTATAAAACCGCTGCGCCCTTGCCGCCGTTTTCGGGCAGCACCAGTACCCGCAGGCTGGGATCGCTCGCCGCCATCTCCTGCAGTCCATCGGCGGTGCCGTCGCTGCTGCCGTCTACCACCACCCATACCGGTTGCCACTGCTCGCGTGCGGCGCGCACGGTGGCATACACCTGTGCGCCGGGGTTGTAGCTGGGGATCAGCACCAGATGGCTGGTGGACAAGGTGGGATCAGACATCATCCACTGTGGCGGGTGGGGCGGAGTCCGGGTGCCTCGGGCGCGCCGGGTGGCAAAAAACGCGGGGCATCGCGCAGCGCGTTGATAAAGTAGCGCTCCAGTTCTGCGGTGAATACCCCGGCTTTTTGCGGTGGGTCGAAGCGGCGGCCGAGGCGGAAATGATAGGTGATCGGCATGGCTGGACGTTTGAATAAAGGCCAGCCTTTGCTGAGATAAGCCGAGTTGGTTTCGATGAATACGGTCTGGATCGGCACCTTGGCGCTGCCAGCAATCAGCGCAGTCGTGCCCTTGCAGATATTGATCGGCCAGCGCGTGGTGCGGGTGCCTTCCGGAAACAGCAGCAACTGGCTGCCATTTTTGAGTTCAGCCACGGCCTGCTTGATCATGCTCAACTGCGCGTCGTTGCGGATGTAGCCGGCCATCCGGGCGCCTGCGCCGAGAAAGACGTTGTCGACGATGTCGGCTTTCATGATGCAGGCCAGATTGGGCAGGCGTGAAATCACCATCACCGCATCGAGCATGCAGGGGTGGTTGGGGGCGATGATGAGTGGGCCCTGGTCGCGCAGGGAATCGAGTGCGCTGAAATCGAAGCGGCAGGCGCCGATCCGGCTGAGCGCCCAGAGGTAGAAACGAAACCCGGTGGTGATGCCCCAGCGCCCGAGCGGAACCGCCCAGCGCTTGGGCAGGAGGTAATACAGTGGCACGGACAGGGACGACCAGCTCAGGCTGAGGATGCCGAGCAGGATCAGTCCAAACCACAGCGCGCCGGTTTCGTACAGTCCGTGCAGCCAGCACCGCAGCGTGCCGGATAGCGAATCCGGGCGAGCGCTCACGCGGAGGCCTCGACCCGGATGGCATGGCCACCCGAGGCTTCGATTTCAACCAGCAGGTCAGCCCGGCAGACATCGGCCTGCAGAAAAATAGTCGTCACCGGGACGCCGATGGATTGCGCCAT
>JBAVFD010000029.1:0-2481 GCA_049588075.1 Thiobacillus sp.
CCGGGCTCGACGACGATGAGCCGGTTGTCGGGGTCGAATTCGAGCACGCGCCGCATGCATTCGAAGCTGACGACGACGGAGCCGGGTGAGGGCAGGGCGCCGCCGACGTTGCCGGAGCCGGCGCCGCGCGGCGTCAGGGCGATGCGGTGTTCGAAGGCGATGCGCGCCAGCGCGACGACGTCGTCGTGCGAAGCGGGGAACAGCACGGCGTCGGGTTCGACCTGGTGCGGGGTTTCGTCGTGCGCATACAGTGCACGCGTGGCGGCATCGTCCAGTATGCGATCCGGTCCCAGTGCGGAGCGGAAAGCGGCAAGCGCAGGCGCGGACAGCATGATGGGGCGGCGGGGGTCAGGCAGCGTGCTCGGGCGGGAGTTGGGCGATCAACTGGCCGACCATGTCGGCGTCGAAGTCCATGCCAATGTCCCAGCCAGGATTGAGCGCGATCGGCACGCCGCCGCCGATGCGGCGCAGCAGCCAGGAAAACTCGGTCAGGATGCCGCCCGAAAAATCGGGGAAATGTTCGACCAGGGGCTTGGCGCGCTCGGGGCTGGTGAACATGACGAGGATGCGTTCGCCGTCTTCGTCTTCGATGATCAGCGGCTCGGCCTGGGTGCTGCGCTGAAAACCCTGGATGGGGTTTTTCTCGTCGCGCACCGGCATGAACAGCTGTTGATCGATCAGTTGCAGTACGAAGGACTCGGGGTCGAGCGTGCCGGAATGGACGGCGACCAGCTGCTCTTCAAGCGCGTTGTGGGGGATGAAGTTCATGGATGTCGGACTCTTGCGCGGGCGGTAAGGGGCAGTGTAACCGATGGCGCGTGCGTCATGGGCCGGCGCTTGTAACCCATGCGGCAAGGCGCGCATCATTGGACACGGTGCGAATGATTGCGCAAATGGGAATATCGGGGGAGGGCTCACGATGGGGCGTTTGACTGGCTCTGCCGGGCTGCACGACTACAACCGTGCCATTCGGGAGATTGCGACCAGCGCCGACTGGCAATCCGGACAATTGGCGCGTCAGATGGGGCGGGTGGTCACGGTCGCGGCACGCTCCATGGGGGTGAGCAGGGTGGGCATCTGGAGTTTGCAGCCGGGTCTGCAGGTGCTCGACTGCATGTGCCAGTTCGATAGCCGTTATGGTTTGGTCGAGCCGGGGCCGTCGCTGAATGCAGGTGAATACCCCGCGTATTTTGCAGCGCTGGCAAACAATCGCGCGCTGCCGGTGAGCGATGCGTTGCACGACCCCATGACAGTTGAGCTGGCCGAAACCTATCTCAAGCCGATGGGGATCGCTTCCTTGCTGGATGCGCCGATCTGGCTCGATGGCGAGGTGGTGGGCGTGGTGTGCCATGAACATGCGGGCGTGCCGCGTGATTGGCGCGACGAGGATATCGCCTTTGCCGGGTCGATGGGCGACTTTGCCGCCATGGCGCTGTCGCAGTATCGGTATCAGCGGGTGGAGGCTGCGCACGAGCGCCTGGCCCGCATCATCGAGGCCACCCCCGATATGGTCGCCATCATGGTGCCGGGCGGCCAGATTATTCAGATGAATCCGGCGGGGCGGAAGCTGCTGGGCCTGTCCGGGCAGGCCGACATTTCGGAGTACCGCAGCCGCGATTTTTTGGGCGAACACGCCACGCGCCTGCTCGAAACCGAGATTTTGCCCGCACTGCATGATCGGGGTCGCTGGGTGGGCGAAGCAACGCTGCGGGAAGGGTCTGCGCTTGCGTTGCCGGTGTCGGTGGTCGCGTTGGCGCATCGCGACGCGCAGGGGCGGCTGGAATATTTTTCGGCCAGCTTGCGCGACCTGACCGCGCAAAAAGCGATCCAGCGGGAAATCGAGACCCTGAATAATGAACTCGAAGCACGGGTCAGGGTGCGCACCCGGGAGCTGGAATACGCCAACCGCAACCTGGAGTCGTTTGCCTATTCGGTATCGCATGACCTCAAGGCGCCGCTGCGCGGCATCGAAGGCTATAGCCGTCTGCTGGCGAGCGAATTCGGCAACCTCCTGCCGCAGGCGGCGCGCGAGTATATCGATCTGATTGCGGTTGCCAGCCAGCGCATGGACCAGATGATCGGGGATGTTCTGGCCTATTCGCGTGCGCAGATGCGCGATCTCAAGCCGGTGCGTACCGACGTGCAGCAGCTGGTGCGGCAGGTGGTCAGCGAGATCGATCCGCAACTGCTCGAAGGGATCGATCTGGAACAGCGCGTCGAGGAAGCGGCGCTGGAGTGTGACCGCGAAGGCTTGGTGCAGATTCTGCGCAATTTCTTATCCAACGCCGTGAAATTTTCGCGTCATCAGGTGTCGCCGCGCATCCGCATCGAAGGTCGCCGTCTCGCTCACGGCTACCGCTTTGCAGTGAACGATAACGGAGTGGGTTTCGACATGCGCTACCACGATCGCATTTTTGAAATATTCCATCGCCTGCCGAGTGCGGACGGGCAGGGCGGCACCGGCATCGGACTGGCGCTGGC
>JBAVFD010000030.1:0-6005 GCA_049588075.1 Thiobacillus sp.
GGGATACGTACCAGAAGCGCCCCAAACGCACCTTCGTCGGCGCGAACGTAAAGGAATACGCGTTTGCGCGCTACGTGGAAGACTGGGTCGCCAAGGTTGAACGGGTGGGCAACGTCAACTATCCGGAAGCCGCGCGTCGTCAGGGCGTCTACGGTAGCCTGAAGCTCACCGTATCGATCCGCGTCGATGGCAGCCTCGAGAATGTCGAGGTTGACCGCTCGTCCGGCTCCAAGATACTCGACGCCGCCGCCGTCAAAATTGTCGAACTTTCAACACCTTTTGCGCCCTTTCCGGATGACATGCGGAAAAAAACCGACATTCTGTCGATTACCCGCACCTGGACCTTCACCCGATCCGACCAGCTGGTCGGCACCGACTAAGCCCGGACCCGCTGCAAAGTCCTTACCCAATCAACAGCTTGCCGCTTTCCTCCCTGAGCGGCAGGCTGTTGCATGCTTGGCTTCAAAAACAAAAACCCGTTTTACAGCCGACTTCCCCCGATGCCTGGAATGCTGATTGCTCAGTATTTCCCAAGAGCCCTTGTGCTCGCTTTCCTTTCATCAGGAGTCGTCATGTCGTTCTCCCTGCGTTCCGCCCTGCTCGGCGCGGCCCTGCTCTCGACCCAGGCCGCTGCGGTCGAGTTTTCCTTTGTTTCCGGCAATCCCGCTCCGGAAGCATTCGGCAACAGCTACGCGCAAACGCTGGACGGGCTGACCGCCATCGCCACCGCTTGGTCGACCACCGGCCCCGGCGGCCGTTACCAGACTGCCGAGCTGGAAATCTATGGTGGCTACGGCATGGGCGTATGCAACCGCAGCGAAGGGGTCAATTGCTCGAGCAGCGGCAATATGCACGCGCTCGACAACAAGGGCGGCACCGACCTCATCCTGTTCCGGTTTTCCAGCGCGGTGCACCTCGATAACCTGACCCTGCTCCAGTTCGGCGGCGACTCCGACCTCAGCCTGTGGGCGGGCACCGGCAGCCTGAACCTCGCCGGCCTCAAACCCGGCGCACTGGGCAGCGCGTCGCCCTTCGACAACACCAGCCGAATCAACGACATCAAGACCGTGGATTTGTCGCATTTCACTGGCACGTACGACTGGCTCGCCGTATCGGCGCGCCTGGCGCAGGTAAACGATTTTGCCAAGTTGCGCACCCTCAAGGTCGAGGCGGTGACCTCGCCGGTACCCGAAGCAGACAGTTGGGTGATGCTGCTGGTGGGCCTGGGCCTGGTCGGCTTCGCCGTGTGGCGACGCACTTGATCGTGTGATGAGCGGCGCCGCCACGTCAGAAAGGCGGCCGCCTCCCTCAACCCGCCCGCTGGGCGGGTTTTTTTATGGCATTACCCCCCTTGACACCCAGATGGATTGACTGCCTTTATCACGTGATAAAATGCCCGATTACCCTAATATTCTTATTTGTTTATTCCCTTTCTGGAGATTGCCATGCACACCGGTACCACCCTTACCCAGTTCATCATCGAAGAACAACGCCGCACCGCCGGCGCCACCGGCGACTTCACCTCGCTGCTGAACGACGTCGTCACCGCCTGCAAGGCGATCTCCAACGTCGTCAACAAGGGCGCGCTGCTGGGCGTCATGGGATCGCTCGATTCCGAAAACGTGCAGGGCGAAACGCAGAAGAAGCTCGACGTCATCACCAACGACATCATGATCCGCTCCAACGAATGGGCCGGCCACCTGGCCGGGATGGCGTCGGAGGAAATGGATGAGGTGTATCCCATCCCCAACCAGTACCCGCTCGGCAAATACCTGCTGGTGTTCGATCCGCTCGACGGCTCGTCCAACGTCGACGTCAACATCTCGGTCGGCACCATCTTCTCGATCCTGAAAGCCCCGGTCGCCGGCCGCGCCGCCAAGGCCGAAGACTTCCTGCAGGCCGGCACCCAGCAGGTGTGCGCCGGCTACGCGATCTACGGGTCCTCGACCATGCTGGTGCTGACCTTCGGTCACGGCACCAACGGCTTCACCCTCGACCGCGACGTCGGCGAGTTCGTGCTGACCCACCCCAACATGCGCATTCCCACCGAAACCAAGGAGTTCGCGATCAACGCGTCCAACATGCGTTTCTGGGAAAAGCCGGTGCAGCGTTACGTCGACGAATGCCTGGCCGGCAAGACCGGCCCGCGCGGCAAGGACTTCAACATGCGCTGGGTCGCCTCGATGGTCGCCGAAGTGCACCGCATCCTCACCCGCGGCGGCATCTTCATGTATCCCAAGGACACCAAGGATCCCGCCAAGGCCGGCAAGCTGCGCCTGATGTACGAAGCCAACCCGATGGCCTTCATCGTCGAGCAGGCGGGCGGCGCCGCCACCACCGGCCGCGAGCGCATCCTCGACCTGGCGCCCGAAGGCCTGCACCAGCGCGTGCCGGTGCTGCTCGGCTCCAAGACCGAGGTCGATACCGTGACGGGCTACCACCACGAAAAGGCGGCGTAAGCGGTCGGTTCAAGCCGTCTCGACAAGGCCGGGCATTGCCCGGCCTTTTTTTGTTCACCTGGCCTGCAACCGGCCTGTCACGCGCACAACTAGCGCGACAAAAACACGGCCAATGAAACTCCGATGGCAGCGAGCGACAGCACGATGGCCACGCCGCACAGCGCGGTTGTCCGCCTGAAGCGCGACTCTGCAACAGCCGCGCCCGCCTCGAGCGTGGTCACCGTCTTCTGCAACTGCTCGGCCAGCTCCTTCACGTGCAGCGCATTCTGCGAGGCCGCCATTTGCAGCTCGGCTATCTGCTGCTGCAGGACGCTGCTCTGGTCAGGCACGGGCGCGTCACTCTTGCGCGTGGTGAAAACCGGCAATGCCGCCGAAACGATCGGACTCACGAAAGGCAGAATTGCCTTGACCGCGGGAATCAGCCATGCCGCCATGGAACCTCCTTGTCTGGATGCGGCGATGCGCCGCGCCTTGCCACTTTAGCGCACGGGCGCGTTCTCAGGCCGTCTTCCGCCAGTCTGCCTGAAGAGCGCCAGCGCGAGCGGCCTTTGCACGGCGTGATCGACGGTCGGCGCCGGGTAGTCGCGGCCGATGACGCAGCCCGCCCGCTGCTGTTCGGTCGCGGCCAGCGTCCACGGCGCGTGGATGAACTTGTCCGGCAGCGCAGCCAGCTCGGGCACATAGCGGCGGATGAATGTGCCCTGCGGATCGAATTTTTCCGACTGCGTGACCGGATTGAAAATGCGGAACCACGGCTGGGCGTCGCAGCCGACCGAAGCCGCCCACTGCCAGCCGCCACTGTTGGCGGCGAGGTCGAAATCGATCAGCTTGTCGGCAAAATAGCGCTCGCCCAGCCGCCAGTCGACCAGCAGATCCTTGGCCAGAAACGAGGCGGCGACCATGCGCAGGCGGTTGTGCATGTAGCCGGTCTGGTTGAGCTGGCGCATCGCGGCGTCGATCAGCGGATAGCCGGTGCGCGCTTCGCACCACGCCTCGAAATGGCCCGGCGGACTGGGCCACGGCAGCGCGTCGTACTGCAGCTTGAAGGCATGCCCACCGGCGACGTCGGGGCGGTGCCAGAGAATCTGGTGGTAGAAATCGCGCCAGATCAGTTCGGACAGCCAGGTCTGCGCGCCGCGCCCGCCGTGCTGATACGCCGCGGCGGCCAGCTGGCGGATGGAAACGGTGCCGAAGCGCAGGTGCACCGACAGGTACGACACGCCCTTCACCGCCGGGAAATCGCGCGCTTCCTGATAACGGTCGATCCGCTGCAGAAAGTCGCCGAACAGACGCGCGCCGCCCGACATGCCGGTAGGCAGCTGCAACTCGCGCAGGTTGGTGGGCGCAAATCCCATGTCCTGCAAATCCGGGATTGGCGTGGATGCTGGCACCAGCCGGTCGGCATGGGCATCGGCCGGATAGGCGTGCAGGTAAAACGGCGTCAACGCCTTGAGCCAGGCATTTTTGTAAGGCGTGAACACGCTGAAAGGCGTTTTGCCGGCGGTCAGCACTTCCTCGCGTTCGAAGACTACCGTGTCCTTGTAGTGATGGACGGCCAACCCGCGGCCGCGCAGCGCGGCTTCGACGGCAGCATCGCGCGCCAGCGCGGCAGGATCGTCGTCGTGGTTGAAAAATACCGCCTCGGCCCGGAACTCGGTCGCCAGCTGCACGATTTCGTCGCGCGCTGCCCCGTAACTGACCACGAGGCCGCCGCCCCGGGCCTGCAAGGCCCGCTGCAATTCAGTGACGCTGGCATGGATGAATTCGACGCGGCGATCCGCACGCTCGACTAGGGAATCGAGAATTTCCCGATCAAAAACAAAGGCACACACCACTTCACGGGCGGATTTCAGCGCATGGTAAAGCGCAGCGTGGTCATAGTCGCGCAGATCGCGGCGAAACCAGACGAGGGCGCGGGCGTATTCAGGCATGGGTTGTGCTGGTCGCTATAGTGAATAAGCGTGTTGTCGAAAAAGGTGTTGACCCGATTTGAGGCAGATTACAATGGGAGCGCAATCATGGATACCGTCAACCTCACCCACAATTTTCTGATCGCCATGCCGGGCATGGTCGATCCCAATTTCAACGGCACGCTGACCTACATCTGCGACCACAGCGATCAGGGTGCGCTGGGCGTGGTGATCAACCGGCCGATCGAGCTCGATCTGTCGACGCTGTTCGAGCAGATCGGGCTGTCGCTGCCGGAGCGCCTGCACAAGAACATGGTGTACTTTGGCGGCCCGGTGCAGACCGAACGCGGCTTTGTGCTGCACACGCCGCCGCTCACCTTCAGCTCCACCCTCGCCGTCAACGACACGGTCAGCCTCACCACTTCGAAGGATGTGCTGGAAGCCGTGAGCCAGGACGCGGGGCCGGAAAAATTCATGGTCTCGCTGGGCTATGCCGGCTGGGCCGCGGGTCAACTGGAAGACGAACTCAAACAGAACGCCTGGCTGTCGGTGGCTGCCGACCCGCAGGTGATTTTCGACCTGGCCCCCGAAGCCCGCCTGCCCGCCGCGATGAAGCTGCTGGGCATCGACTTCGCCAGCCTGTCCGAAGAAGCCGGGCACGCTTGAATCCGGAATCGACCCACGGTACGGTGCTGGCCTTCGACCTGGGGCTGAAGCGCACCGGCGTGGCGTCGGGCGAGTTGTCGATCGGCATCGCGCATCCGCTTACGGTCATTCAGGCCGAGTCCACCGATGCGCGGCTCGACGCCATCGCCAAACTGGTCGCCGAATGGCAGCCGGTGCTGCTGGTGCTGGGCCTGCCCACCCACGCCGACGGCAGCGAACATGAAATGACCCGGGTGGCCAAAAACTTCGCCCGCAAATTAGAATCGCGTTTCAACCTGCCGGTGTTCTGGGTGGATGAGCGCCACACCAGCACGGCGGCCGAATCCGAACTGCACGCACACGGCATTCACGGCAAGAAAAACAAGGCGCTGACGGACGCCGTCGCCGCCCAACTCATCCTTCAGGGGTTTTTTGATGCACGCCTCATTGCCTGACGCCAACTCGCTGCCTGATGCCAATTCCTTGATCGCGCAACTCGTCGACGCCATCGCACCCACGCTCGCGCCCGACACCCTCATCGTCGGCATCCACACCGGCGGCGTGTGGGTGGCCGAACGTCTGCATGCCATGCTGAAATGCACCGTGCCGCTCGGCACGCTCGACATCTCGTTCTACCGCGACGATTTTTCGCGCATCGGCCTGCATCCGCAGGTGAAGCCGTCCACCCTGCCGTTCGATCTGGAGGGCCGCGACATCCTGCTGGTCGACGACGTGCTGCACAGCGGACGCACGGTGCGCGCGGCGATGAACGAGCTGTTCGATTACGGCCGTCCGGCTTCGATCCGGCTGGCGGTGCTGATCGACCGCGGCGATCACGAATTGCCGATCCGCCCTGATTTCGTCGGCCTCACGCTTTCCGTGCCCAAGCACCAGAACATCAATCTCTCTCGCCTCGACGACGGCCATTTAACCCTTTCCCTCGCATGAACCTACAACTCACTCCAGACGGCAAACTGCGCCACCTGCTCAC
>JBAVFD010000031.1:0-25575 GCA_049588075.1 Thiobacillus sp.
CCCTTGACCTTGCGTACATGCACGTCGGGAATGACGTAATGGGTTTCGTCCACGCTGAACGCCGCGCCGGGACGCGGGTTGAGCGAGAGAATCAGGGCGCGCGCGGCGCGCAGCGCGGGGTCGTCGATGCCCAGTGTTTTTTTCAGCTTGCCGACGTCGCGCGCGGCCAGCAGGTCGAGGTGATCCATGGTCAGCCGCAGCGCGTCGTCGCGCGCCGGGGTGCCGGGCGGCAGGGCGCGCAGTTGCAGGCTCAGGCATTCGGCCAGGTTGCGTGCGCCGACGCCGGTCGGCTCCATGTTTTGCAGGTGCTTGAGTGCGGTTTCGACTTCTTCGGGCTCAAGTTCCTCGAGTTCGGTTTGCAGGCTGGCGGTGATGTCCGCCAGCGGCTGGGTGAGGAAACCGCTGTCGTCCAGGTCGTCGATCAGCGCGGCGACCAGGGTACGGTCGCGCAGGGTAAGCGGGCTGACGATCAACTGGCTCAGCAGGTGTTCGCGCAGGCTCGCGCCCGCGACCGAGCCTTGCGCGTAGTCGTTGTCCTCGTCATCTCCTCCAGCTGCGCTGTAATCATTCCAGTCGGAATCATCCAGCGTGGTGGCCGATTCCAGATCGGTGTTTTCGGGCGCGGCGGCGTTTTCGCTGCTCTGGGCTTCGGCTTCGGCCGTGTGGGTGGGTGCTTCGGTGGCGTTAAAGCTCGCCTCGTCCTCTTCCTCGCGTTCCAGCAGCGGATTGTCCTGCAGCATCTGCTCCAGCTCCTGATTCAGCTCGAGCGTCGACAACTGCAATAGCCGGATCGACTGCTGCAATTGCGGCGTGAGCGTAAGGTGCTGACCGAGCTTGAGTTGAAGGCTGTGTTTCATAAGTACTGTCTACGGCAAAATGCATACTGACTTGAGACAAATGCAATGCGATTGAGTTGCGTGATTTGGGGCTACAGGCGGAAATTTTCACCCAGGTAAACCTTGCGCGCGTTGTCGTCCTGGATGATGAGATCGGGCGTGCCGGCGATCAGCACGCGGCCTTCATTGATGATGTAGGCGCGGTCGCAGATCCCCAGGGTTTCGCGCACGTTGTGGTCTGTAATGAGCACCCCGATATCGCGCTCGATCAGGAAATGCACCAGTTTCTGGATGTCGAGCACGGCGATGGGGTCTACCCCGGCGAAGGGTTCGTCGAGCAGGATGAAGCGTGGGTTGATCGCCAGCGCCCGCGCGATCTCCACGCGCCGGCGTTCGCCGCCCGAGAGACTGACCGCCTGGGCTTCGCGCAGGTGGGCGATGTGCAGGTCGTCGAGCAGGTTGTTGAGGTGTTCCTCCTGTTCGTCCTTATTGTAGGGCTTGAGCTCGAGAATGGCGCGGATGTTTTCTTCCACGGTCAGCTTGCGAAAGATGGAAGGCTCCTGCGGCAAATAAGACAGTCCCAGCCGTGCGCGCTGATGGATCGCCATGTGGGTGAGGTCGTGCGTATCCATCTGCACGCTGCCGCCGTCCGCCGCGACCAGCCCCACCACCATGTAGAAGCAGGTGGTTTTGCCGGCGCCGTTGGGCCCCAGCAAGCCGACGACTTCGCCGCTTTTGACGTCGAACGAGACGTCGTGCACCACGGTGCGTTGGCCATACGTCTTGCGCAGGCGTTGGACGGAAATCTGGCTCATGGCTTGACGGCGGGTTGGTCGGCGCGCGGTTTCGGGCGGATGACAGCGCGCACCCGACCGGACGGCGTCTGGGCGTTGGGCTGGCCGGTGACTTTATAGAATTCGGTGTTGGCGTTGTACGAGATCTGCGCGCCACGCAATTCGTCCGCGCCGCGCCGCAACCGCGCCTGCCCGATCAGCTCAAGCTGGCTGCTGACGTTGTTGTATTCGATGCGGTCGGCAAAACCCTCGATGAATTCCTCGCTGTCATCCAGCTTCTGGCGAAACGTCACCGGGCTGCCGGCGGCACTGACCTTGTCGAGGCCGGCGGCGTTCTGTGTCACCTGTACGCGGTCGGCGCGCAGCATCAGCGTGCCCTGGCTGAGGATGACGTTGCCTGCGTAGACGCTGACCTTCTTGATGTCGTCGAGCGTGACCGAGTCCGCTTCGACGTTGAGCGGCTTGTCGCGGTCGGCTTTTTCGGCATGAGACGGCGTGGCCAGCAGGCTGGCGCACAGCGCGACGCAGAAACCCATTTGCTGCATTGTTTTCATGGCGCTCATTTTGCTCCGGAAAGATAACGGGCGTTCACTCGCCCGGTCAGTTTGATGACGCGTAGTTCGGCGTCGTATTCCATCGCACCTGCACGCAGATCCAGGGTGTTGTCGTGAACATCGACTCTGCCCGGCGCTCGCAGCAGATTGCGGTCGGGAAACACAAGCAGCCGCTGCGTGCGCAACGTCATGGTGGATTGTCCGGCATGTGCGGCGCGCACCACATTGACGTCGCCGAGCAGGTTGACCTCGTCGCCCGCGGGCGAAACGGTCGCCCGGGTTGAGGTTGCGCTGATCTCGCCAGCCTGGGCATCCAGCTGGACAAACCGGGGTGACTCCATCTCGGTGAGCCTGCTGCCGGAATAATGCTTGAGCCGCTTGGCGAACAGGCGGTATTGCGGATTGCCGGCCGGGTCGGTGCGCAGCGCATCGAAGTTTTCCATAATGCCTTCAGGATCGGTATGGGCAGCCTGCTCGCCGTTGGCAGGCAGTTGCACGGCTTCCTCAATCCAGTAGCTGAGAGCCGCCAGCAGCAACAGGATGGCCAATGGCAGCCACAGCGAACCGCGTGCGCTCATGCAGCGTTCGAGCCACCAGTGGGGGATGCGGCGTGCGTCATTTCAGATAGGGTGCCAGCGCAGCGTCCAGCGTGCCCTGCGCCCGCATCAGGAATTCGCAGGTTTCGCGCACTGCGCCACGGCCGGCTTCGCGGGTGGTGATGAGGTGGCTGTGCGCCTTCACCAGTTCGGGCGCAGCGGGTACGGTGATCGCCAGGCCGGCGCGCCGCATGACCGGCAGGTCGACCACGTCGTCGCCCATGTAGGCAGTGGCTTCGCAGGCAAGGTTGAGTTCCCGGCACAGCGCTTCGTATACGACCAGCTTGTCGTGCGCGCCCTGGTGGACGATTTCGATGCCGAGATTGCGGGCGCGATGTTCCACCACGCGCGAACTGCGGCCGGTGATGATGGCGAGTTGCACGCCGCTGCCCTTGAGCATTTTCAGACCGTGGCCGTCGAGCGAATTGAAGCCCTTGTATTCCTGGCCGTCGTCGGCCATGAACAGGGTGCCGTCGGTCATCACCCCGTCGACGTCGAACGCGATCAGCCGGATTTTCAGCGCGCGGGCAATTTGGTCGGCGGTCATCACACCACCCCCGCTTTCAGCAGGTCGTGCATGTTGAGCGCGCCCACCAGCATGTCGTCGTCGTCGACCACCAGCAGGCCGTTGATTTTCAGGGTTTCCATTTTTTCTACCGCCGCCACGGCGAGTTCGTCCGCACGGATTGTCTTGGGGGTGTGCGTCATCAGGTCGGTCACGCGCGCCTGTTGCAGATCGAGCGCGTGCTCCAGCGCCCGTCGCAGATCGCCATCGGTAAATACACCGGCCACCTTGCCCGCAGCATCGACCACGGCGGTCATGCCGAGCCCTTTCTGCGTCATTTCGAGCAGGGCGGTCTTGAGCGAGGCGTCACGGTCGATTGCCGGCAGCGCGTCGCCGGTGTGCATGACGTCGCGCACATGGATCAGCAGGCGCCGCCCCAGGCTGCCGCCGGGGTGGGTGCGGGCAAAGTCGTCGGCCGAAAAACCGCGCGCATCGAGCAGCGCCACCGCCAGCGCATCACCCAGCGCGAGCGCTGCGGTGGTGCTCGCGGTGGGCGCGAGATTGAGCGGGCAGGCTTCCTTGTCGACGGCGGCATTCAGATGGGCGTCGGCCTCGCGCGCCAGGGTCGAGTCGGGGTTGCCGGTCATCGCAATGAGCTTGGCGCCGCGCCGCTTGATCAGCGGCACGATGCTGACGATTTCGTTGCTCTCGCCGGAATTCGACAGCGCCAGCACCACATCGTTGGGCGCGATCATGCCGAGGTCGCCGTGGCTGGCCTCGCCCGGATGCATGAAAAATGCCGGGGTGCCGGTGGAGGCGAGGGTGGCGGCGATCTTGCCGCCGATATGGCCCGACTTGCCCATTCCCGACACCACCACGCGACCGGTGCAGGCCAGGATCAAGTGCACCGCGGTGGCAAAATCGTGGTCGAGGCGGGTGGATAGCGCCCGCAGCGCATCGGCCTCGATGTCGAGCACCTGGCGTGCGAGTGCGAGCAAATGTTCGGGTGTGGTCTGTTGGAGGCGCATGGTCGGCAAGTATACTAAAGCCATGCTTGCCAGCCGCGTTTTCCTCGATGTCCCGCAACCAGGGGACGCCGACTTTCCTTGGGCTCAGGCCCACGAAAGATCGTATGCCCTGCAAGAGGACTCCGACTTTCTATGGGCTAAAGCCCATGAAAGATCGTATGCATAGCAGCCTCCAGCTTGTTCTGATTTTGCTCGCCGTCGCCGTTCTGGTGACAGCAGCGGCACGCGCGTTGCGTTTGCCGACCCTGCTCGGTTATCTGATGACCGGCATTGCCATCGGCCCGTCCGCGCTGGGCTGGATTCCGGACAGCGACGAGGCGCGTTATCTGGCCGAGTTCGGCGTGGTGTTCCTGATGTTCTCCATCGGCCTGGAATTCAGCCTGCCGCGGCTGACGACCATGCGCATGACGGTGTTCGGCTTTGGCGGCGCGCAGGTCGGGTTGACCATCGCGCTCACCGTGGCCCTTGCCTGGCTGCTCGATCTGCCGCTGCTGGCCGCGCTGGCGCTGGGCGGCATCATGTCGATGTCGTCCACCGCGATTGTGTCGAAGCTGCTGGCCGAACGGCTGGAAATCCAGACCCCGCACGGGCGCCAGATCTTTGGCGCGCTGTTGTTCCAGGACTTGGCGGTGGTGCCGCTGTTGATCCTGACCCCGGCGTTTGCCCGGGAGTCGGATGCGATGGCCGCGACGTTGGGGCTGGCGCTGTTGAAAGCGGTCGTCGTGCTGGGATTTCTGCTGTTCATCGGCCAGCGCGTGATGCGCCCATGGTTCCAGTGGGTGGCCGGGCACAAGTCGCCCGAACTCTTCACGCTCAATCTGCTGCTGTTCACGCTGGGGCTGGCGTTCCTGACCGAAAGCGCCGGCCTGTCGCTGGCGCTGGGTGCTTTTCTGGCGGGCATGCTGGTGTCCGAAACCGAATACCGCTATCAGGTGGAAGACGACATCAAGCCCTTCCGTGATGTGCTGCTGGGGCTGTTTTTCGTCACGGTCGGGATGCGGCTCGACCTCATGCAGGTGATGCAGAACTGGGGCAACGTATTGTTGCTGGTTGCAGCGATCGTCATCGGCAAGGGTGCGCTGGTGGCCGGGCTGGCGATGGCTTTCGGCAGTACCCGGCCCACCGCCGTGCGTACCGCCCTGGGGCTGGCGCAGGCGGGTGAATTCGGTTTCGTGTTGCTGGCACAGGCGGCGAACCTGCACCTGGTGGGCGCCGATATCACCCAGCCGGTGCTGGCGGCGATGGTGTTGTCGATGCTGCTCTCCCCCTTGCTGATCAACCACATGGACGTGTTGACGCGGCTGATTGCGGGCAGCGAATGGGCGGGCAAGGCGAAGGAAGTGCATGACATCGCGGTCAAGACTTTCGGCAAGTCCAAGCACGTCATCGTGTGCGGATACGGCCGCAGCGGGCAGAATCTGGCGCGCCTGCTGGAGGCCGAAGACATCAGTTTCGTTGCGCTCGACGCCGATCCCGAGCGCATCCGCGCGGTGGCGGCGTCGGGCGCTTCCGTGGTGTATGGCGATGCCAGCCGCCGCGAAGTGCTGGTCGCGGCCGGACTCAGCCGCGCACAGGCCATCGTGGTGACCTATTCCGACCTGCGTTCGGGCATGGCCATCCTGCGCCATGTGCGCGAACTGCGGCCCGAACTGCCGGTGGTGGTGCGTACCATCGACGATACCCACATCGACGCGCTCAAGGAGGCCGGTGCCACCGAAGTGGTGTCCGAGGTGATGGAAGGCTCGTTGATGCTGGCTTCGCACGCGTTGATGCTGCTGGGCGTGCCGCTGTCGCAAGTGCTGAAACGCATCCGCGAAGTGCGCGAATCGCGCTATGCCATGATGCGCGGCTTTTTCCGTGGCGCCAGCGACGCCGACGATGAACTTGACCAGCATTCCCAGCCGCGCCTGAATACCGTGCTGATTACCCAAGGCGCGGCAGCCGTGGGGCGCAGGCTGGAAGAACTGGCGCTGGACGAATTGCTGGTGGAAGTGGTGGCGATCCGCCGTCAGGGAATCAAGGGGGTGAATCCGCAGCCCGACACGGAAATCCGCGTGGGCGATGTGCTGATGCTGCGCGGCGCCGCCGATGGGCTGGCGGCGGCGGAGTTCAGGGTATTGCAGGGTTAGCCTGGGGGTGGGCGCAGAATCGTCGGCGTAAAAAAAAGCCCGCCGATCAGGCGGGCTGGTGTGTCTGGAGCGGTTTAGACGCCCATGCAGACGGTGTAGGTCGCTGCGTCATCGATAGCATTGGTGGCGGTGGCAGCGGCACCGATTGCGTAGCCCGTGGTCGGGGTGGCCATCATCGAGCCCGCCGCGGTGTTGCCGTCATCCATCTGGGAGTCGAGTTGCTTGACAAATTTCCCGAGGATGCCGGTTGAGCAGATCACATACGCCCCGCCGATCGCGTTGCCGTCCGCACCGACAATAGGCGCGGACGCGGCGACTGTGGTGCCGCTCTGGATGCCAATAATGCCGCCGGACGCGTTTTTGGGGTTGTAATCGCCGGGAAGGGCTGCGGGTATCGTCGTGGTTCCCGGCGCGAGTCCTGCCAGCCGCACGTGTTGCCAGAACAGAACGGACTCATCCGCGGCGGCCGTGCTGTTCCAGTTGCCGCCGATGACGCCATTGCCATTTCCCGCTCCTGGGGTGATGGCCGGCGTGCCTACATGCGCGACGGCGGCGGAATCATCGCCGGGCAGTGCCTTGAATTTATCCTGGTAGCCGTAAACGAACAGCGGAATGTTGCGGAAGTCGGTGCCGAGATTTTTCACCCGCGCGCTGTTGATCAACTCCTGCCCCTTTAGAATGCCGCCTAGCAGCAGGCCGATGATGACCAGCACAATGGCGATTTCGATCAGGGTGAAACCTGACTGGCGCTGGGGGAAATGAGGCTGACGCATGGACATGTGCTCCGTTAGTGGTATTCCTACGTGCGTTCTGCAAAATGCATGCCAGACAAGCGTGTTATGCAGTCGATTGATTGTAAAGACAAAATCCAAATTTCACGGGGCCAGAGTAACGCCAGTTTGATGAAGATACGACGTCGATGCTGGATTTCCGTCAAGTTTTCGCTGCGCATGGGCGCGGCTGGCCTCCATTTCCGCAGTGGGATGCCGATAGCTGTGTCATGCCGTGTTTCTCCCTCCTGACGATTCTCGCCCCCCATGACTGAACGTACCGAAGTTGCGCCTCGCCTCGCCTGGCTGACCACCCTGACGGCCTGGCTCACGCAGGTGGCGCCCGGGCGCTGGCTCGCCTTGATGCTGCTGGCGCTGCAGGCGGCGGTGGTGCTCGACGCCGAATCCACGGTGACCCGTGCGTTCCTGCTGGCGCATTACGGCCTGTTCCTGATGTGGCAGCCGCTGGTGCGCAGCGAGGCGCGTATCGAGCCGCGGCTGGCGTTGCCGGTGTTTGCCATGGCGGCGCTGCTGGTGCTGGTCGACAGCACCTGGGTGATGGCGCTGTGGCTGGCGATTCTGGCGGGGCTGGTGGGCGCGGTGGCGACCTCGCAAAACGAACGCGGGCCGCGCTGGGCGTACCTGCTGGCGCTGGCCTTCCTGCTGGCACTGCTGCTGGCCTGGGTGCTGCCGCAAAGTCTGGGCGGCGCGGCGCTGCCCGATGGCTTGCAGGCTGCGGTGCGCTACGGCTTGCCGCTGCTGCCGCTGGTGATTCTGTTTTTGCCCGCCACCCGCCAGCGCAGCACGTCATCCACGCTCGATTTTATCTACGGCCTGATGCTGTCGCTGCTGATCATGGTGATGGCGCTGGGCGTATTCGCCGTGGTGGCGGTGGCCAAGGTCAGTTATGCCTGGGCGCTGGTGCAGACCCTGCTGGGCATGGCAGCACTGCTGCTGGTGCTGTCGTGGCTGTGGAATCCGCGTGCCGGGTTTGCCGGGCTGGGGCAGGTGACCTCACGCTATCTGCTGTCGGTGGGGCTGCCATTCGAAGGCTGGGCGCAACGGCTGGCGACGCGCGCCGAACGCGAGCGCGATCCGGAGTCGTTCGTGCGCGATGCGCTGGCCGATCTGCACGAGTTGACCTGGATCCGCGGCGGCAGCTGGCAGGCGGCGCGCGGCGAAGGCCGGTTTGGCGAACCGGCCGAACACAGCGTGAGCCATGCCTTTCATGGCCTCGCCCTGACCTGGCAATCCGCGCGTCCGCTTACGCCTGCTCTGGCTTTGCATGTACGGCTGCTGTCGCAGTTGCTGGGCTATTTTTATGCCGCCAAGGTGCGCGAGCAGACGCTGCGCGAACAGGCCTACAGCCAGGCGATTCACGATACCGGCGCGCGGCTGACGCACGACGTGAAGAATATCCTGCAGTCAATGAAAACCCTGCTCGCCGCCGCCGACATGTCCACCCCGGAAGACAGTGAACGGCTGCTGGAGCTGATGAAGCGCCAGTTGCCGCAACTGGCGGCGCGCTTGTCGCAGACCGTGGATAAACTCAAGCAGCCGAGCGAAATGGATGTGGCCCACCTGCCGGCGCAGGACTGGTGGGCGGCGTTGCAGACACGCTACGAACACGACGATGTGCAGTTCTTTGCCGACGCGATCGATGCCACGCCTGTGCCGCAGGATCTGTTCGACAGCGTGGTCGACAACCTGTTGACCAATGCGCTGCGCAAGCGCCAGAGCGAGCCGGGTGTGGCGGTGGAGGCGCGCCTGACGCTGCATCCGCTGGTGAGTCTGACGGTAACCGATAGTGGCGCCGCCGCGCCCGAGCACGTGGCGCGCAATCTGTTTTTGAGTCCGGTGGCGTCGGATTTCGGGTTGGGCGTGGGGCTGTATCAGGCTGCGCGTCAGGCTGCCCGCGTGGGGTTCCGGTTGGAACTATCCGACAATCAGGCGGGGCGGGTGAGTTTCTGCCTGCAAGCTACGGGCAGCCACCCGTAGGGCACACCCGGCTTCTAAGCAGGCCATCCGAGATCCACACGACCAGGTCGTCGAATTCACCGCTGGCGTCGCCGGCCTTGCTCGGGGCGCGGCTGACGAAATTGGGGTCGGCGTTGGTGTTTTCCTTTTCATCTGCGCTGGTCGGGGCGGCCAGCGTATTGCCATTGATATTGCGCGCCCCCCATCCGTTCGGTCCATGCGAGAACAGCACCACCGGCAAATAAAGGGCGTCAACGGCTGCACAGGTGCTGGTTCTGCAAATCTGCTTGAAGTTCAGGGTGGCGTATGGCGGCGTGTATGCGGCCAGGTTGGGCATCCCTTTTGACTTGTCGGCATATTCCCGGTTTTCGACACTGTAATGCAGGCGATTGCCCCAGGCATCCTGCGCGGCCGTGCCGAGGTCGACCCAGGGAAACCAGCCATCGGCCAGGGTACAGATGTTGCCGGTTCGGTTTTCGCGCCCGTCGCCGTCGGTGTCGGGGCAGGGCAGGTAAGGGCGGGGCGTGGCCCCGCCGGTGTTGTGGGTCATGGCATAGCCGATGATCGCCTCGCGCGCTTCTGCCAGCGTTTTCTGCGTTTCCGCAATCCGCCGTGCCTGAATCTGTGCCGACAGCGGTACCGCCAAGCCGCCAATCAGGATGGTCATGATGACCAGCACGATGGCCATCTCGATCAGGGTGAAGCCGCTCTGACGGGTCATGGCGTGCTTTCCTTTTCGCTGGCCTCAGCCTGGTTTGGGCGCAGCACCTGATAGGGTTCAACCACCCTGCCGTCGAGGCGTATCTGGCCCGGCTTCAGACCCGCCACGCCGGACGTGCCGAGCTGTGCCTTGCCGTCCACCCAGCGCGTGGACTTGCCGTCGGAGCGGGTCACCACGCCGTCGAAACGCAGGGGGGATGCCGCTTTGTCGGGACTGGGCGCCTGGCTGGGGTGGGCGCCATGTGTGGCAGTGTGGGCGCGCGCGCTTTCCAGCTGGGCGCGCTGGGCGGGCGTGTAAAACAGGCGTCCCAGTTCGGCCGGCGCGGCCAGACTGGCCTCGGCGGTGCATAGCGCCAGCGGCAGGCAGAGCGTCATCAAAGCCCGCTGGACGAGACGCACCGCCCACCCTGGCTGTAGCGAGCGAGCGTACGTTCCGGTCATGCATGGCCTCATGAACGCCCCCCTTTTTTCGCCGCCACCGTGTTCCCGGCAACGGTAAACCACTGCAGTTCGCACTCGGCCTGCAACTGCGGCTGGTTGGCGGCCGCAAATTTTGCATCGTTCAGACGCGATAAAGCGCAGCCCTGTACGCGATAGACGCCGGGTGCACGCGCTTTGAGCGCGGCCAGAAAACGCATGAGGTCGGTTTCCACCAGCAGCGGCAGGGTGAGGGTCATCGTGGTCTGACCCAGCGGCAGGCCCTGGGCGAGTGCAGAAAGCGACGATGTGCGCGGCGTCAGACGGTAGTCCAGGCCATAGAGTCCGGCATCGCGGTTGGCTTGCTGGGCCGCTTCGATCCAGGCCAGGCGATCTTCTGCGCCGATGAAGCCACGCCCGGCGAGCGCCTGGTAAGCGGCCAGATGGGTGGCGATCAGTTGCTGCTGCTGGCGGCTGCGGTCGAGCTGCTGGCGCGCGCCATTGAGTGCGCTGTTTTGCAGTTGCAAGGCCTGTGCGGCGTCTTGCGCCTGACCCCGGCTCCACAATGCCCCGAGCAGTGCCAGCAGCAGCGCCACCAGCACCAGCAGCAGCGGCAATTTGAGCGCGGGGAAAGGCGGGTGCTTCATGGCCTGACCTCGCGGCGTCCGCTTTCGCGGTATGACAGGCTGAGGCTGAAGCGTGCGTCTGGGGCGGCGTCCGGGTTGGCGTCGAATGTTTTGCCGGACAGGGTGCTGTTGGAGTCGGCGTTCACCGGGCTGCTGCGCAAGCTCACCGCTTCCACCGCAGGCACCGCTTGCAGGGTGTGCATGAAACGTTCGATGCGCTGCATGGCGGCGCGGTAATTGCCGTCGAACGGAGTCACGGCGGCATCGAGCGTAAGCTGTACGACGCCTGCAGCAGTCAGGGTGTTGTCGGTCCAGCTCAGGTTTTCCAGCGCGATCTCGGGTGCCGTCTGCAAGGCCTGGCCAATGACTGCGAGCAGCGCATGAATGTCGGGCTGGCGGGCGTCGAGCTGGCGCGCCAGCGTCACGGTTTGCGCCAGTTGCTCGGGCGCGGCAGCCTGAGCCGGGAAGGTTTGCGCGATGGCGCGATGACGGCGGTCGAATTGCTGTTGTTGCTGGCTCAACTGCTGGGCCTGCGCGTTCATGTCTTGCGCGGAAAGCCAGTAGGCGGCGGTGATGCCCAACCCCAGCAGGGCGATCCCCGCCGCCGCCGCATGCAGGGCGCGTCGCCAGCGGAATTCGGTATGGTGCTGCAGCAGTTCGGGCGGCGCCAGATTCAGCTGCAAGGCTTCCCCGGCGATGGCAGCGAGCGGCGCAATCTGCGGGGTGGCGAGCAGGAAGTCGTCCGGAATGCGCAGCGCCCGTGCGAGGCTCGGGATATCGAGCAGGCGTGTGCTGAACGCGGGGTCGGCGTTGAGCTGGGCTTGCGCGCTGTCCAGCTGGCCGCTGGGGTCGAACAGCAGCACATGCAGACGCGCCTCGCGCGGCAGGATGCGCTGGCCGGTGAGATAGAGCTGCGTCTTGGCAATGTCGTCGGCCGCATTGCCCGGCAGCTGGGTGGGGGTGTCGCCGCCGATCAGGCGGGAAAAACGCAACAGACCGTTCTGGTAGTAGGACAGGCGCAGACCATAGCTGAGGCGGAACACCAGCAGCGTGTGGGGTTCGTGTATCCGCAGCCTGTCCAGCAAATACTGGCACGCCAATGCCAGCGGCGTGATGCCGGACAGCGGTACCCGCTCGCGGTGCAGCACGCTGAGCCAGGGGGTCAGCCAGTCGGCGTCGGCGAATGCCGCCAGCAGATAGCGGTCGTCGCGGCGACCGGTGGTTTCACGCTCCTGCCGCCAGGCGCCGAGAAAGCGCGCATTGCGGAACACCTGCTTGAGCTTGCGTGTCAGCAGTTCATCGCGTGCCCGGCCTTTGACGTGCGGCAGCACCTCGCTGCGGTAATCCTCATCTACCGTATCGGCCACCAGCAAAACCGGCAGCCCGGCGTGCCTGATCACCATCTGCCGGAAATCGGCCAGGCCTTTCGCGCTGTGGGGAAATTCGCCCAGCCAGTGCATATGCCCCGGGCGCCAGTCGAGCACGCCGATCTGGCGTGGGGTGGCAAGCAGAATCAGGCGGCGGTTGAGTATCACAGCGGCAGGTTCCCGATCAGGTCGTAAATCGGCAACAGCACCGACACCAGGATGCCGCCGAGCAGCAGGCCGAGGATGGCGGTGAGTGCGGGCTCCAGAATCCTGAGGCCGTTTTCGATGGAATCGAGCACTTCGCGGTTATAAAAAAACGTTACGTTGTCCAGCGCTTCGTCGAGCGCGCCGGTGGTTTCGCCCACGCGCAACATGCGGATCACCAGCGGCGGAAACAGCGCCAGCGACTGAAAGCTTTCGGACAGGCCGCGGCCGTCGGCAATCTGCTGTGCCGCACGATGAATCCCGCTGGCGATCACCCGGTTGCCGGCGATCATCTCGCCCGCGCGCAGCGCATCGAGCACCGTCACCCCGGAGCGGTACATCATCGCCAGCGTATTGGTGAAGCGCGACAGCACGATCTTCTGCACAACGGGGCCGATGACCGGCAACCGCAACTGGGTGCGATCCCACCAGTCGCGCCCGGCCTCGCTCTTCTTCACCCACATCGGCAGGCCGATGCCGACTGCCAGCATCAGCAACAGGCCGATCAGCCAGTACGAGCGCATCGCATTCGATACCGCCATCAGGATCAGCGTCGGCAGCGGTAGTGGCACCCCCATGGTTTGTACCAGGGAAAGCACCTGCGGCACCAGATACACCAGCAAAAACAGGATGGCGGCGCCGACGACGGCCAGTACCATCGCCGGATAAATCATCAGCCTTTTGGCCTTGGACGCGACTTCTTCCTGCCATTTCAGCGATTCGGCCAGGCGCTCGAACACCGCGTCCAGCAAACCGGTTTGTTCGCCCGCCTTGACGCTGTGGACGAACACCGCACCGAACACCGCCGGGTGTGCCGTCAGCGCTTGCGACAATACCTTGCCGCCTTCCAGATCTTCCAGCAGGGCGGTCAGTACATCGCGAAAGCCGCGTTTGTCCATGGTATCGCGCAGGTCGCGCAGCCCATCGAGCAGCGGGATGCCGGCGCGGGTGATGTAGCGCATGTGGATGCAGAACGTCACCAGGTCGCGCCGCGTCACCCGCTCGCGACCTTGCGGTGTGTATTGCCGCGACAGTTCGGACAGGGTGACGAGGTCGAGCCCCATGCGCTTCAAACGCAGTTCGAGATCGACGTCGTTGACGGCGGAGAGCACGCCCTTGACGTTGCGTCCGGTCTGGTCGATGGCGCGGTAGTCGAAGAAGGGCATGGGTTACACGTTTCTTTTTACGGCTTCGCGTTTCGCCTGCGAAACGCGCAGCCGTCGCAACGGCACAACTGAAAGCGAAGCGCCCAAAACCATCCTCACACCCGCCCAGTCAAATCCACCACCCGCGCCACTTCCGCCAGCGAGGTCACGCCATCCTTCACGCGCTGGATGCCGTCTTCGGCCAGCGGGTGGTAGCCATGCTCGAATGCCGCGTGGCGGATTTCGTGCAGCGGCGCGTGGTTGGCCACCAGTTCATCCAGCGTCGGGTCCATCCGCAGCAGTTCGATCAGCGCCAGTCGGCCCTTGTAGCCCTTGTGGCTGCATGCCGGGCAACCGGTCGCGCGATAAATCTGTGGTGCTTGCGCCGGGTCGATGCCGAGGATGCGGGCTTCATGCTCGTCCGGGGTGTAGGCTTCCTTGCAGCGCGGGCACAGCTTGCGGATCAGCCGCTGCGCGATGACGCCGATGATGTTGCCGGACAGGATGCCGGGCAGGATGCCGATGTCCATCAGGCGCGGAAACACGCCGAGCGCGGAGTTGGTGTGCAGGGTGGTGAACACCTGGTGGCCGGTCATGGCGGCGCGGAACGCCATTTCGGCGGTGTCTCTGTCGCGGATTTCGCCGACCAGAATGATGTCGGGGTCCTGCCGCATGATCGAACGGATGCCGTTGGCGAAGTCGAGCTTGAGCGTTTCGTTGACCGAGCTCTGGCGCATCAGCGTGACCGGGTATTCGACCGGGTCTTCCAGCGTCATGATGTTGACGGTCTCGTTGTTGAGGTGCGACAGCATCGAATACAGCGTGGTGGTTTTGCCGGAGCCGGTCGGGCCGGTGACGACCAGGATGCCTTCCGGCCGCGCCATCATCAGTTGCAGTTCGCGCAGCGCATCGTCAGTGAAGCCCATCTGTTCCAGCGGCATGATGGACTTTTCACGGTCGAGAATGCGCAGCACCAGGTTTTCGCCGTGGATGCCGGGCTGCGACGACACGCGAAAGTCGATCGGGCGGCCGTTCAGCGTCAGGGACATGCGGCCGTCCTGCGGCGCCCGCGTTTCGGCGATGTTCATGCCGGACAGCACCTTCAGCCGCACCAGAATGCCCGGCCAGTAGGTTTTGTGCAGGCTGCGGATTTGCTCCAGCACGCCGTCGATGCGGTAGCGGATGCGCAGAAACGCGTGTTCGGGTTCGAAGTGGATGTCGGAGGATTCGCGCTTCACCGCATCGGTGAGCAGCGCACCGACCAGCCGCACCACCGGCTGGGTGTATTCCTCGGTGTCGGGGTTGAGGCTGGCGTAATCGACCTCGCCGGTTTCGATTTCGCGCAGGATGCCGTCGAGCGAGAGGTCAAAACCGTAGAACTTGTCGATGCATTCGAGCAGCTGCGCTTCGCCTGCCAGCAGGGTGTCGATTTCAAGCTGGCCGCCGACCGCGGCTTTCAACTGGTCGAGTGCGACGACATTGAACATGTCGGTGGTGGCCAGCGTCAGCACGTTGCGTGCGGCGTCGTGGGCGATCGGCAACAGATGGTGGCGGCGGGCGAAGTCTTCGGGCACCAGTTGCAGCGCTTCGGGGTCGGCCACCACCTGGCTGAGATCGATGCCCTGGCTGCCGAGCGCGTTGGCGAGCTGGTCGCGCAGCACCGCCTCGGTCATGAAGCCCAGAGCGGTCAACTGGCGGCCGATCGGCAGGCCGGAGATTTTCTGTTCCTTCAGCCCGATGCGCAGCTGGTCGAGCGTGATGAGCCCCTGACTGACCAGGGATTCACCCATGCGGAGTTTTTTACGGCGCTCCATCGAACACCCCTATAAATCTACTGCGCGGGCGCGATCCGGGCGCGTCCGGTGCTCGAAATCCTCATGTACTTCTATGTACATTCCGGTTTCTGCGCTCCGGGCGCATCCGGCTGACACCCGCTCGCTACGATTTCTAGAGGTGTTCATCTTTGTGTTGACTTCAGCTGTTGCACCCGCGCTTCGGCCTGGGCGCGCTCAAAACGGTGAACGCCCGGAGTGGCGAGGGCTTTTTCGTAATACGTCAGCGCAGCGGAGGCCTGGTGCAGCTGATCGAGGCTGACGGCCAGGTTGAAGGCGTAATCGGCGCTATCGGGGGCACCGCGATAGGCCTCGAAATAGGCGGCCTGGGCATCGCTCCACCGCGCCTGGCTGGCGTAGAGATTGCCCAGGGTCTGGTAGAGCTGCGGGTTGGGGTCGCGCTCGATCAGTGTCTTGAGGCGGCTTTCGGTTGCCTGGCTGTCGCTATTGCCCAGCAGGTCGAGCAAGGCGCCCTGAGCCGCGGCATTGCGCGGATCGATGTCGAGCACCTCACGATACAGGCGCTGCGCGTCGGCCTCGCGGTTTTGCACGCTGGCGATCGTGGCCAGGCCCAGCAAAGCATCGACATTGTTTCCACGTGCAGCGGCCTGGGTGTAGAGCTGTTGCGCCTCGACTAGCGCGCCACGCTGATAGGCGGCGTAGGCCTGGTTCAGCACGGAGGTTTGCGTATCGGGCCGAAACAGCAGCGGTGCGGCTGGAGAAGAAGATGGGGGGTGCGCGGAACGTCTGGCGTGCGGCGTGCCGCGTGGGGTTGACTCAGGAGACGGGGTGGGCGCCGGTTCTGCTTGCAGCAAGGGCGGCGCAGGCGAGGGGGCAGGTGCGGATTCGATCGAGCCGGGTTTAACCAGGATGGGCTCAATCGGGGCGGGTTGAAGCGGGACAGGTGCAACCGGAGCGACGGCGGGTGCTGCGACTTTCTCGGGAGGCGGTGTGACAGCCGTCGGCGGCTGCAGGGCAAAATAAAGATAGATGCCGTAGCCCAGCGCGATCAGCGCAGCCAGCAGGACGGTAAGCGGCACCAGCGAGAGTTGCGGCCAGCGGAACGTTTGCGCACGTTTAGGGGCTGCGGGTGCGAGTCCGCTGCTGCCAAACAGCAGGTCGGGTGGCTCCACCCATTCGCGATCCTGGGCCGCACCGGGTTGATGGGCTTCAGCATGCGCGCCCACGGGTTCCAGTTCGAGGTCGCCTTCCCGCTGCCCGCGCGGTTCGGGTTTGCCCGCGCCAGGTTTGTCCGTATTGGCTGCTTCAGCCTGTTTCAGGGCTTTGAGCAGAAGGCTCACTGCACACTCCGGGCGCCGGGGAGCAGATGCTGGTACTGGCTCAGTTCGCTGCTCTCCAGGCTGGGATCGGAAACGACCACAGGACGCAGAAAAATCACCAGCTCGGACTGGCTGTTGGTGCGCTCCTGCTGACCGAACAGCGCGCCGATCCCCTCGGGGCGCGACAGAACCGGCAGGCCATCGCGGGCATTGCTGCGGTCGTCCTGGATCAGGCCGCCGAGAATGACGGTCTGGCCGCTTCTGACCTGCAGCAACGATTCCATTTCGCGTACCTGAATTTCAGGTACCAGGTTCTGGATGTTGTTGGTGCCCTGCTTGAGCGCCGGGTTGGGATCCTCCTTGTATCCCACCACGCGCGAAATGGTCGGCCGCACGGTGAGGGACACCTGTCCGTTGTCGCCGATTTGCGGGGTGACGCTCATGACGACGCCAACCGGGACGGTATTGGGCGTGGTGGTGTAGACGGGCAGGGTGGTCGGTAAGCCGGTGGTGGCGGAGAGGGTGCCCTGCTGCACGTCGATGGTGAAATACACCAGGTTATCCACCACCTTGAGCAGCGCGGTCTGGTTGTTCAGCGCCATCAGCTTGGGGCTGGAGAGCACCTTGGTGCTGCCGTAGGATTCCAGCAGGTCGATGGTGGCCGTGAGATTGTGGCTGGCGTTGTTGTTCTGGTAGGAAATGGAATAAAAAGGCTTCAGCGTGTTGGCGAGGTTGGTCGCGACGCCGCCGGTGTTGATCGCCCAGCCGGTCGCGTCTTTCAACACTTCAGTCCAGTTGACGCCGGCCCGGAACTGGTCTTTCAGCCTGACTTCAACGATGGTCGCTTCGATCATCACCTGGCGCTGGGACGTCTGCGTGACGCTGTCTAGATATTGCTGCACCACCTCATGCTGACGTGCGGTGCCGAGTACCGATACCGTACCGGTCATCGGGTTGACGGTGACATCGTTCTTGCTGTCAGCAGACACATTGCCAAAAGCAGCGGCGAACAGGGTGGCCGCGCCGCCACCGGCGTGACTGGCGGCCTCGGTTTGCGAGACCCGCTCGGCGCGCGCTTCTTTTTCGGCTTGCAGACGGGCGGCTTTTTCTTCGCCGCTCTGCTTGATGGCGCGTGTGCCTGCCAGCAGCGAACGCAGATTGTCTGCCAGCACGCTCCAGAAGTCGTTGTTGGTCAGGCTGGACACGGTGGTAGAGGATGAGTTGCCGCTGCCAACGGATGAGTTGCCGCTGCCGGAGCTGCCGGCTTTTCCGATGCTGCTGCCGGTGCTGGCGATCTGCGCCGCCACGCCGACGCTGGAGGTGGTGTTGCGCGACACGTTCACATAATTGACGCGATAGGTTTTGGGATAGGGCGTATCCGGCATGACCGAAATGGTTTTGCCATTGGTTTCGTAGCGCAGATCGGCTTGTCGCGCGATGCGGTCGAGAATCGAGGGCAGCGGTTCGTTCACCGCGTTGAGCGAGACGCGGCCGGTGATTCCGGGGAACAGGTCGATGTTGTATTGGGTGTCGCGCGCGATGGAAAACAGCAAGTCTTTCACCGGCACGTCGTTGACCACCACGGTGTAGGTCGGCACCGGCGCGCTCAGCCTGGGCGGGGTCAGCGTGGGCGCAGCTTTGACCGGGGCGGGCGGCGGAGCGATTGACGCGGCACTCTGGACGGGTTGCTGGATATGGTTGGGCGAGGTGTCGAAGGTTTGCAGCGGCGTGCAGCCGCCAGCCAGCGCCAGGCCACTGAGTGCCAGCGCCGTCAATACAGCGTGATTTAACACGGGGTGGTCAAACACGGTGCGGTTCAACACAAGATTCATTATCCTGTTGGCAAGACTACGCTGCGCATTTTGCCGACCGTGCGCAGAAACGGGTCACCCCACAGGGGGTCAATGTTGACGGGCGAGGCAGGCAGTTTGCGCAACGCCGCTTCGGCGGTGCTGCGATCGGGAAACTCGCCCGCCAGGATCATCCAGGCGGGGACGCCGTGACTCAGCCCATGTAACACGCGCACCGGTTGTGGGGTGGCGGCATTCAGGCTCCCCACTACTACGGCCGCCTGCGCGGCTTCTTTAACCGCCGCAAGCTGGATGACGTGGGTTCCGGGTGCGGCGGTGGCAAGCCAGTGCTGGGTTTGCCGGGCCTGTTCGACCATGCGGGTGGCAGGCGTGACAGCCGGGAGAGGGGGCGGACGGGCCGCCTGCGGGGGCGGGGGCAGCGACAATGCTTGCCAGGCGATAAATGCCAGCAGGCTCAGTACGGCCGCAAGTCCGGCGCTCAACCACGCCCAGCGACGCAATTCAGGACGGCTGGCAAGCCGGTGCAAGCGGGGCTGCAACTCGGCATCACCGGCAGCGGCATTCAGATGAGCCGGGGTCAGGGTATGGGTTTGCCCGGCATAGGCTGCCAGCAGGGTTTTGTCGGCCAGTACATTGATGCGGCGCGACAGGCCGCCAGACAGGCGCGTCAGGTGCGTGATCAGCGCAGGCGCAAACAGGTCGGGGCCGCGATAACCCGCCACCGTGAGGCGGGCGCGCAGGTAATCGGCCACCTCGGGTTCGGCCAGCGGCGATAAATTGAGACTCAGGGTGATGCGATCTTTCAACTGGCGGATGCGTGGCTCGGCCAGATGCGCGTCAAGCTCGGGCTGGCCAAACAACACGATCTGCAGCAGCTTGTCGGTGGCGGTTTCCAGATTGGTCAGCAGCCGCAGAAACTCCAGGTTGTCGAGCGCGATGCCTTGCGCTTCCTCGACAAACACCACCACGCGCCGTCCGGCTTCGTGGCGTTCCAGCAAGATGGCGTTCAACTGGGCGAGTCGCGCCTGGCGGCCATTGTCGGGAGCGTCGATGCCGAGGTCGCCCAGAATGGCCGCCAGCATGTCGTCGGGCGGCAGGGTCGGGTTGCCCAGGTACACACTGTCGACGCTGGCGGGCAGTTGGGCAGCCAGCTTGCGGCACAGCATGGTTTTGCCGCTGCCGACTTCGCCCACCACCTTGATGATGCCTTCGCCCTGGCCGATGGCGTAGAGCAGGGCGGCGAGCATTTCCCCGCGCTGGCCGCCGGCATACCAGTACTCGGTATTCGGCGTGATGCGAAAGGGCGCTTCTTTTAGACCGAAATAGTCAAGATACACGGGGGGTACGGGTTATTCGGCGCCGTAAGTCTGCATGCGGCTATACAGCGTGGTGCGGTTGATGCCGAGCAGCTTGGCAGCCTGCGACAGATTGCCGTGCGTCATGTTGAGCGCGGCTTCGACATACGCTTTTTCCCACTGGCGCATGGTGACATCCAGGTTGAAATTGGCCAGTGTCTGCAGTTGCTTGCGTGCCAGTTCGATCAGCGCCTTGCCGTCGTTGGCGAGCGGAATTTCCTGCGGGTAGGCCTGGTCGGTGTCGAGTTCGGATTCCAGTTGCATGGCGTTGACCGCCATGCCGGGATATTTGGTGGTCAGGCGAATCGCAATGTTGCGCAGCTCGCGCACGTTGCCGGGGAAGTGGTAGTCCTCCCATATTTGCTGGGCGCGGGGGTCAAGCGTAAACGCCTGGCTCTTGGCTTCGCGGGCGTAAAAATCGCGAAAATGTTCCAGCAGCGTGAGTTTGTCCTGGCCCATTTCGCGCAGCGGCGGCACTGCGATGGAGAACACCGACAGCCGGTGGTAAAGATCAGCACGGAAGCGACCGGCCTTGATTTCGGCGCGCAGGTCGCGGTTGGTGGCGGTGACCACGCGCGCGTTGGAAAAGCGCGGCTGGGTTTCGCCGACGCGCTGGTATTCGCCATTTTCCAGCACGCGCAGCAGCTTGGCCTGCAATTCCAGTGGCAGTTCGCCGATTTCATCGAGGAACAGGGTGCCGTTTTCGGCTTCTTCGAAGTAGCCGGCGCGCGCGCTGGTGGCACCGGTGAACGCGCCCTTGGCGTAGCCGAACAGGGTCGGCTCGACCAGCGTCGGCGAAATCGCCGCACAGTTGAGCGCCAGATAGGGCTTGGCCGAGCGCGGCGACAACTGGTGCAGGCTGGAGGCAACCCGTTCCTTGCCGCTGCCGGATTCACCCTCGATCAGCACAGGGAAGGGGGCGGCGGCGTACTGCTTGATTTGCTCGCGCAGTTTGTCGATCGCCGGGCTGGTGCCCACGATGCCGGAGTCCTTGGCAGGGGCGGGCGCCTTGTCGGCGCTGCGTTCGGCGTCCTGCACCAGCAGCGCGTTGAACAACAGGGATTTCAGCCGCTCGGGTTCGCACGGCTTGGCGATAAAGTCGATTGCACCGAGCGCACGGGCATGGCGTGCGTTGGCTTCGTCGCTCTGGCCGGACAGCACCAGAATCTTGATGCTGGGCGAGATGCCCAGCAGATCGGCGATCAGGGCAAACCCTTCATCGGGTTTGTGCGGTTGTGGCGGCAAGCCCAAGTCCACCAGCGCCAGTTGCGGCGGCTCGTCCAGTTGCATCAGCAGGCTTTTCACCTGGGCGCGTGATTCGGCGGCCGATATCTCGAAGTCTTTGCTCAAAACATAGGTGAGCGTATCGGAAATCAGCGGATCGTCATCGACGATCAGCAAGCTCGGTTTATTGGTTTGGGCCACATATCCTCCAGATCGGGGGGCACCCCTTCGGGGCCATAAATGCCGCCACTGCGTCAACCCCTGCCGGGGAGAGGATGGGGTGTGCGCGTGTCGGATTTTCGGCGATTGTGCCAGAGACCCGGTGAAAGACAAACCGGATACGAGGGTAGATTGATGCCGCCAGCCGGATGAGGCGTTTGCGGCAAGGGATCGGAAGGACGGGCTGCGTCAGTTGTTCACCGCTTCGGCAATCACGCGTATCCAGCCTTCGCTGCGCTCAATCGGTTTGCCCAGAGCGATGAATTTGTGTTCCGGCACGCCTTGGACCTGGAACACCTTGCCGGGCATGTAATGGACGGGGTCGATCATGACGCTGTCCGTGCCGCCGGGGCTGCTTGCCAACCACAGGCTGGGGTGCGGCAGGCTGGTGCTGCTGTTGTCGACGCCATTTACCGTATAGCTCGACGACGTGGTGGTGTCGTACAACATGACCAGAATGGGCGTTTCGGCCAGGGTTTCGATGCCGACCGAACTGGTGTCGTCGTTGAGTCGTGACAAACGGCGAACGATGCCCAGCTTCCATGAGGTGGCATCGTGCGATTTGACGCTGATCAGCGCGCCTACCCGCAACCAGTCCTTGTCACGGGATTCGACGATGGCGCCATAGCCGCATTCGCTTGCGTCCTGCATCACCCAGCGTTCCACATCGGGCGAGTTCAGGCTGGCCGGAACGTGCATTTGCGAGACGCGTTCACGCGTGCGATCGGTGATGAAGCCATACACCTGCACGTCGTCGGCCTCGTTGTAGTTCAGCCCGGTGCCATATGGCGATACGCTGGCGGGCGCGTTGGCCGCCTTGATCTGGCCGATGATGGAGCTGAGTCCATGGGTGACATCGACCAAGCGCTTCACCGATTCGCGCGGCGCGCGACGTTGCTCGCGGGAGGATAGCGAAGACCACTTGTGTTGCAGGTATTCGAGCAGCTCAAGGCTTTCGCTGGTGCGGGCGTTCTCCGTCAGTCCCAGTTGCGCGGGCGAACTGCCTTCACGCAGGGCGGCTTGCAGTTCATTCAGTTTGAGCAACAAGGCAGACGTGCCCCAAAAGCGCATCGGTTTGTCGGCATCGGGTTTGCGCACACGACGCGGGCCGTGATCCGCCGACAGGTCAACGACAAAATGATGCACGTCGGGGTTCTGTTGCGTATCCAGTTGGATCAGCTTGTGCCAGCCAGTCAGCCAGTGGTCGAGCAGGTCGAACTGCTTGGGATAGAGCGTGCCGGAATTGGCCAGATTCAGCATCAGGATATGCAGGTAGTCGGCCTCGCAACTACTCATGGAGGAGTCGTCAGCGTAGACCTGCTGGGGCTGCCGGTGGAAGCCCTCGCTTTCGGCGATGCGATACAAATTGTGCAGCCGCAGCCAGAGTTTTTCGCCTGCGGGCTGATAGCGGATCGCACGCCATTTCAGCAACTGGCCAAAGGCGCGGATGCCACGCAGGGTGACCAGCGGAATCTGGCTTTCATGCTGGCTTTTCTCTGATCCCCGCGCGAAATGCAGGGCAAAGGCGTGATAGCCGCGCGCGGCCTCCCAATACAGACCGTACACTGCATGCCATAGCTGGCTTTCCACCGAACGCGACATGCGGGGATTGCGCAGATACTGGCGGACCAGCGTGTCCTGCAAATCCTGCGATTTCTCGTCCAGCAGCATCAGCACCGCCAGACGATCTTTCGTGAATTGCGACGAGTTTTCGTTAAAGCGCTTGAGTTCGTTGAGGATGGATTGCTGGCACTTGAAGGCATCTCCAATCGGCAGATTTTCAAGCCAGCGCGTTGCCGCTTTGATGCTGTTCAACGGATCATCGTGTCCTCTGCCAAAAGGCGTGAGGCGGGCGAGTCCTGATGCGAGTTTACCGGCCAGTGAGTTCATGGTGTCAGGCTATAGGGACGACGTGTGTGTGGATGACACTATTACGGTTTGAATGAGCAAATACTGTACCCGCCCATTACGCCAGCTTGTTCTGCACCCAGGTTCGCACCGATGCCAGGGCAGCTGGCAGCTGGGTGGGCTCGCTTCCGCCCGCCATGGCCAGGTCGGGCTTGCCGCCACCCTTGCCGCCGACCTGGGTGGCGACAAAGTTGACCAGTTCTCCGGCCTTGATTTTTCCGATGATGTCGGGCGTGACGGCGGCGATCAGGCTGACCTTGCCGTCGGCCACGGTGCCCAGCACCAGCGCGCAGGATCGGAGCTTATCGCGCAGCTTGTCGGCGGTTTCGCGCAGCGCCTTGGCGTCTACGCTGTCGAGTTGCGCGGCGAGCACGCGGACGCCGGCAATCTCGACCGCCTGTTGCACCAGTTCGTCGCCCTGGGCGGCGGCCAGCCTGGATTTCAGCCGATCGAGCTCCTTTTCCAGCGTGCGGCTGTGTTCCAGCAGCTGTGCCACGCGCTCGGCAGCATCCATCGGGGTGGTTTTGACCAGTTGCGCGATTGCGCCGAGGTTTCCTTCAGCTTTGTCCAGATAGGCCAGCACGCCGGTGCCGGTGGTCGCCTCGACCCGGCGGATACCGGCGGCGACGCCCGATTCGGCGATGACCTTGAACAGGCCGATGTCGCCGGTGCGCGCCACGTGCGTGCCGCCGCACAGTTCGCGTGAACTGCCGATGTCGAGCACCCGCACCTCGTCACCGTATTTCTCGCCGAACAGCATCATGGCGCCGGTCTTTTGCGCCTCGTCGATCGTCATCACGCGTGCCTGAGTCGCGCTGTTGGCGAGAATCTCGGCGTTGACGCGCGCTTCCACCTCACGGATCTGCGCGTCGCTCATCGGACTCGGCTGGACGAAGTCGAAGCGGGTCTTCTCGCTGTCCACCAGCGAACCCTTCTGCTGCACGTGCTCGCCGAGCACTTCGCGCAAGGCCTTGTGCATCAGGTGGGTGACCGAGTGGTTGCGCATGGTGCGGGCACGCGCGTCCTCATCGACACGCGCAAGCACTGTGTCGCCGACCGCCAGCGAGCCGGTTTTCACCACCCCGTGATGGCCGAACACCTGGGCCTGGATTTTTTGCGTGTCTTCCACCTCGAACACGCCGTTGGTGCTCTGCAGCGCGCCGCGGTCGCCGATCTGGCCGCCGGATTCGGCATAGAAGGGTGTGCGGTCGAGCACCACCACGCCGAGCTCGCCCTCGTTGAGTTGGCCGACCGGCGCGCCATCCTTGTACAGCGCGAGCACGGTGCCGTCGTGCGTCAGCGTGTCGTAGCCGTGGAAAGTGGTCGCCGCGCCGTCATATGCCAGCCCGGCGCCGAGCTTGAACTTGCCGGCGGCGCGCGCCTGCGCCTTTTGCTGCGCCATCGCGGCGTCGAACGCGTCGGTGTCCACATTCACATTCGCCTCGCGGCAGATGTCGGCGGTCAGGTCGAGCGGAAAACCATAGGTGTCGTGCAGCTTGAACGCCAGCTCGCCGTCGAAGGTGCCGCCGGCCGGCAGCGCTTTCAGCGTGGCCTCGAGGATGCCCATGCCGTGCTCGATGGTCTCGAAGAAGCGCTCCTCTTCCTGTCGAAGGATGTCGATGACCCGGCTCTGCGCTTTCACCAGTTCGGGATAGGCTTCGCCCATCACCGCTGCCAGATCGGGCACGATGCGATGGAAAAAAGCCGCGCGCGCGCCGAGCTTGTAGCCATGGCGGATGGCGCGGCGGATGATGCGGCGCAGCACGTAGCCGCGCCCCTCGTTGCCGGGGATGACGCCGTCGCCGATGAGGAACGCGCACGTGCGCGCGTGATCGGCCACGATCCGCAGCGCGACGTCGTCGCGCTCGTTGACGCCGTACGTCGAGCCGGTGAGCTCCACCGCGCGATCAAGGATGCCGCGGGTCGTGTCGATCTCGTAGATGTTGTCGACGCCCTGCAGCAGCGCGGCCATGCGCTCAAGGCCCATGCCGGTGTCGATGTTCTTGGCCGGCAGCGGCTGGCGGATGTCGAAGTCCTCTTTGGACCGCACCGCGGAGAGCTCGTCCTGCATGAAGACGAGGTTCCAGACCTCGAGGTAGCGGTCCTCGTCGACGACGGGACCGCCCTCGCGCCCGTGCTCGGGGCCGCGGTCGTAGTAGATCTCCGAGCACGGGCCGCCGGGGCCGGGCACGCCCATCGACCAGTAGTTGTCCTTGGCGTCGCGGCGCTGGATGCGGTCCAGCGGCAGGCCGACGACCTTGTGCCAGATCTCGAGCGC
>JBAVFD010000032.1:0-2995 GCA_049588075.1 Thiobacillus sp.
CGCCAGCGCGTCGGCATCGCGCGCGCGCTCGCCACCAGCCCGCGCCTGCTGCTGATGGACGAGCCGCTGGCCGCGCTCGATCACGCGCTCAAGCAGGACATCCTGCCCTATCTGGAACGCCTGCACGACGAACTCGACATCCCCGTGCTCTACGTCAGCCACGCTCCCGACGAAGTGGCGCGCCTGGCCGATCACATCGTGGTGATGGAAGCGGGCAGGGCAGTGGCCGCCGGTCCGCTCACCGACACCCTGGCCCGCCTCGACCTGCCGATCAGGCTGGGCGAGGACGCCGGGGTGGTGCTGGATGCGGTGGTGGCGGCGCGCGACGAGAAATGGCATCTGGCGCACATGGCATTCGCCGGCGGCCGCCTGTGGGTGCGCGACCACGGCCTGCCGCCCGGTCACCGCGCCCGCGTGCGCATCCTTGCCCGCGACGTTAGCCTCGCGCGCGCGCCGATGACCGGCACCAGCATCCTCAACACGCTACCTGCAATTGTGGAAGACAGCGTCGACGACGCCCATCCGGCGCTCACCCTGGTCAAGCTTCGCGTCGGCGACTCGCCGCTGCTGGCGCGCCTGACCCGGCGCTCCGCGCACGCGCTCGAACTGACGCCCGGGCAGCTGATATATGCCCAGATCAAGGCGGTGGCGCTGATTGGTTGAATTCGCAGCCATGAGCGGCCAGTCATCGAGATTGTCGAGAACGTCCGGCCGTTAGCTGAAAACAGTCATTTAACGATCAAGCTCACCGGCGGTTGGTGGCTCTGCTTGCTAACCATGAACCAGCATGTAACCAGCGATTGCCACCAACAGGATGGCTACGAACATCTGGAATTTTTCACGTGGCATTTGCTCAATGACTCGCTTGGCTGACCACGTTCCGAGGATCATCGCGGCCCCCATCAGCGCGGCCAGAAACCAGAACTCCCGGTCGAGGGTAATGTAGTGCTGGTATACCACTGCCTTGATGCCATGCATCGCAAGTGCGGTAGTCGCCTCGCTGGCGATGTAGGCAACGGGGGACAACCCAAGCGATAAAAAGATGGCGGCCCCAAGCGGCCCCGCGCTGCCCACCAGACCCGACAGAAATCCGACCACACTTCCGCCTACGACCAGCAAAGAGCTACCGCCCTTTATTTTCAACACGCCAAAATATTTCAGCACAACAAACACCAGGATGGCCGCTCCGATTGCGCGTGTAACCCACTCCTTCGGAAACTGTACGAATGAAAGGGCACCCAAGATGCTGAGGGGGGCCGCCCCGAGCAGAAACAGTCCTACCGGCTTCCACTGGATTTGTGAGAAGCCGAAACCTGCCCTTGAGAGATTGCCGATAAGCTGAGCGATGGTCAGTAATGGAACCGCTTCTGTCACGCCTACTGTTGCCACAAGGAGTGGTAGCAGCAGCAGGGCACCGCCGAAGCCCGCCGCGCCGGAGATGGCCGCTGCGGCAAACGCGGCAATAAAGAGGAGTGCGGCTTCGAGCATTAGGCCCTATGTATCCAACGACGCAGTGTAAAAGCCTTATGTTGGCATCCTGCCCCAGTGCGGTAAGTGCATCAATACTGGGAAGAGGATTTTAAGACTGCGGGCACCGCATAAACGGACGTTCGGCGAACAAGCCATGACCGGCCGTTCAGGGCCGGCAAGAGCCATTCCTCAGCCAGTCGCCATTTAGCTCAACGCCCGTATCGATTGCATCGGCGGGACACGCGTGATGTGCCGCGTGGTGAGCCAGCCGCTCAGTCCCACCAGCAGCGCGCCGGCTGCCGGCAGCGCAAGCCACAGCCAGGGGTGCAGGCGCACCGGCAGTTCGAACAGGCGATGGGCGATCAGCGCCATGGCGATTTCGGCGCAGGCGCTGGCGAGCAGGCCGGCGAGACATCCCAGTGCGACAAACTCGCTCCACAGGCTTTTGGCCAGATAGGCGCGCTGCGCGCCCAGGGTGCGCAGCAGGACGGCTTCCTGCTGCCGTGCGTCGAGGCTGGCCAGCAGGGTGGCGATGACGACGGCCATGCCGGCGGCGAGCAAAAAGCCCAGCAGCAGCTGGATCGCGCCGATGATCTGCGCGAACACGGCTTCGATATTGGCGATGAGTTTGTCCAGCGCGAGCACGGTGATGCCGGGAAAGGTTTTGACGAAGCCGGGCAGCACGCCGGCAGCACTGGGTGGAACGTAGACGCTGGCGATGGAACTGGCGGGCAGGGCGTCGAGCTGGCCGGGGGCGAAGATGACGAAGAAGTTGGGCTGCATCGAGTCCCACTTCACGCTGCGCAGGCTGGTGATGCGCGCGGCGAGCGTCTGGTCGCCGATCTGAAAACCGAGCTGGTCGCCGACTGCCAGATTCAGGCGCTCGGCCATGCCGGATTCGACCGAGATTTCCGCGGAAGGGTCGCTGCGCAGCAGCGGGGCACCCACCGGCGTACCCTTTACGGGTGCTGCGGAAGGGTCGCTGCGCAGCAGCGGGGCACCCACCGGCGTACCCTTTACGGGTGCTGCGTCGCGGCGCTCGCCGTGCCAGCGCCCGGCGAGCACGACATTGTTGGCGGGCAGGGTGGCGGTCCAGGTGAGATTGAGCTCGCGCCGCAAGGTGTTGTCGTCGCGCGCGTCCGGCGGCAGCGTCTCGGCGATGGGGCGGCCATTTTTGCTGACCAGGCGGCCGCGCACCATGGGGTAGAGCGCGGAGGCCTTGAGGCGATGCTGCGCCAGATACGCGGCGACCGCTTGCTGTTGCTGCGGCGCGATGTTGACCAGAAAGTAGTTGGGCGCCTGCGGCGGCAGTTTCTGCTGCCAGTCGGCGATGAGGTCGCTGCGCACCAGCGCCAGCAAGGCCACCAGAAACAGGGCCAGGGTGAAGGCGCCGAGCTGCAGGGTGCTGTCGAAGCGGTGGCGCAGCAGTTGCGCGAGGCCGAAGCGCACCGGGCCATGCGACAGGCGCTGCACGCCGCGGCCGGCCACCAGCGCCAGTCGGGCCAGCAGAATCAGCACGATGACC
>JBAVFD010000033.1:0-5130 GCA_049588075.1 Thiobacillus sp.
AGCCGGTTTCGCTGCTGATCGACACCTACGGCACCGGCACCGTGCCGGATGAAAAGCTGGAAGACATGGTGCGCTGCACCTTCAAGCTCACCCCGCGCGGCATCATCGAAAGCCTCGACCTGCGCCGTCCCATCTATCGGAAGACCGCTGCCTACGGGCATTTTGGACGGGCCGAACCGGAGTTCACCTGGGAGCGCGTGGATCAGGCGGAGGCGCTGGCGCGGTTTGCCGGCTGACGCGGGTTATGCCTATGCTGCGCGGTGCCGCTCCACATACTCGCGCAAGGCTTCATCCATGCGTGATTGCCAGCCTTCACCCGTGGATTTGAAATACGCCACGACCTCGGGACTGTAGCGAACCGAGACCAGCAACTTCTTGTTGTTCGATTTGGGGCGACCGCGCAGCGTGCGCATGGGCACCATGCTTTTCAATTGCTTCGGCGTGAGCGGCGGGGCATCCGGATCATTCCGGGCGGCCGCCGTAATTGCCTTGTCTTCTTTCACCGTGGGCATCGCCACGGCAGGGCGCTTAGCTGTTTTCGACATAATTTTTTACCTCACGACGATAGTCGCGACGCAGGCTGATGATGCGTCGTGCCTGGCTGCGGTCAACAAAGGCCACGTAGTAGAGGACGCCGGTTCTTGGTGCGAGCGCGATCATGCGCGCTTCGCCGTATTCGATCCGTTCATCCACCCACACCAGCGCGGCTTCCCAATCGAGCTCGACCGCCATTGCCAGCGAAACGCCATGCTTGTCCTGATTCGCCAAGTCCTTGGCCGGATCGAACTCGATATGCATGGATTTAATGTAGCTACATTAAATAATGTCAGTCAAGCCTCGGGTGGCAACTCGCTGGTCGGCCGAATATCTGCTTGGACAATAATCGTGTCTAACCCGATTTCTGCTTCCCGGATCCGTCGATCAGTTCGCCGCTTCAGCCAGCAGCGCCTGGTAGACCGCGAGGTCGGCCGCTGAGTGACAGCAGAAGATCACTTCGCGGATGACTGGAAATTCCGGCACAGCCGTGCGCACCGTCGTTACGGCAATCCGGGCTGCGAGTGCGACCGGATAGCCGTAGACGCCGGTGCTGATGCCGGGGAACGCCAGGGTGTGGAGGCCGTGCTGCGACGCGACCTCGATCGCGCGCCGGTAGCACGAGGCCAGCAATGCCGCTTCGCCCCGTTCACCGCCGTGCCAGACCGGCCCCACGGTGTGGATGACGAACCGGGCCGGCAGCCGGTAGCCCTGTGTGAGCTTGGCGTCGCCCGTCTGGCAGCCGCTTAGCCGGCGGCATTCGTCCAGCAATTGCGGCCCGGCCGCGCGATGGATCGCACCGTCCACCCCGCCCCCGCCGAGCAGGGATGTGTTGGCGGCATTGACGATGGCATCAACCGCGAGCGTCGTGATGTCGGCCTGAATGGCGTGCAGGGTGGCGGGCATGTATTAGTGCGCGGCCTTCACGTAGGCCAATCCCAGTTCATGTGCCAGCGTGTCGAGCCGTTTATCCCGTGTCCCCAGCCGGGCGCCTTCGGTGAGGGCGGTCGCGGCCAACAAATGCGCGTCGATATAGCCGATGCCGCGCCCCATCAGGCCATGGCGTTCGATAAAGAACAACACTTCCTGCTCCTGTACCACCCGTGCCGGCGGCAAGGCGGTCAGCAGCCCCAGAATCTCGGCACGCGATTTCGACTGCCCGCACGCCAGTTCGCCGATCACGAAGGGGTGGCTGAGCACCAGACCGGATTGCAGAACCGAAGCCACCTGCGCATCGCCCTGCCGCAGATGGTTGATCCAGACAGACGTATCCAGCAGGATCACGACGTGCTGTCGCTGCGACGTCGGGGGACAGGCTTCAGTTCAGGTTCGCTGCCGCCCAGCCGTGCCAGCCACCGGGCACTCTCGCGCTGAATCAGAGCGATCAGTGCCTCGCGCAGCAAAGCGGAGCGCTCCGCTACGCCGGACAGCGACTGGGCGCGTTCCAGCAAGGCGTCGTCAAGGTTGATGGTGGTGCGCATGGTTTGTTCCGTTCAGGAGTAATGCTCAAATCTAGCATCATTGTGATGCGTTGTTTTGAGCGGCTTGGCCTATGCTGAGAAAATCGTGACTGCCCTGTATCCCAGCCGAGAATCTGGCGGCGGCAGCGTAGGCCGGGCGTCGCGTATGTGTTATTGCAAGACCTTACCCCGAGCGCCGCTTTGTTTCAAACCGCCGGCCTTGTGGGTACATTGGAACCAAGCGAGGCGCTCGCTTCGAAGGCCTTTCTCACGATCGCGCTCATGTTTCCTGCGACTGTTTTCGACCAACGATCAAGCGAAGTCGGGATGCCGCCGAGAGAATCGGGATCAGCGACGTTCCGAAGCTGATCAAACATGAAGTTTGCGGCTATGATGGCCACACCGTAGCGTGGGTACTTGGCGACCGTGGCGTCGAGATCGTGATGCGCGACCATCTGATCTCGATAACTTACGATGCTGTTCCGATACTCTTCCCATTCTGTTTGCGTGAATCCAATTGCCTTAAGCAGATCTGCGCGAATCTCGTCATGTCGCTCCTTTGGCACAACTCGTGTCCAATGGGTGTCTTCGTCCCAAGACCCAAAGACTTTGCACCACTCAACCGCTGTCGCGTCAGCGAGCAAGTTCACTGTCATGATCCAGAACGTTTGCTTTGGGTAGAGGGCTATCCCTTCGATCATCCGACACACCTGGATCGACTGCGCAAATACCATCAGCCGATGCAGTGGCGCTAGAACAGGATGCCGTGAGTACGTCATTTGTGACACCTAAAGTTCGCTTTCGCTCCCAGAACTAGGCCTTGTTAGAAGTGCTCGCATACACCGAGAAAAACCTCATCGTTTTCGACGAAGACAAAAGGTTTCTTTGGAGATGATGAGAACTCGTTAATGGTGAGCACATACACATTAGAACCCGCGCCAGCACCCTGCTCTAGGCGCATGGTTGTTACAACTTTAAATGCGTTTCCCTTGGAGCCCGGGTCAATTACTTGGGGCTTTGTAACATATGAATTCTTCAAGGCGCCTGCCATGAGCCCGGTGTTTCTTTCAACGGTAAATTCTTTACCTAAGTAGTTTCGTTCATTGAACGTCAAGATTGAGTTTGGCGCCTGCTCGGCTGTGACAATGCGTTGAATCACGCACCGATAGTCAGATTGTGCGAAAGCCGGACTGGTCATCAACAGCAAGAGCGACATGGCCAATGTGCTAGAGAGTGTCCATCGTGATTTCATTGTAAGTGCCTAACGTTAGCGTCCATCCTAAATGAAACAGAAGTGCGTCTCTCTGGATCTACTTCCCCGTGTACTTTCGATACCACTCCACCCACTTCCCAATCCCGTATTCCAGCGTCGTCGCCGGCTTGAAGCCGGTGTCGCGAACCAGCTCGTCGATATCCGCATAGGTCGCCTGCACGTCGCCGTCCTGCATCGGCAGGAAGTTCTTCTTCGCGGTCTGGCCGAGTGCGGCTTCGATGGTGCCGATGAAATCCATCAGCTGCACCGGGGTGTGGTTGCCGATGTTGTAGACGCGGTAGGGGGCGTGGCTGGATGCCGGGTCGGGATGCTTGTGGTCGAACGCCGGATTGCCCTGCGGGATGCGGTCGAGCACTTTGACCGTGCCGTCGGCGATGTCGTCGATGTAGGTGAAGTCGCGCATCATGTCGCCGTGGTTGAAGACGTCGATGGTGCGGTTTTCCAGGATGGCGCTGGTGAACAGCCACGGCGACATGTCGGGCCGGCCCCACGGGCCGTAGACGGTGAAGTAGCGCAGCCCGGTGGTGGGCAGGCCGTAGAGATGCGAGTAGGTGTGCGCCATCAGCTCGTTGGCCTTTTTGCTGGCGGCGTACAGGCTCACCGGGTGGTTGACCGGGTCGTGGGTGGAGAACGGGATCTTGGTGTTGGCGCCGTACACGCTGGACGAGCTGGCGTAGACGAAATGCTTGACGCCGTGGTGGCGGCAGCCTTCGAGCAGGTTGGCGAAGCCGACGATGTTGGACTGCACGTAGGCGTGCGGATTCTTCAGCGAGTAGCGCACGCCGGCCTGCGCGGCGAGGTTGATGACGGCGTCGAAGTGGCCCTTCTCGAACAGGTCCTCCATCATCATGCGGTCGGAGATGTCGTCCTTGAGGAAGCGGAAGTTGGGCCAGGGCTTGAGCTGTTCCAGCCGCGCCAGCTTCAGCGCCGGGTCGTAGTAGTCGTTGAGGTTGTCGATGCCGACGACTTCGTCGCCGCGCTTCAACAGGATTTGTGCGACGTGCATGCCGATGAACCCGGCGGCGCCGGTGAGCAGGATTTTCATTATGTGGTCTCCAAAAGTGGCGTCGATTCTAGCACTTGGCAGCCTGCGGATTGGGCATAGGGGCTACCGAATATCCGAGCGGGCAAAGCGCTTCGACACGCTCAGCCCGAACGGGTTATAGGGTTGGATTACTTGTGTAAGGCCTGCGGAGCAGGTGCGAAGATGCGCGGCTCTCGACCCCGTTCGTGGTGAGCCTGTCGAACCCCCTCTCTGCCATGCCCGACAAGGATGAACGGGAAGCTTTGTCCGGGCTTCCCTTACAATCCGCTGATGCCCAATCTGCGTCTTTTCCTCGACTGGAGCCTGTACCGGCTGGCCCTGCTGCTGGCCGCGCCGCTGATTCCGCTGCGCCTGCTGTGGCGCGGACGGCGCGAGCATGGTTATTGGCAGCACTGGAATGAACGGCTGGCGTTGGGTCCCGCGTCGGTCACCGGCGCGCTGTGGATTCATGCGGTGTCGGTCGGCGAAATGCGTGCGGCGCAACCGCTGATCGCCGCCCTGCGCGCCGCCCATCCCGACGCCCCGATTCTGCTCACCTGCATGACGCCGACCGGGCGCGCCACCGCCGAATCGCTGTACGGCGATTTCGCCCGCATCGTCTATCTGCCCTACGACTACGCAGGCGCGATGCGCCGCTTCCTGCGCCGCTTGCAGCCGCGCGTCGGCATCCTGATGGAGACCGAGTTGTGGCCCAACCTGATCCACGCGGCCGGGCGGGCGGGGGTGCCGCTGATGCTGGCGAACGCGCGCCTCTCGGAACGCTCGGCGCGCGGCTATGCGCGGCTGCCTGCGCTGACGCGTGCGTGTCTCGCGCGGGT